>NZ_JBBCAT010000002.1:0-306596 GCF_037203705.1 Prosthecomicrobium sp. N25
CGGCTCTACGATCCAAATCGGAAGCCCGGTCCGATCCTCGAAGTGGGGTGTTGGGCCCATGCCCGGCGCAAGTTCTTTGAACTAGCCGACCTCCGACGAGCCCCGATGGCCGCTGCGACCGTAAATGCGATCGACGCCGTCTTCGAGATCGAGGGCGAGATCAACGGCCGGCCGCCCGACGAACGCCTCGCCATCCGACGAGAGCGCAGTCGTCCCCTGGTCATCGACTTGGAGACCCGGCTGCGCGCCGACCGAGCCCAGCTCTCGCCGAAGAACGATACCGCCCGGGCCATCGACTACATGCTGAAGCGCTGGCCGGCCTTCACGCGCTTCCTCGACGACGGACGCCTCTGCCTGTCGAACAACGCCGCCGAACGGGCGGTCCGCGGCATCGCGATCGGCCGCAAGAACTGGACGTTCGCCGGCTCCGATGCCGGCGGTCGCCGCGCCGCCGCCATGTACACCCTGATCGAAACCGCCAAGCTCAACGACATCGACCCAAGAGCGTGGCTCGCCGACGTCCTCGCCCGGTTGCCCGGACATCCCGCACGGGCGATCAACGACCTGCTGCCCTGGAACTGGAAGGCCGCAGCTCAGCAGAAGAATGCTGCCTGAGCGACACTCGCGCGAGCGCATATCCCGCGGGCTTCACCGGATGCTTACCCACCAGCCGACGATCCGCCTGGCGAAGACGTCGATGACGAAGGCCACGTAGATTATGCCTGCCCAGGTGCTGACGTAGGTGAAGTCGGAAACCCAGAGCTTGTTGGGCGCCGGGGCATTGAACTGGCGGTTGACCAGATCGAACGGGCAATCTGCCGCGGCGTGGTCCTCCTAATCGCCTTGCCGCGCACCACGCCTTCGAGACCGAGACGCGCCATCAGCCGGGCTATCCGGTCGCGGCCGACCTGCCTTCGCGGTTGAGCTGGAGCCAGACCTTCCGTGTGCCGTAGACGCCGAAGTTCTTGGCATGCACTCGGACGATCTCCGTCCACAGCCGCTTTGGCCGGGCCCGCGGCGGGAGAGCCTGGCATCGGGATCGGTCGTCGAGGCATGCGTCTGGTTGGAACGCCTCTCATCGCGGAAGTCGACCTCCGCGCTTCGGCCGCCAGGCGCCGGCGAATCGCCCGATCCCCCGGGGTTTCATGGGGCTTGAAGCTCTTCATCGACGCCCAGGCTTCGATCAGCTTGCCGTCCACGCTGAAGTGGTCGCCGGACAGAAGTCGCTTCACGCGCGGCTGGGCGAGCAGCGCCGACAAGAAGCGCGCGGCGACGTCGCCTTCCCAGCAGGCGGTCCCGGCTCTTGGAGAAGGTCGAGTGGTCCCAGACGGGATCGTCGACGCCGAGCCCGACGAACCAGCGGAACAGGAGGTCGAAGTCCAGCCCCTCCATCAACTGGCGCTCAGAGCGGATCGAGTAGAAGGCCTGCACGAGCATAGCCCGGAGCAGCCGCTCCGGCGAGATCGAGGGACGCCCCGTCCCCGAGTAGAGCGACGAGAAATCAGCCTGCAACCCCGCAAGCGCCTCGTTCGCCAAGAGCCGGATCGCCCGAAGCGGATGATCGGGCCGCACGCGCGCATCGAGGTCCACGTAGCTGAACAGCGCTCCCGTCTGCTCGTCCGATCCCCGCACCGCAGTCCCTCCCGCGCCGACAGACGAGTGAATCACGGCGAGGTCGGGTGAGCGAGTGACTTCTTCAACAAGCTGCGCGACGTCGGAACATGGCAGAGTTCAACGCTGATCGCGGCCATAGCATTTTGCACACCGACTGGCGAGGTAGAGCAGATGTCGTTCAGCGAACTTGCACTAGTTTACGCAGCCAACCGGTACAATAGAATGCGGAGCCGGGGAAGCAGCCGAGAGCCGAGTGGGGTAGACCCGAATTAAGCCCTCGTTGTAAACGACGATCGCGTGATCTTCCTTAAATCCACAGTTCGGGGGAGTGTAGGAAATGAGAGATGAACACAGTCTGGAGCGGTGGAATAGCTACAGTGAAGCACATGACGCAGTACTGAACGTCCTACGCGAACTCTTGAGCGGGTTTCAAGCTCGCCTTAAAGGCGGCTTCAATTATAGGTTCGTCAGCCAAGCTCAAGCGGCACCTTTCGAGCGCGCGCATTACCATTGGGTCAAATCAGGTGGGATCGGTGCACCACCCGCTTTCGATGTGAGTCATTTTCGGGCCGCGGTTTACAACCAAGCCGCAGCCGCCAGACAGCTTGAGGCTTTTGTGCATGCTCAGTGCGTCATTGCTTGTGAACTCTGCCAAGCAGGCATTCGAGGATTTGAGGCTGAAGAAGTTGCGGTTCCATATAGTATGTTGCGTAGTCTGGTAGAGCGTACGGCTCATGTCGCGTGGCTCGCAGACGCATTGAAGCCGCTTGCGAAAGCAACGCTAGCATCGGATGGGTCCAGCACGCCGCTTATAGAAAGTGCGAACACCATCAGCAAGGCATTATATGGAACGAAAATGGATTGGAACAAACTTCGTGACGTCAATCTACGCAGTGCCAGCAAAGATGAGATTGCGTACATTAGAACTGAACTAACCATGGACGTCTCGGCGCGCAATGTTCTTAGTTCGATCGATAAATTAAATAAGCAAGCTCCAGGAATACGAATTGCATACGAAATTCTGTGTGAATTTCTTCACCCAAACGTCGGAGATCTCTATTCCGCTACGCGTAAAGCGCATGATTTCAAGGATGCTTATGGAACTAGACATTTAGTACGTGAAATAAGCCTAGGTCCAAAGGACATTTCAGGCGCACCTGATCTTTCGCGAATTTTGGTAAAAACTCTTGAGATTTGCTGTGATGCGTTGAGAGTGTATCCGCTAGCCCTCACTGATCTGTTCGTAACATGCGATGCGGCAGACAAGCTTGCGAAAAAGTTCGCGCACCGCGTCAGAAAATACAATCGAGGTTGTTTCAAGAAGAACGATCTATGTCCTTGTCTCTCTGGTCTTCGGATTCGCGACTGTCGGTGAGTGGGGGTAACCTTGGAATCCGGCGGCTGCACCTGCGAGAATGGCAAGCCGTACCGCTGGACGGAGGTGTTGTACCAAGGGCCGTTGTTATTGAACGATGTGAGCCCAGTGGCGCATTCCGATCGATGTGATCACCCGATGTGATCACCTCTGGTAGGGCAGATAGCTTGAGCAGGATTAGTGTCATGTTCTTCGGAACCCTGAGTTTGTCGGCCCTGTGCCAGCCAGCGCGATCGAGGAGCAGAACGGCTTGGGCGCCCCGGCGATGGTGCGGCCGAGGCCGATCTTGTCGAGATGGGCCTGCATCGCTTCGGTGTCGGCGAAGGGAATGGCGAGTGCCGCCCCGACACCGCGTGCCGGGCAGATGGCGCCAAACAGGCTATCGGCCGGCTGGCCAGGTCGGGTTCCGCGCTTGGCCTAGTGGCCAACGACCCCGTTCTTTTCTTTCCGATCCGAGCCTCGACCTGGAACCAGAACTCATACCAACCTCATGAACTCGTGACTCTGGGGTTTCCCAAATCGGCGCGAAGCAGATTCCCTCGCCCTGTTGGAGGGCGCGGGCATGCGAGGCGGATTGCCGATCTGGACGGACATCAAGATCGAGACGTTGCGTCGTCACGCTCGACTGGCGGTTGTGTCGTGTTGCAGCTCGGCTATTGGCGATCGCGAACGCTCTCTCGGGGATGAGCCGGAAGGCGTCTGCCGAGGCGGCCGGGATGGACCGGCAGATGCTGCGGGACTGGGTGATCCGGTTCAACGCGGAGGGGATCGCCGGCCTCGCGGACCGGCACCGCTCCGGGCGCCCGCCCTGGCTGGACGAAGGCGAGCAAGC
The DNA here is from genome assembly GCF_037203705.1 of Prosthecomicrobium sp. N25. Taxonomy (NCBI): domain Bacteria; kingdom Pseudomonadati; phylum Pseudomonadota; class Alphaproteobacteria; order Hyphomicrobiales; family Kaistiaceae; genus Prosthecomicrobium; species Prosthecomicrobium sp. N25. Next base: position 3,822 of record NZ_JBBCAT010000002.1, read on the forward strand.
GGTCCTGAAGGCAATGATCCTGCGCGGGCCGGACCGGGAAGGGACGGTGTCTCGGCTTGGCGGGCGGTCGACATCTGCCGGCTCGTCAGGGAACGCTTCGGCGTCGAGTACTCCGAGAACGGCATGCTGAGGCTCATGAGGGTTCTCGGCCTTTCTCGCCAGAAGACCCGACCGAAGCATCCCCAGGGTGACGCGGCTGAAGTGCTCCCCGTTTCGACCGGACACGGGCTTCAGCCGGAGGACCTAGGCGCAGTCCTAGGCTTACGCCTATGTCCGAGACCTTTTCGAAGGTGGAAGTGATTACCGGAGTTGCCCGTCGTCCGCGCTTCACGACCGAGCAGAAGCTCGCCATTGTGTCCGAGACGATGCAGCCCAGGGCTCACTTCTGTCGGCCATAAATAATCGGGGCGTCGACCCGGTTACGCCTCCGGTGAGGTCCGATTTGCCCAGGGCGTCTGAGTGCTGCGTTACCTAAGCAGTCACCTAGAAAACCCGATGAACTAATCTGGGCGATCTGAGGTTCACTAAGTGTCTGATTTGGCTCGGAAAAATGGCACGCCCGAAAGGATTCGAACCTCTGACCCCCAGATTCGTAGTCCGTGCTCATACGACGGGTTCACGATTGCCCAGCCGGAGACAGGTCCTGGCGCTGGGCAATCTGACCATCGGGCTTTTGTGGGCTGCATTGTAGTTAGCGGGATCAAGCGCGGCCAAAAAAGAAGCCGCGACGGACACTTACATACCTATCATGGCGGAGAGAGAGGGATTCGAACCCTCGATACGGTTTCCCGTATACACGCGTTCCAGGCGTGCGCCTTCAACCACTCGGCCACCTCTCCGGGACCCTGACGGGCGGCGCTCTTGTAGGGGATGTCGGGACGGGGTGCAAGGGCGAGCGTGGAGGCGGCTGGGCGGGGCGCCGGGCCGGGCTCGCGGGGGCGGGGGATGGCGGGCCGGGTGACGCGCCCAGGCGTGTGCCGAACTCTAATTCCAGTCGACAGCGCGACGAATCCGGTCCAAGACAGCGGCGGCCGGGATGCCCCGGCGGCGGACCGGGACGACGCTGCGCGACCCGGGTTCCGGCGGGACGGCGCAGCGGCTGAAGCGGACGGCGAATGACCAAGATCGTGCATGTCGGCCTGCCCAAGTGCGCCTCGACGAGCCTGCAGGTGCTCTTCGCCGAGGCCAAGGGGACGACCTATCTCGGCAAGGGCGCCAGGCCGACCCCGATCGAGCAGTTCATCGCCGACTTCAAGCTCAAGGTCCTCCGCATCCCGACGCTGCGCGGCAGCAACTACATCACCAAGGCGGTGCGCGACGTCTTCCGCGAAACCTTGCCCTCGGAGGTCGAGATCACCGAGAGCATGGTGCTCGAGTGCCGCCGGGCGGTCGACGAGGGTATCGGCATCTTCAAGGGCGACACGCGGCACGTGCTGATTTCCGACGAGGTCCTGTCCGGCGCCGGCTTCATCTACTTCAACAAGCCGCGCCGCCCACTGGAGGGGATCATCGAGGGGATCGGCAAGATCTTCGGGTCCGAGGCGCTCGTGGTCGTGGTCATGCGCAGCCAGATCAGCTTCCTGGTCTCCTACTGGAAGCACCTGGTGCGCACCGGATACCCCTTCACCTTCGGCTACTTCCTTTCCCAGCAGTCGAGCGACCCGGTCCAGGCCGACAGCTGGTGCTCGGTGACGCGCAGCCTCTTCTACGACCGCATCCGCCGGAAGGCCGAGGAGGCGGGGGTGCGGGTCGCCTTCGTGCCCTTCGAGGACGTCGTCAAGGAGGGCCGCATCCTGCGCGAGGTGTTCGCCCGCGAGGGCGTCACGCTGGCGCCCGGGCTGCCGCACCGGCGGCAGAGCAACACGGACGAGAGCCACATCCGCAAGCTGAAGCGCAACCGAACGGAGCGGCGCGCCCGCGGGCTGATGTTCGATCCGGCGCTCTTCGAGCGGGACGAGGCGGTCTACCAGAAGGTCCTCTCGTCCGGCGTGCTGCTCGACGAGACGCCGCACCAGGAGCGGCTGATCGAGGCGTTCCGGCCGGAGAACCGCGCCATGGCGGAGGCGACCGGCTACGACCTCAAGGCCTGGAAATACCCGGTCTGAGCCGGTCGACGGCGCGGGCCGGGCCCGGGTCCGTCAGACCGCGTCCGGCAGGCCCCTGGCGCCCTCGGTGGCGAGGCGGACGGCAATGCGGGCATAGTCCTGACGGCTGATCGGGCCCCCGGGCCGGAACCACAGGTAGTGCCAGTTCAGCATGCCGAAGAGGCTCATGGTGACGGGCTTCAGGAGCGGCGTGCCGGCGAGCGCCGGGACGGCCGCCGCGATCGCGTCGGCGAAGACCGCCACCAGGCGGCGCTCCAGGGCGCGGATCTCGTCCTGCTGCTCGCGCGGCAGCTTCTTCAGCTCGTTGATCTGGATCTTGTGCTCGGCGTCGGCGTCCCGGTAGGCCTCGAGCAGGGCCACGGCGAGGCGCTCCAGCCGCTCGCGGGGCGGCAGGTCGCGGCCGTTGGCGGTCTCGACGGCCTCGACCAGTTCCTCCAGGTGCTGGCGGATGATGTCGTGGAGCAGCACGTCCTTGGAGACGTAGTAGTGGTAGACGAGCGCCTTGGAGACCCCGCAGGCCTTGGCGACCTCGGCCATCGAGGAGCGGTCGTAGCCGGCATCGGCGAAGAGCCGCGCGGCGGCGCGCAGCAGCGCGCTGCGCTTGTCGTCGTGATCGACCGCCTTCGGTCTCGCCATCGTCCCAAGGATCCCGATTCGCGTTGTGCGGCCTGAAGCTAGCCGATTCGGCCCGGCCTCACGCCTCCTTCGGCCGGCGGTCGACGACACGCCGCGCCTTGCCGGCGGACCGCTCGACGGTGCCCGGCGTGCCGACCAGAACCTTGGCGCTGACGCCGATGATGCTCTTGACGTGGTGGCGGAGCTCGGCGGCGCTCGCGGCGCGCTCGGCCTCCTCGGCGTGGTCGGGCAGCGCCTCGCAGTGGATCGTCATCTCGTCCATGCGGCCCTCGCGGGTGAGCTCGACATAGTAGTGCGCCGACAGGCCCGCGCACTTCAGGATCTGCTCCTCGATCTGGGTCGGGAAGACGTTGACGCCGCGGACGATCATCATGTCGTCCGACCGCCCGGTGATCTTCTCCATCCGCCGCATGGCGCGGGCCGTGCCGGGCAGGAGGGTCGTCAGGTCGCGGGTGCGGTAGCGGATGACCGGCATGGCCTCCTTGGTGAGGGAGGTGAAGACGAGCTCGCCCTTGGCGCCGTCGGGCAGGACCGCGCCGGTCGCCGGGTCGATGATCTCCGGGTAGAAGTGGTCCTCCCAGATGTGCAGGCCGTCCTTCGTCTCCACGCATTCGTTGGCGACGCCCGGGCCCATGACCTCGGACAGGCCGTAGATGTCGACGGCGTGCATGTCGAAGGCGTTCTCGATCTCCTGCCGCATGGCGTTGGTCCAGGGCTCGGCGCCGAAGATGCCGACCTTGAGGGACGAGGCGCGGGCGTCCAGGCCCTTGGCGCGGTACTCGTCGAGGATCGCCAGCATGTAGCTCGGCGTCACCATGATGATGTCGGGCTCGAAGTCCTGGATCAGCTGGACCTGGCGCTCGGTCATGCCGCCCGAGACGGGGATGACGGTGCAGCCGAGCTTCTCGGCGCCGTAGTGGGCGCCGAGGCCGCCGGTGAAGAGGCCGTAGCCGTAGGCGACATGGATCTTCATGCCCGGCCGCCCGCCGGAGGCCCGGATCGAGCGGGCGACGACCGAGGCCCAGGTGTCGATGTCGCGGGCCGTGTAGCCGACGACGGTCGGCTTGCCGGTCGTGCCCGAGGAGGCGTGGACGCGGACGACCTGTTCGCGCGGCACGGCGAACATGCCGAAGGGATAGTTCTCCCGCAGGTCCGCCTTGGTGGTGAAGGGGAACCGGGCGAGGTCCTCGAGGCGCCGGAAGTCGTCCGGATGGACGCCGTGGGCGTCGAACTTGCGCCGGTAGTGGGGCACGTTCTCGTAGGCGTGCCGGAGCGTCCAGGCCATGCGCTCGGTCTGCAGGGCCGCGATCTCGTCGCGCGAGGCGACCTCGATCGGGTCCAGGATGCTGCGGCTCGGGACGATGTCCGCGTACATGGTGTCTCCTCCTCCTCCGGGCGCCTCTCGCGGGCGCCGCTCTTCGTGGCGGCCGGCCGGCTCCGGGGCGGGCCGCGTCAGCCCTTCTCGCTGGCCTCGACCTGATCCGGCAGGAAGACGCCCTTGATGGTGCGGGACTGGCCGCGGAACTCGGCGAGCACGGTGCCGTCCTGGCGCGAAACGGTGACGTCGTAGATGCCGGAGCGGCCGAAGCGGCGGCGCTCCACGGCACGGGCGGTCAGCCGGTCGCCGAGGCGGCCGGGGGCCAGGTAGGTGATCTGGCAGCCCTGGGCGACCGTGTGCTGGTTGTAGGTGTTGCACGCGAAGGCGAAGGCCGAGTCGGCGAGCGTGAAGATGTAGCCGCCGTGGCAGATGCCGTGGCCGTTCACCATGGCGTCGGTCACCGTCATGGTGAGCACCGAGCGGCCCGGGCCGACCTCGTCGAGCGCCATGGCGAGGCCGCGCGAGGCGCTGTCGTCGGCCCACATGATCTCCGCGCAGGCGCGCGCGAGGGCGTCGGGGGAGAGCTTGTCGGCCATCCTCAGCTCCGTCCGGTGAACTTCGGCGCCCGTTTCTCCAGGAAGGCGGCGACGCCCTCCCGATAGTCGGCGGAGCGGCCAAGGGCGGCCTGGTTGTCGCGCTCCCAGTCGAGCTGCAGGTCCAGGGTGGCGGTCTCGGCGTGGTCGAGACCCTCCCGGAGGGTCACCAGGGCGCCCGTCGGCATGCCGGCGAGCCGGGCCGCCAGGGCCTCGGCCTCGGCGGCGAGGGCAGCGTCGTCAACGGCGCGCCAGATCATGCCCCAGGCCTCGGCGGTCTCGGCCGGCACGGGCTCGGCGAGGGCCGCGAGCGCGTAGGCCCGGGCCCGGCCGACGAGGCGGGGCAGCGTCCAGGTGCCGCCGGAGTCCGGCACGAGGCCGATCTTCGAGAAGGCCTGGATGAACTTCGCGGAGCGCGCCGCCAGGACCACGTCGCAGGCGAGCGCGACGTTGGCGCCGGCGCCGGCGGCGACGCCGTTGACGGCGGCGATCACCGGGACCGGCATGGCGCGCAGGCGGCGGACGAGCGGGTTGTAGTTCCTGTCGAGGGTGGCGGCGAGGTCGGGCCCGGGTCCGGCGGGGTCGAAGACCCGGTCGGACAGGTCCTGGCCGGCCGAGAAGCCGCGGCCGGCGCCGGTCAGGATCACGGCCCGCACCGACGTGTCGGCGGCGGCGGCCTCAAGCGCCTCGCGCAGGGCAGCGTGCAGGGCATCGTTGAAGCTGTTCAGCCGATCGGGCCGGTTCAGGACGATCCGGCGCCAGCCGGGGCCGTCCTCGGTGAGGACGGGGGGCGCGCCCGCGGGGGATGCGGTCTCGCTCATGGACGTCTCCTCGCCGGCTTCTCTCACTTTTCGCTTGACTGACTGGCCGGTCGGTTAATTAATAGCGGCAGGACAGCGGCGCTGTCAACGCAAGGATCGAAATCCGGAACGGCTCCCCGCGCAACAAGGTTTCGCGGGGGTGCCACGAAACCGGATCCCGGGAGGACGACCATGAGCGCCTTTTTCGACGCCCACGCGGGCCTGCTGAAGGCCGCCGTCGAGGCCGCGCGGACGCGCGGCTACTGGAGCGCCTACCCGGAGGTGCCCTCGGGCAAGATCTACGGCGAGAGCGCAAAGGCCGACGGCGAGGCGGCGTTCCGCGACCTCCTCGGCAAGCCCTTCCCGCTCGACCAGCGCGCCGAGGCGCAAGTGGGCGCCGAGAGCTCGCCCTACGGCTTCGCGCTCGGGATCACGTATCCGAGCGTCCCCGCCGCCGCGCTGGTGGTGGCCTCCGAACAGGCCCGGCCGGGCTGGGCGCGGGCGAGCGTGGAGGACCGGGTCGGGGTCGCGCTGGAGATCCTGGCGCGGCTCAACCGGCAGAGCTTCCTCATCGCCAATGCGGTGCAGCACACGTCCGGCCAGGCTTTCATGATGGCCTTCCAGGCGGGCGGGCCGCATGCGCAGGACCGGGGGCTGGAGGCCGTCGCGTATGCGTATGACGAGATGGCCAGGATCCCCGGCGCGGTGACCTGGACGAAGCCGGCCGGCAAGGTGAGCCTCGTCCTCGACAAGTCGTTCCGGATCGTGCCGCGCGGCACCGCGCTCGTCATCGGCTGCGCGACCTTCCCGACCTGGAACAGCTACCCGGGACTGTTCGCCTCGCTGGTCACCGGCAACAGCGTGATCGTGAAGCCGCATCCGGGCGCGATCCTGCCGCTCGCCATCACGGTCCGGATCGCGCGCGAGGTGCTGCGGGAGGCCGGGTTCGACGAGAACGTGGTGCAGCTGGCGCCGGACACCGCCGAGGCGCCGATCACCAAGGACCTGGTGCTGCATCCGCGCGTCGCGATCATCGACTTCACCGGGTCGCCGGCCTTCGGCGAATGGGTCCGCGAGAACGCCCGGGGCAAGCAGGTCTACACCGAGGAGGCCGGGGTCAACTCGATCGTCCTCGACTCGACCGACGACTTCCGCGGGCTGACGGGCAACATCGCCTTCTCGCTCTCCCTCTACACCGGCCAGATGTGCACGGCCCCGCAGAACATCTTCGTGCCGCGGGACGGCATCGAGACCCCGGAGGGGCGGAAGAGCTTCGACGAGGTGGCGGAGGGCCTGAAGACGGCGATCGACCGGCTGCTGGGGGACCCGGAGCGGGCCGCGGCGGTGCTCGGCGCCGTGCAGAGCGAGGCGACCCTCGAACGGGTCGCGGCGGCGGCGACCCGCGGCCGGGTGATCCGGCGGGCCGAGCGGGTGGCGATCCCGGGCTTCGAGGGCGCGCGGGCGATCACGCCGCTCCTGGTCGCCGTAGAGGCGGCGGACGAGCCGGTCTACACCGTCGAATGCTTCGGACCGATCGCCTACCTGGTGGCGACGGAGTCCACCGAGGATTCGATCCGGCGCGCCGCCGAAACCGCCAGGGCCAAGGGCGCCATCACGGCGAGCCTCTACACGACCCGGGACGCGGTCGCGGCCGCGGCCGAGGACGCCTTCGCGGCGGCCGGGGTGGCGCTCTCGATCAATCTCACGGGCCAGGTCTTCGTGAACCAGTCGGCGGCCTTCTCGGACTACCATGTGTCGGGGGGCAACCCGGCCGGCAACGCCAGCCTGACCGACACGGCCTTCGTGGCGAACCGCTTCCGCGTCGCCACGGTGCGGCGGCAGGCGGCGGCCTGACCGCGAGACCTCGAGCGGCCCGGCGGGGAGGCCGGGCTTCAAGCGGATCCGGGCCTCGAGACCGCCCGGGACCGACGGACGACCCAAGGGAGGAACAAGAAGATGAGCATCGCCTCGAAATCCCTGAGCCTGATGGGCGCGGCCGCGCTCGCCGCGACGCTGGCGGGCCCTTCCGGCGCGCAGGAGACCATCAAGATCGGTTCCGTCGTCAGCGCCACCGGGCCGGCTTCGTTCCTCGGCGATCCGGCCGACCGGACGCTGAAGCTCTACGTCGAGCGCCTCAACGCGGCGGGCGGGATCAACGGCAAGAAGCTGCAGCTCGTCACCTACGACGACGGCGGCGACGCCAACAAGGCGAAGACCTTCGCGCAGCGCCTCGTCGAGGAGGACAAGGTGGTCGCCATGGTGGGCGGCTCCACGACGGGCACGACGCTCGCCATGATGCCGGTCTTCGAGGACGCCGAGGTGCCCTTCATCTCGCTCGGCGGCGCGATCGAGATCATCGAGCCGGTCCGCAAGTTCACCTTCAAGACGCCGCACACCGACAAGATGGCCTGCGAGAAGATCTTCGACGACGCCAAGAAGCGCGGCACGACGAAGATCGGGATGATCTCCGGCACGGGCGGCTTCGGGGCCTCCATGCGCAAGCAGTGCCAGGGCGTGGCGTCGAAGTTCGGGGTCGAGATCGTCGCGGACGAGACCTACGGCCCGAAGGATACGGACGTCACCCCGCAGCTCACCAAGATCAAGAACACCGCCGGCGTGCAGGCGGTGGTCAACGCGGACTTTGGCCAGGGGCCGGCGATCGTCACCCGCAACTACCGCCAGCTCGGGATCACCCTGCCCTTCTACCAGAGCCACGGCGTCGCCTCGAAGCAGTTCATCGACCTTGCCGGGGAAGCGGCCAACGGGGTCCGGCTGCCCGCCTCCGCGCTGCTCGTCGCCGACAAGCTGCCGGACAGCGATCCGCAGAAGAAGGTCGTGCTCGACTACAAGACGACATTCGAGGAAACCACCAAGCAGCCCGTCTCGACCTTCGGCGGGCATGCGTATGACGGGCTCATCATGGTGGTCGACGCCCTGAAGCGGACCAACTCGACCGATCCGAAGAAGTTGCGCGACGCCATCGAGCAGACCAAGGGCCTGATGGGCACGGCGGGCGTCATCAACATGACGCCGACTGACCACATGGGGCTGGACCTGACGGCCTTCCGGATGCTCGAGATCAAGAACGGCGACTGGGCCCTGGCGAACTGACGCCCGCGCCTCCCGGGCGCGACGGCCTCCGGGGCGGGCGGCGAAGTGCCGTCCGCCTCCGGCGCGGTCCGCCCGGCGACGCCGGGCCGGCGCATGCCGCCCGGACGCCTCCGAGACCCCTCCTCCTGCCGAGGCCACCATGGCCGAGTTGCTGCAGTTCCTCTTCTCGGGCCTGACGGTCGGCGCGGTCTACGCGCTGGTCGCGCTCGGATTCACGATCATCTACAACGCCTCCGACGTGGTGAACTTCGCGCAAGGGGAGTTCGTCATGCTGGGCGGGATGGGGACCGTGTTCCTGGCCGCGGCCGGGCTGCCGCTGCCGGTGGCGGCGGTCCTGGCGATCGTGATGGCGGTCCTGGTCGGGCTCGGGCTGTTCCTCTTCGCCATCCAGCCGGCGCGCGGGGCCTCGCCGGTGACGCTCATCATCATCACCATCGGGGCCTCGATCGCGCTGCGCGGCGCGGCCCAGATCGTCTTCGACAAGCAGTTCCACCGCCTGCCGTCCTTCTCGGGCGACGCGCCGATCCACGTGCTCGGGGCGACGCTGCTGCCGCAGAGCCTCTGGGTGATCGGCGGCGCGGTCGTCATCGTCATCGCGCTCTGGGGCTTCTTCAGCCGCACGCTGACCGGCAAGGCCGTGCTGGCGACCGCCGCCAACCGGCTCGCCGCGAACCTCGTCGGCATCGACACGCGCTTCGTGGTCGGCCTCTCCTTCGCGGTCTCGGCCGCGATCGGGGCGGTCGCCGGCATCCTGGTGACGCCGATCACCCTGACCTCCTACGAGGTCGGCACCATGCTGGCTCTCAAGGGCTTCGCGGCCGCCATGCTGGGTGGCATGGGCAACCCTGTCGGGGCGGTGACGGGCGGGCTGATGATCGGCCTCATGGAGTCGCTCGGCGCCGGCTATCTCTCGTCGACCTACAAGGACGCGATCGCATTCCTGGTCATCCTCGGCGTCCTGTTCGTCATGCCCGGCGGCCTGTTCGGCGCCAAGTCGGTGGAGCGCGTCTGACCATGCCGCCCCGGCTCCGCCGCCTCCTGCCCGTCCTGATCATCGCCGCCGCGGTGGTCCTGCTGCCGTTCGGGCTCACCTCCGCCTACCAGATCCGTGTCGCCACGCTGGTCTTCACCGGCGGGCTGACCGTCATCGGCCTCAACCTGCTGATGGGCTACGCCGGGCAGGTCAGCCTCGGGCATGCCGGCTTCGGGGGCATCGGGGCCTATGCGGTCGCGATCCTGCCGACCCATTTCGGCGTGCATCCGCTCCTGGCCTTCCTGATCGGCATCACGGCGGCCGGGCTCGTGGCCTACCTAGTCGGCCGGCCGATCCTCAGGCTCAAGGGCCACTATCTCGCGGTCGCGACGCTCGGCATGGGCATCCTGATCGCGATGGTGATCCAGAACGAGGCGGCGTGGACGGGCGGGCCGGACGGCATGCAGGTGCCGCGCATGGAGCTCTTCGGCTGGCGTGTTCGCGGGGCGGAGACCTGGTACTGGATCTGCGGCGCCTTCCTGGTTCTCGGCGCCCTCCTGGCCGTCAACCTGATCGACAGCCCGACCGGGCGGGCGCTTCGGGCGATCCACGATTCGGAGGTCGCGGCGCGCGTTCTGGGCGTGGACGTGGCGCGCGCCAAGCTCGTCGTCTTCACGGTCTCGGCCGTCTACGCGGCGACCGGGGGCGCGCTGCTCGCCTTCGTGAACGCCTTCGTGACGCCGGACATCGCCGGGTTCCTGCACTCGGTCGAACTCGTCACCATGGTGGTGCTCGGCGGCCTGGGGTCGATCGTCGGCTCGGTCGTGGGCGCCGCGATCCTGGTCGTGCTGCCGCAGGTGCTGACCGTCTTCCACGAGTTCGAGCACCTCGCCATCGGGCTCATCATGATCGCGGTCATGATCTTCATGCGGGCGGGCGTCGTGCCGACGCTCGCCGCCCGTTTCGCGGGGAGCCGGGCATGACCGCGATCCTCGAGCTCTCCGACCTGTCGATCGCGTTCGGCGGCCTCAAGGCCCTGTCGAACGTGTCGTTCCGGGTCGACAAGGGGGAGATCTTCTCGGTGATCGGCCCGAACGGCGCGGGCAAGACGACGCTCTTCAACATCGTGTCGGGCGTCTACCGGCCGAACAGCGGCGCGATCCGCCTCAAGGGCGAGACCGTGACGGGGGAGCCACCGCACCGGCTGGCCGCCCGCGGCCTGTCGCGCAGCTTCCAGAACCTGCAGATCTTCGGCCGGATGACGGCGGCCGAGAACGTCATGGTCGGGCGCCACATGCAGGAGAGCCGGAACGTCGTGGCGCATCTGCTCGGCCTGCCCTCGGTGCGGCGCGAGAACCGGGCGAGCGCGGACCGGGCCCGCGACCTGCTCGACCTGATCGGCCTCGGGCCGCAGGCCGAGCTCCCCGCCGGATCGCTGCCCTACGGCGCGGCCAAGCGGCTCGAGATCGCGCGCGCGATGGCGACCGACCCGGCCGTCCTCCTCCTCGACGAACCGGCGGCGGGCTGCAACCCGGTCGAGACGGACGAGATCGAGGCGGTGATCCGCAAGATCGCCGGGCTCGGGGTGACGGTGGTGCTCGTGGAGCACGACATGAAGCTCGTGATGCGCATCTCCGACCGGATCCACGTGCTCAACTACGGCGAGACACTCGCGGAGGGGCGGCCGGCCGACATCCGGTCGAACCCCAAGGTTATCGAGGCCTATCTCGGCCACCACGGCTCCAAGGAGGCGGCCCGTGCCTGAGCGCGCACTCCTGGAGGTCGCGGACCTCGCCTCCGCGTATGGCCGGGTCGAGGCGCTGAAGGGCGTCTCGCTGCGGGTCGGGGCGGGCGAGATCGTCAGCCTGGTCGGCGGCAACGGGGCGGGCAAGACCACGCTGCTGCGGGCCGTCTCGGGCGTGCAGCCGGTCCGGCGCGGCCGAATCCTGTTCGACGGCACGGACATCACCCGGCTCGCCCCGCACGCGCGGGTGCGGCTCGGGATCGCGCAGGTGCCGGAGGGGCGCCAGATCTTCGGCCCGCTGTCGATCGAGGACAACCTGAGGCTCGGAGCCTACCTCAGGGCCGACACGGAGATCGCGGCCGACATGGCCGACGTCTACGCCATGTTTCCGGTCCTCAAGGAGCGGCGCCGCAATCCGGCCGGCGGCCTCTCGGGCGGGCAGCAGCAGATGCTGGCGATCGGCCGGGCCCTGATGAGCCGGCCGAAGCTCCTGCTCCTGGACGAGCCGTCGATGGGGCTGGCGCCGATCCTGGTCGACCAGATCTTCGAGACGGTGGCCTCCCTCAAGGGGCGGGGCATGACCATCTTCCTGGTGGAGCAGAATGCCGCGGCGGCGCTCGCCATCGCGGACCGGGGCTACGTCATCGAGACCGGCCACATCGCCCACGAGGGCGCCGCGCGCGACCTTCTCGCCGACGACCGGGTGCGCGCCGCCTACCTGGGGCTCTGACCGGACCCTAGCCGGCTCGGACCGGTACCGCACCAAACGACGCGCGAAAGCCTTCAGAATTGCGCGCATGACGGTCGGAAACCACCTACCGACAGTAGAATTTCGATAGCTTTCTCGTGTATTCCTTGACTTCTATCCGTTGAAGGAATAAATGAGGAGGGCAATCAGAATTGCGGCCCGGACTTGGCCTTCGACGCTCGACGCGTGACGGACATCAACGCCCCCCGAAAATTCTCGGTTGTTGCGCACCTGCGGGCAGTCTTGTCCTCGGGCGCGTAGACTACATCTATGCTAGAAGGAATGGTCCCATGGCGACCGGAAAAGTGAAGTGGTTCAACGCGCAGAAGGGCTACGGATTCATCCAGCCCGACGACGGCGGAAAGGACGTGTTCGTCCACATCAGTGCCGTCGAGCGCGCCGGCATCTACGAGCTTGCAGAAGGTCAGCCGATCTCCTACGAAGTGCTCGTGGATCGCCGCACCGGTCGGTCCTCGGCCGGCAACCTGGTCGTCAAGCAGTCTGCCTGACGCGGGACACCGCGGAGCGGGCCGCCGGTCGGTCGCCGCTCCCTCCCGCCCTGTCCTGGCGCGCCGCCCTTCCGCGGTGCGCCGAGACGCTCCCGGGCCGCATCCGTCGAGGCGGAGCGTCATCCGGCCGGACCCCGGGTCCGGGCCTGCCGGTTCTCCGGCATCCTCGGCTCCATTCATGTGAAGATCATCATCATCTGTTCATGTGGGTGGTCAATCCGTCGCCTCCGGGCCGACGGTTCCGTGTGCCCGCCCGCCGGCCGATCGGCCGTGGGCTGAGGCCCCCATCCAGGGACGGCAGGACGCCAGCCCGAAACCTCAGGCCCGCCGGACGTGTGGGCCGCAGCGAAAGATACCGTTTTGACGACTTTCAAGGACCTCGGCCTGGCCGAGACGCTCCTCCGGGCCCTCGCCGACGAGGGCTACTCCACCCCCACCCCCATCCAGGTCCAGGCGATCCCGCCCGTGCTCCGCGGCCACGACGTGGTCGGCGCGGCGCAGACCGGCACCGGCAAGACGGCCGCCTTCGGGCTGCCGCTGCTGCAGCGGCTCGCCGCAGAGCCGCGCAAGCCGGCCCCGCGGTCGGTCCGGGTTCTCATCCTGGCCCCGACCCGCGAGCTCGCCTCGCAGATCGAGGAGAGCCTCGTCGCCTATGGCCGCTACTGCAAGCCGACGACCGCCACCGCCTTCGGCGGCGTGCCGATCGGGCGGCAGCGCCGCGCGCTGCAGAACGGCCTCGACATCCTGGTGGCGACGCCGGGACGCCTGCTCGACCTCGTCGATCAGGGCGACCTGAAGCTCGGCACGGTCGAGGTGCTCGTCCTCGACGAGGCCGACCGCATGCTCGACCTCGGCTTCATCCACGCGCTGAAGCGGATCGCGTCCCTGCTGCCGCGCGAGCGGCAGAGCCTGTTCTTCTCGGCGACCATGCCGCCGCCGATCCGCGAGCTGGCGGCCCGCTTCCTGCGGCCCTCGCCGGTCGAGGTGGCGGTGGCGCCGGTCGCCACGGCGGCCGAGACGGTCGACCAGCGGGTCATCATGACCCGGGCCGACCGCAAGCCCGCGCTGCTCGCCCACGTGCTCGGCGAGATCGGGCGCGACCTCGCCATCGTGTTCACGCGGACCAAGCACGGGGCCGACAAGGTCGTGCGCCTGCTCGACCGCGCGGGCATTCCGGCGAACGCGATCCACGGCAACAAGAGCCAGCCGCAGCGGGAGCGCGCCCTGGAGGCGTTCAAGTCCGGCGCGACGCCGATCCTGATCGCGACCGACATCGCGGCGCGCGGCATCGACGTCGACGGCGTCGGGTTGGTGGTCAACTACGACCTGCCGAACATCCCGGAGAGCTACGTGCACCGCATCGGCCGCACGGGACGCGCCGGGGCTAGCGGACGGGCCGTGGCCTTCTGCACCTCCGAGGAAACGGCCTTCCTGGCCGACATCGAGAAGCTGATGCGCCGCAAGGTGCCGCGCATGGACGAGCCGGACGGCATCGTGTACGCGGCCCCGGCGATCCATGCGGCGGCCGGCGCTGCCCCGTCGCCGCGGTCCGGCTCCGGCCGACAGCCTGAGCGGAGCGGACGGGGCGACCGTGCCCCGGCATCCCGCGGCGAGAACCGCGGCGAGCGACGGCCGGCCCAGACGGCCGCGCCGGAGCGCGGCGAGGCGGCGGGTCGCGGCCGGCCCGCGAAATCCGGCCAGGCACCCTCGACGGCGGCCTCCCCGGCTCCGCGCGGCGGCCAGGCCCCCCGGGGCGACGAGCGCCGGCCCGCCCGGGAGGACCGTCCCGTGCGATTCGCCGAACGGACGGGCCGCGAGGATCGCGGCGGCCGGGCGGAGACGCGTGGCGGCTCGAGCTTCGGCAGCCTCGTTCGCGAGATCTCGGGCAGCCGGCCCGCCGGCGCCCGGCAGGACCGCGGCGCCCGCCGCTGATCCGGACGGGCCCCGTCCACGGGGCGGGTCCTTCCCATCGACACAACTCATGGTGCCCGGGCCAGCCCCGGGCATCATCATGTTCGGGGGGTCTCAGTGCCCGTCGCGGGGGCACTTCGGCGTGCGGAGCGACACCGGGTGATCGGCGGTCCTCGACGCTGTACGGGGCTCATTCTCCGAATCGAGACCGGTCGCGGAGATTGCTACCCTGCATGCCCGAACTTCGTGCAGTCATCCATAAGATCACACTCGGTCTTCATTGGCTGGATTGCCGGGACAAGCCCGGCAATGACAGAGGGAAAGGTCCCGTCATCAAATCGGGCCTCAGTAACCCGAGCCGCGGTCCACCACGTTCTGCAACGCTCCGCCGGCCTCGTGCCGGCGGATCTGTTCCACCACGTAGCGGCAGAGCTCGGCCGGCTCCGAATCGGCCGCATTGTGCGGGGTGACCGTGACCTTCGGATGGGTCCAGAGCGGGCTCGTCGCGGGCAGCGGCTCGGTCTCGAACACGTCGAGGGTGGCGTGGGCGAGGTGGCCCTCGTCAAGGGCGCGCAGGATGTCGGCGGCGACCTGCAGGCCGCCGCGGCCGGCGTTGATCAGGGCGGGCCCGCCGAGCGGGCCGTCCTGCGCCAGGCCGGCGCAGAGTTCGTGGTTCAGGATGCCGCGGGTATCGGGCGTGAGGGGCAGAAGGGCGACCAGGATGTCGGTCCTGGCGAGGAAGGGCTTCAGGCCCTCGGCCCCGGCATAGATCTCGACACCCGGCACGGGATCGCCGCGACGACTCCAGCCGGCGACCCTGAAGCCGATGCGGGCCAGCACCCCGGCGGCGTCGCGGCCGAGCACCCCCATCCCCATGATGCCGACGCGGGCCGCACGGGCCGGCGGCTGGTCGCGCTTCAGCCACTCCCGCCGCGCCTGCGCCTCGGCATAGAGGTCGACCCGGCGGTGGTGGCGGAGCACGTGCAGCACGACATACTCGGTCATCCGGGCGGTGAGGTCCGGATCGGCGACGCGGACCAGCGGGACGGCCGGCAGGGTCGGATCCGCCAGCAGCGCGTCGACGCCTGCGCCGAGGTTGAAGATCGCCTGCAGGTTCGGCAGGCGGGCGAGGAGCCCGGGCGGGGTCTTCCAACAGGCGGCGTATCGGACCGCGGCCGGATCGAAGGGCTCGCGCGCGTCGAGCACGGGCGGCGACCCGGGCTCCTGCCGGAAGCGGCGGACCCAGTCGTCCGGCGACCAGCCCTGGATGGCGACGAGCAGGCTCATGTCGGTCTCCTCGGTGGCACCGCTCCGGCGGGCCTCTCGAGCGCGTCACTCTCCGGCGATGCGCACCGGGGCCGGACCGGCCTCGGCGTTTCCGGATAGCGCGTCCGCGGCGCCCAGGTCCAGGCCGACGATGCGCTCGCCGCGACGGCCGATGCGTCCGGCGGAGACGAGGATGCGGTCGAGGTCCTGGCCGGCCTGGGCGTGGTGCACCTTCAGCTTCTCCACGCGCTCGGCGAGCCGGCCGACGTCGTCGAGGAGGTGGCCGACCTCGGCCTGGATGACATGGGCCTGTTCGCGCAGGCGGTGGTCGCGCAGGACCGCCTGGACGACCTGGATCGACAGCAGCAGCAGGGACGGCGAGACGATGACGACGCGGGCCCGCTGGGCGCGCTGGACGACGTCGTCGAAGCGCTCGTGCAGGTCGGCGAAGATCGATTCGGAGGGGACGAACAGGAAGGCGGTGTCCTGGGTCTCGCCCGGGATCAGGTATTTCGAGCGGATGTCGAGCACGTGCCGCAGGACGTCGCGGCGGAAGCGCTGGGCGGCGAGCTTCGCCTCGTCCTCCCCGGCGGCCTGGCCCAGGGCCGTCCAGGATTCGAGCGGGAACTTGGCGTCGACCACGAGGGGCGCGGCGCCGTTCGGCAGGTGGATCAGGCAGTCGGGCCGGACCCCGGTGGAGAGCGTCGCCTGGAACGCGTAGGCGGCGGGCGGCAGGGCATCGGCGACGATCGCCTCCATGCGGCCCTGGCCGAAGGCGCCGCGGGCCTGCTTGTCGGCGAGGATCGCCTGGAGCGAGACCACCTGGCCGGAGAGGTCCTGGATGGTGCGCTGGGCACGGTCGATGACGGCGATGCGCTCGTGGAGCTTGGAGAGGCTCTCGCCGGTCGCCCGCGAGGTCTCGGCCATCGAGGAGCCGAGCCGGTGGGTCAGGCCGTCGAGCCGGTCGGTCACGGCGCGGGCGAGCTCGGCCTGGCGGGCGCCGAAGACCTCCGCCATGGTCTGCATGCGGCCGGTCATCTCGGCCTGGAGCTTCGCCACCTCGGCGAGGCGGAGGTCGAGCTCGCGGGCCTTCTCGGCGGCGAGGACGTCGGCCGCCGCACGGGCCCGGGCACGCCGCGCCAAGGCGGCGGTGGCGAGCCACAGGCCGATCAGGGCGGCACCGACGGCGAGGGTAGCCTCGCCGGTCGAGGGCGGGCGGCCGAGGAGGGCGGAGAGGGCGTCCAGCATGGGCCGCAGACTAGAACGATTCGGGTACGCCGGGGGTTAACGCGGACGCCCGCCGGAGCCGCGGATTCCGTTGACCCGGGCCGGCTTCTCGCCTATTTCGGGGCCATGTCCACTCTCGGCATCATCATCCTTCCCGACGCCCGGCTGAAGCAGCCGTCCGAGGTCGTTTCGAGCGTCGACGGCTCGATCCGGAAGCTGCTCGACGACATGCTGGAGACCATGTACGCCGCGCCGGGCATCGGGCTCGCGGCCGTGCAGGTCGGGGTCATGAAGCGGGTGGTGACCGTCGACGTCTCGAAGGAGGAGGAGAAGCGGGACCCGCTCTTCCTCGTCAACCCGGAGATCGTCTGGTCCTCCGAGGAGCGCTCCACCTACGAGGAGGGCTGCCTGTCGATCCCGGACTACTACGAGACCGTGGAGCGGCCCGCGCGCGTGCGGGTCAAGTATCTCGACCGGCAGGGCGAAGCCCGCGAGCTCGAGGCGGACGGGCTGCTCGCCACCTGCCTGCAGCACGAGATCGACCACCTGGACGGGGTCCTGTTCATCGACCACCTGTCGAAGCTGAAGCGCGACCGGGTGATCAAGAAGTTCCAGAAGCAGGCGAAGATGAAGGAGCTGGGGATCGGCTGACGGCGCGCCCGTCGCCGGATCCCGCTGCGCGGCCGAGCGCCGCCGCCATCGACCGTTTCGTCCCGTCGCGCTATAGAGCCGCGATCCCGACCAGGCCGGACCCGCCGCCATGAGCCTTCGCGTCGTCTTCATGGGCACGCCCGACTTCTCCGTGCCGACGCTCGTCGAGATCGTCGGGCAGGGGCACGAGGTGGTGGCCGTCTACGCGCAGCCGCCGCGGCCGGCCGGGCGGGGCCTCGCGGAGACGAAGTCGCCCGTGCAGCGCCAGGCGGAGGCCTTCGGGATCCCGGTCCTGACCCCGGCGAGCCTCAAGGGCGAGGCCGAGCAGGCCGCCTTCCGGGCGCACGGGGCCGACGTCGCCGTGGTGGTCGCCTACGGGCTGCTCCTGCCCAGGCCGATCCTGGAAGCCCCCGCGGAGGGATGCCTGAACCTGCATGCCTCGCTTCTGCCGCGCTGGCGGGGCGCCGCGCCCATCCACCGGGCCGTGATGGCGGGCGACCGGGAGACCGGGGTCGAGGTCATGCGCATGGAGGAAGGCCTCGACACGGGGCCGGTCTGCATGGCCGAGCGCACGGCGATCGGGGCGGACGAGACAACGGGCGACCTGCACGACCGCCTCGCCCGGCTCGGGGCCGACCTGATGGCGCGGGCGCTGGCCGCCCTGTCGCGCGGCGGCCTCGGCTGCGTGCCGCAGGCGGCGGAGGGGGTCACGTATGCCCGCAAGATCGACAAGGCGGAGGCGCGGATCGACTGGACGCTCGCGGCGGCGTCCGTGCACGATCGGATCCGCGGCCTGTCCCCCTTTCCGGGCGCCTGGTGCGAGATGCCGCTCGGCGGCCGGACGGAGCGGGTCAAGATCCTGCGCTCCACGCTCGTCGCCGGACCTGAGGTCGCGCCGGCCGGACCGGGCGAGCCCGGGACGGTGATGGACGACGGGCTGGCGGTCGCATGCGGGACCGGGGCGATCCGGCTCGTCGAGTTGCAGCGGGCCGGCGGCCGGCCGCTCCGCGCGGGCGATTTCCTGCGCGGCACGGCGGTGCCTCCCGGCACACGGCTCGGCTGAGGGCGCCATGGCGGGAGGCCTCACGATCGACGGGGTGACGAAGGCCGAGGCGCCGGCGATCCGGGATCTGCTGACCGCGGCCTTCGGGGGCCCGGCGGAGGCCGACCTCGTCGATGCGCTGCGGGCCGGCGGCTTCGTCGCGCTCGAACTGGCGGCGCGCGACGAGACCGGGCCGGCCGGATACCTCGCCTTCTCAAGGCTCGCGGTGGCGGCGCCCAACGAGCGGCGACGGGCGCTCTGCCTCGCCCCCCTGGCGGTGCGGCCGGACCGGCAGCGGCGCGGGATCGGGACGGCGCTGGTGCGCGAGGGGCTCGCCCGGCTGGAGGCGTCCGACGAGGACATCGTGCTGGTGCTCGGCGACCCCGCCTACTACGGCCGGTTCGGCTTCCGGCCCGGGCGGCCCGACCGCATGGAGACCCCGTATCCGCATCCGGAGAACCAATGGCTGGTCCTGAAGGACCGGCCGCTGCCGCTCCGCCTCGCCCTGCAGTATCCGCCGCCCTTCGCGGCGCTCGGCTGACCATGCCGCGCTTCCGGCTCACCCTCGAGTATGACGGCGGCCCCTATGTGGGGTGGCAGCGGCAGGCGAACGGGCCGTCCGTGCAGGGCGCCGTGGAGACGGCCTTGCGTGCCATGACGGGCGAGGAGGCGGTGCTCAAGGGAGCCGGGCGGACCGACACCGGCGTGCATGCGGTGGGCCAGGTCGCCCATGTCGACCTGGCGCGGGACTGGCCGGGCGCCGTGCTGCGCGACGCGCTCAACTTCCACCTGCGCGAGGAGCGGGTCGTGGTGCTCGCCGCGGCGCGGGTCGGGGAGGACTTCGACGCCCGCTTCTCGGCCGTCGGCCGCCATTATCTCTACCGCCTGATCGACCGGCGGACCCCGCTCGCCCTGGAGCGCGGACGCGCCTGGCACGTGCGCACGCGCCTGGACGTGGAGGCCATGGACGCGGCCGCCAAGCGGCTCCTCGGCACCCACGACTTCACAACGTTCCGGGCGGCGCATTGCCAGTCGAAGTCGCCGGTCAAGACCCTCGACCGGCTCGACGTCGCGCGCAGCGGGGACCTGGTCGAGGTCAGGGCCTCGGCGCGCTCCTTCCTGCACAATCAGGTGCGCTCGATGGTCGGCAGCCTCGAACGGGTCGGCCAGGGCCGATGGTCGGCCGACGACCTCGCGGCGGCCCTCGCGGCCCGCGACCGCAAGGCCTGCGGCCCGGTCGCGCCGCCCTGGGGGCTCTACCTGACGAAGGTCGACTACCGGGATGACCCGCCGCCGGCGGCGGGCTGAGCGCGGCGCGACAACGCGGCCGGGCGATCACGGTGGAATAACGACAATTGCCATTATCTTGGTACGAAATACCGTTCCGGAAGGCTCGGGACCGCCCGGGATGCCGTCCTCGGGCCGGGCCAGTCGTGCCGGAAGACGAGCCTAACGCGAGACCGCAAGGGAGAAGACCATGGACGACGAGAAGTTCAAGACGGTCGTCAAGTCGCTTCACTTCAAGAAGTCGATCGACAAGATCAAGGTCGACGGCAACCGCATCATCGTGAAGTGGACGAACGACACGGGCAAGAAGAAGAAGTTCGCCGCCGCGCTCGGCGCCGCCACGCTGGCGATCGCGCAGGACAGCCCGGACTTCGCCGAGGCCGCCGCCAAGGAGTTCGTCCACCAGTGGGATACCCGCCCCCGGGGCGCCCAGGACGACGAGGCTTGACGGAAGCGCCATGACGGCGGGCGCCGCCGTCCGCGCCGCTCAGCGCGGCAGGCCCTTCGCGCGGGCCACGACGGCGTCGCCGAGGCGTTCGACCCAGAGGGCGCCCTCGACGGTGCGCTGGACGAGGACGTTGCGCAGGTCGTGCTCGTCGCGACGGCGGCCGACCAGGCCCATGCGGCCCATGGTGTCGAGCGCGCGGGTGACGGCGGGCTTGGTCACCTTCAGCTTGGCGGCGAGCCCGCGCACCGTGTGGGGCGGGCTCTCCAGGTAGACGGTCAGCAGGATGGCGAGCTGGCGCGCGCTCAGGTCCTCCTCGCCGTCGCGGACGAGGTCGAGCGTGACGTCGTGCCAGAGCTTCAGCGCCTGGGACGGGCGCAGGTCGACGGGCATGGGGCGGGGCCGATCGTTTCGGAGCCGGAATAGTAGGCCGGCTCCGGCCGGCGCCGCAAGGGGGCCGCTCAGGCCCGGCCGTAGCGTTTCTCCAGCATGGTGAAGAGCGCACGGATCGCCTGCGCCTCGCCGCCTTCCGAGCGGCCCGGCTTGGCGGCCGGGTTCCAGGCGTAGATGTCGAAGTGGACCCAGCTCTTCGCCTTCTCGACGAACTTCTGCAGGAAGAGGGCGGCCGTGATGGCGCCCGCGAAGCCGCCGCTCGAGACGTTGTTGGTGTCGGCCACCTTGCTGTCCAGCATCGACCGGTAGGGCTTCCAGAGCGGCAGGCGCCAGATCGGATCGCCGGCCGCCAGGCTCGCGGCGGCGAGGTCGGCGGCGAGGGCCTCGTCGTCGGTGAAGAAGGGCGGGATCTCCGGGCCGAGCGCGACCCGCGCCGCGCCGGTCAGGGTCGCCATGTCGACGACGAGGTCCGGCGCCTCCTCGTCGGCGAGCGCGAGGGCGTCGGCGAGGACGAGGCGGCCCTCCGCGTCTGTGTTGCCGATCTCGACGGTCAGGCCCTTGCGGCTCTTGAACACGTCCGACGGCCGGAAGGCGCGGCCCGAGATGGCGTTCTCGACGGCCGGAATCAGCACGCGCAGGCGGACGGAAAGCCCGGCGTCGAGAATCATGCGGGCGAGGCCGAGCACGTTAGCGGCGCCGCCCATGTCCTTCTTCATGAGCAGCATGGCGGCGTCCGGCTTGATGTCGAGGCCGCCCGTGTCGAAGCAGACGCCCTTGCCGACCAGCGTCACCTTGGGGTGGGCCGGGTCGCCGAAGCTCATGTCGACGAGGCGCGGGGCGCGGTCGGAGCCGTTGCCGACCGCGTGGATCAGCGGAAAGTTGCCGGCCAGGAGCGCATCCCCGACCGTCTCGCTCCAGGTTCCGCCGGCAGCCTCGGCGAGCGCGCGGGCGGCAGCGGCGAGCTCGGCGGGGCCGAGGTCGTTGGCGGCGGTGTTGACCAGGTCGCGCACCAGCGCGATGGCGGCGACCTGCTGGTCGAGGCGGGCGAGGTCGACGCCGGCCGGGACCTGGAGGCGGACGGCCTTCTCGGGCGCGGTGCGGTAGCGCCGGTAGCGGTAGCCGGAGAGGCCCCAGGACAGGGCGGCCAGGAACGGATCGGGCAGGTCGCCCTCGAAACGGTAGTCGCCGGCGGGAAGCAGGGTCGCGAGCTTGCCGGGCATCATCGGATCGGTCGGATCGCCGGGCTTGCCCGTGCCGAACAGGACCGCGGCGATGCCCCCCGACCGCTCGGGCAGGATCGCGTGGCTGCCCGCCGCGGCATCGAAGCCGGTCGCGCGGGCGAAGGCGGCCGCCTCGGGGGCGAGGCCGTCGAGGAGCGCGGGGAGCTCGGCGGTCGACACGAGGCGGATCGGCAAGGTCGGGCCGGCCGAGGCGGCGGCGAGGAAACGGTCGGACAAGGCGGCGCTCCGGGATCGTCGGGGTTCGGGCGGCACTCTAGAGCACGACGGAGCGGGACGGAAACGGATCTCACCATTCGCATGCGGGGGCCGGCCGGGCCGGAGGGCGCGGAATTAACCATGTATTAGGGTTAACGGACTATTGCTTCGGGGCAGGGCGGCGCGGCGTGCCGCCAGGAGACCTGCCCCCGTGTCGCGGACGACCCCGAAGACCTCCCTCGCGCTCGCCCTGATCCTCGCCGCCGGCGTCGCGCTCGGCGGATGCGCCCGCCGGGCCGCCGACTCGGACACGACAGGCAGCGTCTCGCCGCAGACCGAGACCGCGATCCGGGCCAATGTGGACAGCTGGGCGAAGCGCTACGCGTCGAGCCCCGACGACACCGCGACCGTGCTCGGCTACGCGCAGGCCCTGCGGCAGAACGGCCAGACCCAGCAGGCCGTCGAGGTGCTGAGGACCGCGATGGTCCAGCACGGCAAGGACCCGCAGATGGCGTCGGCCTACGGCAAGGCGCTCGCCGCCAACGGCGACTTCGAGGCGGCCCTGAAGGTGATCCGCGGCGCCAACCCGCTGACCAATCCCGACTGGCGGCTCTTGTCGGCGGAGGGTGCGATCCTGGACCAGGTCGGCAACCCTGCCGAGGCCCGGCGCGTCTACGAGACGGCGCTGAAGATCGCCCCGGAGGAGCCCTCGATCCTCAACAATTTCGGCCTCTCCTATCTCCTCTCCAACGAGCCGCAGAAGGCCGAGGAGATGCTGCGCCGGGCGGCCGCGAGCCCCCGGGCTGACAGCCGCATCCGCCAGAACCTGGCGCTCGCGCTCGGCGTCCAGGGCAAGTTCGGCGAGGCCGAGACGGTCGCCCGCGCCGAGCTCTCGCCCGAGCAGGCGGAGGCCAACCTGGCCTATCTGCGCTCCATGCTGACCCAGCAGAACACCTGGCGGGCCATCAAGCAGGCCGACTCCGGCAAGCCGAAGAGCTGATCCCGCAACGGCGGCGGACCGGCGGACCGGCGGAGCCTCGCCGCCGCCGGGTTCCCGGGCCGACCAGCGGCTGCGTCTTCCTGCAGACTCTTGCAAGGATGGCAGACTCTTTCGTCCCCGGACACTTGCTGATAAGAAGATCGGACTTCAAAATCCGATCGATCGCCGGTCGGCGAGACCCGGGTGGGGGCCATGCTGACAACAACTCCGGACGACCTGCGCCTCCTGGAAGACAAGGCCGAGGAGGCCTCCAGACTGCTCAAGCTGATCGCCAACGACCGCCGGCTCCTGATCCTCTGCCGGCTGATCGGAGAGGGCGAGATGACCGTCACGGCCATGGCGGAGGCGGTCGGGCTCGGCCAGTCGGCCCTGTCCCAGCATCTCGCGCGGATGCGCGACGAGCGGCTCGTGACGTACCGGCGCGAAGGCACCACTCTCTACTATCGCATCGCCGATCCGAAGGTGGAGCGCGTCA
The DNA here is from genome assembly GCF_037203705.1 of Prosthecomicrobium sp. N25. Lineage (NCBI taxonomy): Bacteria > Pseudomonadati > Pseudomonadota > Alphaproteobacteria > Hyphomicrobiales > Kaistiaceae > Prosthecomicrobium > Prosthecomicrobium sp. N25. The sequence goes on from NZ_JBBCAT010000002.1 coordinate 27,492, forward strand.
TCGCGCTCCTGAAGGAGCTCTACTGCACGCCGCTCAATTGAGCTTCAGGATCTGGATCATGGCGGGGCCCATGATCACCACGAAGAGCACCGGCAGGAAGAAGACGATCATCGGCACGGTGAGCTTCGGCGGAAGCGCCGCGGCCTTCTTCTCGGCCTCGGCCATGCGGGTGTCGCGGCTTTCCTGGGCGAGGACGCGGAGCGCCTGGCCGAGGGGCGTGCCGTAGCGCTCCGCCTGGATCAGGGCCGTGACCACGCCCTTGACGGGCTCGAGCCCGGTGCGCAGGGCGAGGTTCTCGTAGGCCTTGCGGCGCTCCTGCAGGTAGGAGAGCTCGGCGCAGGTCAGCGACATCTCCTCGGCGAGCGGGATCGAGGAGGTGCCGATCTCCTCCGCCACCTTGCGGAAGGCGGCCTCGATCGACATGCCCGATTCCACGCAGATGAGCGTCAGGTCGAGCGCGTCGGGCCAGGCCTGGCGGATGGACACCTGCCGCTTCTGGATCGTGTTCTGCAGCCAGATGTTGGGCAGGTAGAGGCCGATGCCGGCGAGCACCACCGAGTAGGCGATGCGCATGCCCGTCGGCGTCTCCATCTTGGCCAGCACGAAGAAGTAGAAGATCGCGGCGACGAAGATGCCGATCGGCAGGACGAAGCGGGCGAACAGGAAGACGGTGATCGGGGCCTGGCCGCGCAGGCCGGCCATGCGCAACCTTTCGGTGGTGCGTTCGTCGGCGAGCGCGTTCTTCAGGTTGAAGCGCTCGACGAGCTCGCGCATGTAGGCCTTCGGCTCGTTGCGCAGCGAGACCTTGGTCTCGGCGGCGAGCCTGGCGCGCTCGCGCATGCGGATCCGCTCGCGCTCGATCGCGACGGAGCGCATGCGCGTCTTGAGCTGGTCCTTCTCCAGGAGCGGCAGGGCGAGCGTGATGATGGTCGCCGAGACCCCGATCGCCACCAGGACGGCGAACATGAACTGGGGGGTCGCGATCAGTTCGGCGATCTGCTTCAGCATGGCTCGCGGTCCCGCTCAGATTTCGAAGTTGATCATCTTGCGCATGACCATCACGCCGATGAACATGTAGATGAGGCTGCCGGCCAGGATGACGTTCCCGACCGTCGTCGTGAACAGGATCGATATGTATTTGGGGCTCGTCAGGTAGACGATGCCGGTGACGATCACGGGCAGGGAGCCGATGATGGCCGCGGACGCCTTCGCCTCCATGGACACCGCCGCGATCTTGGCGCGCATCTTGCGGCGCTCGCGCAGGACCTTGGAGAGGTTGCCCAACGTCTCGGAGAGGTTGCCGCCCGCCTTCTGCTGAATCAGGATCACGATGCCGAAGAAATTCGCCTCCTGCACCGGCACGCGCTCGAACAGCTTCTGGCAGGCGTCGCCGATCGGCACGCCGAGCGCCTGCGTCTCGATGATGGCGCGGAACTCGGAGCGGACGGGGTCACGCGCCTCGTTGGCGATGATGCGCAGGCAATCGCCGAGGGGCAGTCCCGACTTGATGCCGCGCACGATGACGTCGACGGCATTCGGAAGCTCCTCGGTGAACTGCTTGATGCGGCGCTTGCGGCGGAAGGCGATGAACCAGCGCGGGAAACCGAACAGGCCGACGAAGAAGGCGGCCGCGGCGACGAGCACGTGAGCCTTTACGAAGAGCGAGGCAAGGGCGAAGACGACACCGCAGACGGCCGAGAAGACGAAGAAGGTCCGCTTCGACCACTTGAGCCCGGCCTGGGTGAGCCGGAGCGAGAGCGGCGGCGAGGTGGTCCGGTCGGCGAGCGCCTTCTGCTTTGCCTCCAGCTCCTTCATGGCGTCCTGGATGCCCTTGCGCCGGGCGGTCTGGTCCACGGCGGTGCGGCGGTCGGCGGCGGCCTTCGTGCGGTCGCGGACCGCCTCGATCCTCTTGCCGGCCATGTTCTCCGACTCGACCCGAGAGAACAGGAGCACGTAGGCGAGGCCGCCGAAAAACACCATGGCGAGCACGGCCAGGGCCAGGATGGTCAGGGTCGGACCGAACATGGGGTCTCACCGTCTCCTTGCCGCGGGTCAGGCGGCGTCGCTGGCGACCTCGGCCCGGTCGAGCGCCTCGGCGAGCCGCTTCTCCTGGCCGTAATAGCGGGCGCGGTCCCAGAAGCGCGGCCGGCCGATGCCGGTCGAGCGGTGGCGGCCCACGATCTTGCCGTGCTCGTCCTCGCCGAGAATCTCGTAGAGGAACAAGTCCTGGGTGATGATCACGTCGCCTTCCATGCCCATCACCTCGGTGATGTGCGTGATCCGGCGGGAGCCGTCGCGCAGGCGCGCGGCCTGCACGATGACGTCGACGGAGGACACGATCATCTCGCGGATGGTCTTGGAGGGCAGCGAGAAGCCGCCCATCGTGATCATCGATTCGATACGGGAGAGGGCCTCGCGCGGGCTGTTGGCGTGGAGCGTGCCCATCGAGCCGTCGTGGCCGGTGTTCATGGCCTGCAGCAGGTCGAAGGCCTCGGGTCCGCGCACCTCGCCGACGATGATCCGCTCGGGGCGCATGCGCAGGCAGTTCCTGACCAGGTCGCGCATGGTGACCTGGCCCTCGCCCTCGAGGTTCGGCGGCCGCGTCTCCAGGCGCACCACGTGGGGCTGCTGGAGCTGGAGCTCCGCGGCGTCCTCGCAGGTGATGATTCGCTCGGTCGTCTCGATGTAGCGCGTCAGGCAGTTGAGCAGCGTCGTCTTGCCCGAGCCGGTACCGCCGGAGACGATGATGTTGCAGCGGCTGAGGCCGGCAATCTGCAGGATGGTGGCGCCCTCGGGCGAGATCGAGCCGAACTTGACGAGCTGGTCGAGCGTCAGCTTGTCCTTCTTGAACTTGCGGATGGTGAGCGCGGGGCCGTCGATGGCGAGCGGCGGGGCGATGACGTTGACGCGGCTGCCGTCGGGAAGGCGCGCGTCGCAGATCGGGCTCGATTCGTCGACCCGGCGGCCGACCTGGCTGACGATCCGCTGGCAGATGTTCATCAGCTGCTGGTTGTCGCGGAAGCGGATCGGAGTGAGCTGGACCTTGCCGGACACTTCGATGAAGGTCCGGTCGGCGCCGTTGACCATGATGTCGGCGATGTCGTCGCGGGCAAGCAGAGGCTCGAGCGGGCCGTAGCCCAGGACGTCGTTGACGATGTCCTCGAGCAGCTCCTCCTGCTCGGCGATCGACATCACGACGTTCTTGAGCTGGATGATCTCGTTGACGACGTCGCGGATCTCCTCGCGCGCCGACTCGATGTCGAGGCGCGCGAGCTGGGACAGGTCGATGGTGTCGATCAGCGCGGAGAAGATCGACGACTTGATGTCGTAATATTCCTCGGACTTGCCGCGCGGCTCGGCGCTCGCGCGCCCGACCGGGATCGGCATGTCGGGCGGCGCGGCCGCCGTCACGGGGGGCTCGGGCGCCTTGGTGGACGATGCGACGGGCTTCGGCGGCGGCGGGGTCGCGCCGCCCGAAGTTCCGCTGGATCCTCGCTTGCCGAACATCAGTCGACCCTCGATCTCTTGGTGTCGCGGCTGCCGCGCGTCCTCACTTGGCCGCCCCGCCGCGCAGGCGGGCGAGGAGCGGAGCGAGCGGCGACTTCTTGGCCTTCTTGATCTCGGCCCGGCCGGTCACGACCTGGGCGATGGTGCGGAAGATCTCGCCGACATGGCTCTTCGGATCCGTCTCGGCGATCATCTGCCCGTTGTTCGATGCCGTGCCGAAGAGGTGCGCGTCGAACGGGATGGTGGCCACGAGGGGCAGTTCGAGCGACTTGGCGAATTCCTCGGGCTTGATCTCCGGGCGCTTGGGCAGGCCCTGCATGTTGAGGACCAGGCGCGGCGGGGCGTCGTTCGGACGGCTCTGCTTCAGGAAGTCGACCATGTTCTTGGCGTTCCTGAGGTTGGCGAGATCCGGGGCGGCGACCACCACCACCTCGTCGGCGGAGCGCAGGGCATGCTTCACCCACCCGCTCCAGAGGTGCGGGATATCGAGCATGACGAGGGGCACGCCCGACTTGGCGGCGTCCAGGATCGGATCGAGCGCCTTCTCGTCCATGTCGAAGGTGCGGTCGAGCGTGGCCGGCGCCGCCAGAAGGCTCAGGTGGTCGGCGCACTTGGCGAGCAGGCGATCGAGGTAGACGTCGTCGACGCGCTCGGGCGCCAGCAGGGCGTCGGCGATGCCCTGGGTGGGATCGAGGTTGAAGTCGAGCCCGGCGGTGCCGAAGGCGAGGTCGAGATCGGCGACCAGGACGTCGTTCTGGAAGGTGCGCGCGCAGGCCCAGGCGACGTTGTGGGCGACGGTCGACGCCCCGCAGCCGCCCTTGGCGCCCACGAAGGCCACCGCGCGCCCGACCGGCGGGGCGTCGGGCTTGACGTAGATCTCGCTGATCTCGCGGATGAGATCGAAGACCTCGAAGGGCGCGACCAGATATTCGCTGACGCCGCGGCGGGTCAATTCGCGGTAGAGGATCACGTCGTTGACGTGACCCACGACGAGAACCTTCGAGCCCGGGTCGCAGACCTCGGACAGCTGGTCGAGCTGGGCCAGGATGCCCGCCCGCTCCTCCTGCGATTCGACGATCACCAGGTTCGGGGTGGGCGCCGAGGCGTAGAACTCGACCGCGGCGGCGAGGCCGCCCATCTGGACCTTGGTGTGGGCCTTGGCCATGCGGCGGTCGCCGGCGGCGGCCTCGACGATCGAGGCGACCTCGCGGGTCTCGCAGAAGGCCTGGATGGCGATCCGCGGCACGGACCGGATTTCGGCCGCGGACGCGGATGCGGGGGCGGGCCCGGACGGCACGGGCCCGAGGGCGGCGCTCATGGTCAGCTCCCGATGTTGGCGATGGTCTGCTTCTGCAGGTTCTGCTCGGACTTGGTCGGCGTGCCTTCGCGATACTTGCGGAAGACCGTCGTGCGCCGGGTCGCGTCGGGCGGCGTCATGCCCTGGGGGGTGACGAGATCGCTCGGGTTGGCGGCCATGGCGGCGATGTTCGACTGGTAGGCGCAGCCGAAGTTGTAGTAGTCCGAATTGTCGTGCTGCCCGATGATCTGATCGGGCCAGGTGCCGCAGGCATGCGGGACGCCGGCCACGACCCGGGGATAGGCGAGACGGATCGGCGCGTCGGCGGCCGAGGCCTCGACCGAATAGGGCTGGTGCGAGATGGCGTGGGCGGGCACGCCGCCGCGCTTCAGGGCGGCGGCGACCTGGCGGGAGGCCGCGAAGGCGGCCGATTCGTTGCCCGAGCCGCTCGGCACCATGACGGTCACCCCGGAGGCGCCGCGCTCCACCGCGGTCGCACCGAAGATCTCGACGGTCGACAGCATGGTCTCGGAGAGCTTGCCCGACTGGGAGCCGACCGGCACGTCGAGGGTCTCGGCCTGCTCGGTGACCAGGATCGGATGGCGGGAGCGGTAGCCGTCGTGGGGGATCGAGGCGGTGACGCTCGGCTCCACCTTGGTGGCGCAGCCGGCGAGCGGCAGGGCGGCCGCCGCGGCGGCGAGGAGGGCGAGGCGGGCGGCCAGCCGGCGCGGACCGGTCCCGGATGCGCGGCGCTCGAGGGGAGACAGGTGACGCATGGGGGTCCTCACTCGTAGATGAAGCCGTAGCGGCCGTGGTACTGGGCCGGCTGCTCGCGGCCGCCGTTGGCGCGGTACATCTTGTTGAGCCGTCCCAGGAAGCTGGCGGCGGCGTCGGACGATGCCTGGAAGTTCTGGTCGGGGCGCACCAGCTTGCCGGCGGCCACGGGCTGGACCACGAGGGGCTGCACGAAGATCGCCAGTTCGCTCTGCGACCGCTGGTAGTCGCGGCTGCGGAAGAGCGTGCCGAGGATCGGCAGGCTCATGGCGCCGGGGACGCCGGCGAGGGACTGGCGGACGTCGTCGCGGATCAGGCCGGCCATCACGATGGTACCGCCCGAGGGGACCTCGAGGGTCGTGTCCGCCCTGCGGACGCGCAGCGCCGAGATGTTGAGCGAGCGGCTGCCGCCGGCGCCGATCGAGAAGGAGCCCTCGGCGGTCGGCTCGGACACCTCGGTGTTGACCTTCACGCTGATCCGTCCCTCGGAGAGGACGACGGGCACGAAGCCGAGGCTGATGCCGAACTTCTTGAACTCCACCGTGATGGTGCCGTTGTCCTGCGCGACCGGGATCGGGAACTCGCCGCCGACCAGGAAGGTCGCTTCCTCTCCCGAGATGGCGGTCAGCGTCGGCTCGGCGAGCGTGCGCATGACGCCGTTCTGCTCGAGGGCCTGGACAGTGGCGCCGAAGCGGTTGGCGCCGTTCTGGTAGCCGAAGGTGGGGACGCCGGGGGCGTAGGGCACGAGCCCGGCCCCCGAGGCGCCGTTGACCGCGAAGGGGTTGGAGGTGGCGATCGCTGTCGTCAGCCCGCCGGAGGTGGCGAGCGCGGAAAGGTCGATGCCGAGTTGCTTGACCACCGAACGCTGGATCTCGGCGATCGTCACCTTGAGCATCACCTGGTCCTTGCCGCGGATGGTGAGCGCGTTGACGACCTGGACCGAATCGCCCGAAGAGGCGCCGATCGCGGGCGCGCCCGCGCCGCCGCCGCTCGACTTGGCGTCGACCGGAGCCCCGACGAAGCGGGCCGCGACCTCCTGGGCCTGCATGGCCTCCGAGGCGCTGCGGACGGAGCCGCTCAGCACCACCGTGCCGGCGACGGCCTCGACCTTGATGTCGGCCTCCGGAAGGAGGCGGTGCAGCAGGCCCTCGAGGGTGGCGATGTCAGGGGCGACCTGGACCTCGATGTTGGCGATCTGGCGGCCGCTGGCGCCGAAGACGAAGATGTTGGTCGTCCCGAACTTGTTGCCGAGCAGGTAGAGCCGCCTGTTGGTGCGCACGACCGCGTCGGCGACCGCCGGGTTGGAGACCAGGATGTCGCGGATGTCCTCGTCGTAGTCGAGGATTATCGACTTGGAGAGCGCCAGCCGGAGCTGCCGGGTCGGCGTGCCGGAGGCGGGGGCGACGCGGCGCTCGGCGGCAGCGGGCTCCGCGGCCGAGGCGGATCCGAAGCCCTGCCCGCCCGGCGCCAGCGGCGCCAGGGCCATGGTCAGGAGGGTTGCGGAGATCAGCTTGCGGAACATGAGGGCCTCTCGATCGCGGTGACCGGGACTGTCGGTCACCGGGAGGTGGTGACCTTGGTGGTGACGCCGTAGCGGACCACCCGGATGGCATTGGCGTTCGAATCCTGGGGCGGCTCCTCGGCGTCCGCCGGCTTGGCGTCGGCGTCGCGGATCGAGCGCAGGACCAGGGAGATGGTGCCGAGCTGCTGGGCCTGGGCGATCTGTTCGGCCTGGCGCGGGCTCAGCTCCAGCGTCGCGGTGTCCTTCGCCACCACGCTCGGCTCGCCCTTCTCGGTGACCATCTGGTCGATGGCGAGGACCCGGATGTTGGTCAGGATCGTCTCGCTGATGTAGGGGTCGCCGCCATTGGTGCCTTTGGGGGCCGCGCGGGTCAGGATGATGTCGACGTGGTCGTTGGGCAGGATGAAGCCGCCCGCCGTGGACGCCGCCTTCACCTCGACCGCGACGGCGCGCATGCCGGGCGTCAGGATCACCGACATGAACCCGCGGTCCGACTTCATCAGCCGGGCCTCGCGCACCGGCTCGCCCATCAGGATGGCCTGGCGGGCGACCTGGCCGATGATCTCGGCCTCGGCGTTCGGCTGCTTGGAGCGGGTGATGTAGAAATCCGTCATGGCGCCCTTGGGCCAGGGCTGCCAGGACAGGTCGCCGGTCTGGACCTTCTGGCCCATGGCGACGTCCCGGTTCACGACCAGCACGTCGACCGTGTCCATCGGGGGCGGGGCTGCGGCGACCACGGGAGCGGGTGCGGCCTCGCGGGGCGAGCCGATCATGCGGCTGCCGACGACGGCGGCGGCGAGCCCGGACCCGAGCGCTACGGTGAGGACGACGATACGCGCGACTTTCATGGCCTCGAACCTTCGATCGCGGCGGGCGAGATTGCCTTTCGGGATCGAGTGTCGGGCACGAATGGTTCAAGTATGGTTAATGAGGTCTTGGCAGGCGTGGCTAATTTTGAGTTACCGCGGCCTGAATGTTTCCGCGGCTGCCGGGGCGTGCCTCAGAGCAGGGCGCGCACGAAGGGCGTCCCCGGGTAGAGGAACAGGCCCGCGGCGGCCAGCGCGATGCCGTACGGCACCGTGCGCTTCTCGGGAAATTCGGCGAGGAAGCCGACCTGCAGGAGCGGAAGCGGCCTGATCAGGCGCGAGACGACCAGGGTCAGCACGGTCAGCAGGCCGCCGAAGACGGAGAAGAGCAGCGCGAAGTCCATCAGCTGGCCCCATCCGAGCCAGAGCGCGATGGCGGCACCGAACTTCACGTCCCCCCCGCCCATCCAACCGAGCGCGAAGCAGATGTACCCGACGGCGAAGACGGCCAGGCCGGCGGCGAGATGCCAGCCGACCGCGGCGAGGCCGAGGCCCGCGAAGGGGGCGAGGATGGCGAAGAAGGCGATCAGCAGGAGCGAGACCCGGTTGGCGATCGTCATGGTCAGGAAGTCGGTCGCCGCCGCGTAGGCGAGGAGCAACGGAAAGACGACCATGGTGACGGCTTCGAGCATCGGCGGCTCCCGGGACGATCGAGGCAACTCTAGGCGGGGCGGCTCTAAGGCCGGGTTAAGCCGGCGGCCGGCCCGGGCGGCAGCCCGAAACGACGACGGCGGCGGAAGGGTCCGCCGCCGTCGCCTGCTCGAGCCGAGAGGCGTCGATTACGAGGTCTTGATCTGCGACTGGATGTAGTTGAACGAGTCGGAGAGCTTGTTGCCGAGGGCCGAGGCGCCGGCGATGACCGCGATGGCGATCAGCGACGCGATGAGGCCGTACTCGATGGCGGTGGCGCCGGACTCGTCCTTGAGGAAACGGGCGAACTTGGTCATTGCACAACTCCTGTGTACACGGTTACTCCGACGTTCCGAAGAGCCGGTCCGAAGTGCCGCGGCCTCCCGAAGTCACCGCCACCTTAGCGTTCAGCCTCTAAGCCTCGGTAAATGCCGATGGTTATTTTTTCGTGGATACACATGCTCTAAGTCGTGTCTTTCATAGGGTTTTCAGTCATTTAATCAGATATCGCACGCATCGTGAACCGGAAACAGTACAATACTAAGCCACGCCGCAGTACATGACGTTACAGAGGAGTGCGCCTTCCCGGGTGTCCCTGGAAAGGATAGCCACTCTATTTCAGCACTTCTTCTTGAGTGTTCTAAGGCCGAAAGGCGGCCGGCACTCCGCTTCGGCCAGCCCGCCGCCTCGCGAAGACGCGCGACAGGTCCGCGCGGACCTTCCTGACCTGCCGTTCGGCACGGGCGGGGGACTTCGGTGCGCGGTCCGGGCGGGCGCCGCGGGGGCCCAGATCCTTCGAAGTCGATGCAACCTGTTCCGAGGACGTTAGCGGTTCATTCACCAAGTTCGGCCGAAGATGGCGCGAAGACGAACAGGGATTTCGCCCCATGCGCCTCGCACTCGCCCTCGCCGCCGCCGCTACGGTCCTGCCGCTCTCGGTCGCCGACGCCAAGGATCCGATCAACGTGGTCATGGACCGCGCCAAAGTGATGCGCATCTCCAGCCCCGCCGAGACCGTCATCGTCGGCAACCCGGGGATCGCGGACGCCATGATCCACGACCGGCAGACGCTGATCATCACGGGCCGCATGGTCGGCATCACGAACCTCGTCATCCTGGACGCCAAGGGACAGCCGATCGCCGACGAGGTCATCAACGTCGAGAAGATCCAGAGCGGGCTGGTCACCGTCCAGCGCGGCCCCGCGCGGGCGAGCTACTTCTGCACGCCGCACTGTGCCGGCATGCTGGAGGTGGGCGATTCCAAGGAGTCGTTCGAGACCGCGCTCGCCCAGATCAACCAGCGCAACAACCTGGGCGCCCAGCACAGCGGCGCGGCGGGCAATTCGCAGTAGCGCCCGCTCCGGACCTGTCGAACCGCGCGACGCGCGCGAGGGCGGGCATTCTCCGCCCTCGCCCACCTTCCGTTGCGATAGGCCCGAGTTTTCGCGAATGCGGGAACACTTCGGCAAGGTTCGTTCTCTATCGTCCCCTGCGTGAGGCGTCCCGGTCTTGGACGCCCCGTGGAGGACATCATGTCGATCAGGTCGTTGGCGGCGATTCGCCATCGGGCCCGGAGCGCCCTGGGCCGCCTCCTGCCGCAGCGGGTGATGCGCGACCGGCGCGGCTCCGCCGCCATCGAGTTCGCGGCGGTGTCGATCCCATTCTTCGCCCTCATCGGCGCCATCATCGAGACCGCCCTCGTGTTCCTGGCGGGCCAGATCCTCGACACGGCGGTCAACGACGCCGCGCGGCTGATCCGCACCGGCCAGGTCCAGCAGAGCAAGATGGACGCCGCCGCCTTCAAGACCGAGGTGTGCAAGCGGCTCTACATCCTGTTCGACTGCTCCGGGCTCTTCATCGACGTGCGCACGAGCAGCGACTTCACGAGCATCAGCACGAGTCCGCCGATCGACAAGGACGGCAAATTCGTCAAGGACTTCAGCTACAACGCCGGCAAGGCGACCGAGATCGTCGTGGTCAAGGCCTATTACGAGTTCCACCTGACCCTCTCGGGCCTGGGCCTCGACCTCAGCGACCTCGCCAACGGCAACCGGCTCCTCGGCGCCGTCACGGCGTTCCGCAACGAACCCTTCCCGTGGTGACCGGCCCATGACCGCGAGACTGTCCCGCCCGCTCGCCGCGGCGGCCGATCGACTGGCCCGTCTGCGCCGGCGTCTCGTCGGCGACCGGCGCGGCGTCTCGGCCATCGAGTTCGCGCTCCTGTTGCCCGTGATGGTGATCCTGTTCTTCGGGGGCCACGAGGTCGGGCAGGCCATTACGATCTACCGAAAGGTCAGCCACACCGCCAACGTACTGGGCGACCTGGTGGCGCAGGTGAACTCGCTGACCACCACCGACATGTCCAACGTCTACGCCGCCGCGAAGACGATCATGTCGCCCTACAAGAGCAGCAACGCCACGATGGTGGTGGCGACGGTCAGCTGGGACGGCACGAAGTGGAAGGTCGAGAAGGCCAATCCGTCGGGCACGCTCGGCTGGGTGACGGGTTCGCCGCCGCCGGCCGGCAAGTCGCCGCCGGACAGCCTGAAAAGCACCACCCAGTGGGTCGTGGTCTCGTCCGTGCAGTACACCTACACGACCGCCTTCAAGGCGATCATGTCGGACATCTGGGGCACCGATTCGATCACGATGGGCGACACCGCCTATCTGCGGCCGCGCATCTCCGACAAGGTCACCCTGCCCTGACGGGCCGTTCGGTCATGCCCAAGGGGTGACCGGCAGGCCGCGGCCGAGCCATCCGGGGCCGGCCGCCGAGCCCATCATGCCTTCTGCGACATTGTGGACCGTGCCGAAGCCGCGCGCCCGGAGGGCCGCGGCGACCTGGGCGGACCGCCCGCCGGCCGCGCAGATCACCGCCACGGGCCGGCCGGCGTCGCCGCCGAGGGCCTCCATGAGCTTGTCCAGGAAGGCCGGGTCCTGCATGGAGATCGGCACGGCCCCCTCGCCGACCCCGGTGCGGTGCCATTCGTCCGGATTGCGCACGTCGACCAGGACCACCTCGCCGGCTTGCGCCAGCCTGCGCGCTTCCACCGGATCCATGCCGCTCTCCCTCGTCGCATCGCGTCCCGCGATGATGACCGACTTCGCGGCGCTGGTCAGCCCGGCGGGCGCGCCGTCGCGGCAGGGGCGGCGGAAGGACGCGGCTTCGGCGTGACGAGGACGAGGAGCGGCTCGTAGAGACCGTGCGAGACGGCGCCGAAACCGCCGCCGAGCTCGGGCTCGATCGCCTCGTAGGCGGCCGGGTCGTCGGACTTCAGGTGCACCAGCGTGTCGCGAATCCGGGCCTTCAGGCCGTCCGACAGGCTGGCGCGGACCGCGTGCGGGCCGTGCGGGATGGCGGAGGAACGCCAGAGGATCCTGATGTCGGCCATGTCGAGCGCCTTCCGGTCGACCAGCGCGCGCAGGGTGCCGCGGTCGTAGCCGGCGGCCGAATCACCCTCGAGGTCCGACCACGCGACGGCGGCGTCGACCTTGCCGGCCAGGAGCTGCCGAACGGCCGCGTCCGGGCCGCGCACCGTCTCGATCCGGCCGAAGAAGGTCTCGGGCTCGATGCCGGCCCGCGCCCATTCGGCGAAGGGCCAGAGCCGGCCGGCGACGGAGCGTTCGTCGGAGACCGCGACGGTGCGGCCCTTCAGGTCCTCGAGCCGGGCGGCCGGGCTCGCGGCCTTGACGACCAGGATGGACCGGTAGGACCCGGTGCCGTCGATGGAGCGCGGGGCGGCGATCGGCTCGACGCAGCCGCAGAGCCGCCAGGCCATGGCGTAGCCGGTGGCGGACAGCACCGCGTAGTCCACCCGCCCGGTCGCGAAGGCGTCCACGAGGGTCTGGCCGTCCTTCATGGGCAGGACCGTCACGGAGGTGCCGATCTCCTCGGCGAGGCGCCGGCGGAACGGCTCGATCCGCTGCTGCACGGCCTGGAGCCGGTCCCCGCCGACCACCCCGATCTTGATGCCGGGCACGACCACGACGGAGGTCTGCGCCCCGGCGGGCGCTACGAGGGCCAGGGCCGCCAGGACCGCGGCGAGGGCGAATCGGATCGGCATGGAGCCTCGGGCGCGCAACGGGTCGGCGCGCCACCTGAAAGCCGGGGCGGGCACCCTGTCAAGAGCCGGTCCCGGACGGGCTACTCGGCGAGGAGCAGGCGGTCGCCCTTCAGCTCCACCTTGCTGAGGCGCTTGATGAAGCTCATGCCCAGGAGGTTGGTGTTGAGCGCCTTGGCGGGGACGATCAGCGCCTCCACGTCGCGCACCTTCACCTCGCCGATGCGGACCTCCTTCAGGAGGGCGCGGGCGGCCCTGGTGGTGCCGTTGGCGGTGGCGATCGGCACGTCGAAGTCGTTCGGCAGCGGCCTGAGGCCGAGGCGGGCGGCATCCTCGAAGCGCAGCGCCACCGAGGTGGCGCCGGTGTCGACCATGACGGCGACCGGCGTTCCGTTGATGCGGGCGTCGACCTCGAAGTGGCCGCGCTTGTCGGCCCTGAGCGAGACCGCGCGGCCCGTGGCGCGCAGGCCCGCGGCGCCTTCCTCGGCGCGGTAGCCGACGGCGGTCGGGATGGTGCCGTCCGGCCGGTCGGCGATCCAGGACAGGAGGTCGACGCCATAGGGGCTGACGATCGGGACCAGCAGGACCCCGAAGCAGAGGAAGAGGATCGACCGGAGCAGCTTCTGGACCATGGACCCCGCCTCGCATGCGCCGGGCCAGGATAGGGTGCAGCCGCCTAACAAGGCTTGAATTCCGGAAGGTGAAGTCGAACGGTCGGGCTCAGGCCCAGGCGAGCGAGACCCCGGCCGCCAGGGCTCGGATCTCGGCGAGGTCGCGGAAGCTCGTCTGCGCGCCGGTCTCCCGGCAGGCGAGCGCGCCGGCGGCGAGGCCCTCGCGCAGGGCCGTTTCCATGGTCGCGCCCCGGTCGAGGGCGGCGGCGAGCGCGCCGCAGAAGGCGTCGCCGGCGCCCGTGGTGTCGACGGCGGCGACCGGGGGCGGCGGGGCGGAGACGAACCGGCCCGCGACGCAGCCGACAATTCCCTGCGAACCGACCGTCACCACGACGTCGCGGCCGAAGCGGGCGGCGGCCGCGCGGGCGAATCCGGCGGGGTCGGCGGGGAGGTCGAGGATCTCGCCGTAGCGGCGGGCCTCGTGCTCGTTGACGACGATCACGTCGGCGGCCGCGAAGGTCGCCTCGGCGACCGGCTCGGCCGGGGCGGCGTTGTAGACGACGCGCGCGCCGGCCTCCCGGGCCATGCGGATCGCGACCTCGACCTCGGCGGTCCCGAGGGAGTTCTGGGTGACGAAGGTGACGCCCGGGCGGAAAAGCCCCTCGAGCCACGTCGCGCGGGCGCTGTCGTTGGCGGCGTTGGCGCCGATCATCAGGTTCTCGCCGCCCGGTCCGATGGCGATCATGTAGACGCCGGTCGGCGAGGCGGAGACCCCGACGCGGCTGACGTCGACCCCGGCCGCCTTCAGGTTGGCGAGCGCCACGTCGGCGAGACCGTCGCGGCCGACCGCGCCGACGAGCACGACACTGGCGCCGGCCCGCGCCGCCGCGAGCGCCTGGTTGGCGCCCTTGCCGCCGGGAAAGAGCTGGTAGTCGCGGCCCTTCACGGTCTCGCCGGGCACGGGGAAGCGCGACACCACCGTGACCATGTCGACGTTGATGGTGCCGAAGGCGACGATCACGGCCTGGCCTCCAGGGGACGTCGGGCGGGCGCGGCGGTCACTTCGTCCCGTACATGCGGTCGCCGGCGTCGCCGAGGCCGGGGACGATGTAGCCCTTCTCGTTCAGGTGCGAATCGACCGCCGCGCAGTAGATCGGCACGTCCGGGTGGGCGCCACGCATGTGCTCGAGGCCCTCCGGGGCGGCGAGCAGGCAGACGAAGCGGATCGTCCGGGCGCCGCGCTCCTTCAGGCGGTCGACGGCGGCGACGGCGGAGTTGGCGGTCGCCAGCATGGGGTCGAGCACGATGACCAGGCGGTCGCCGATGTCTTCCGGGGCCTTGAAGTAGTACTCGACGGCGACCAGCGTCTTCGGATCGCGGTAGAGGCCGACATGGGCGACGCGGGCGGAGGGGACGAGCTCCAGCATGCCCTCGAGGAGGCCCATGCCGGCGCGCAGGATGGGCACGAAGACCAGCTTCTTGCCGGCGATCTTCGGGGCCATCATGGTGGTCAGCGGCGTCTCGATCTCGACCTGGGTCATCTCGAGGTCTCGCGTCGCCTCGTAGCAGAGCAGGAGCGAGATCTCGCGCAGGAGCTGGCGGAAGCTCTTGGTGGAAGTCTCCTTGTCCCGCATCAGGGTCAGCTTGTGGCTGACCAGCGGGTGGTCGATGACGGTCACGCCGTCGCGGTTCATGCGCGCTCTCCCGAACTGTCCTCACGCGCGAGCCTAGCCCACGGAAAACGCTGAGGCAAAGCGGGCGGCCCCGGAATCCACGCCTCGATCACCCGGCGCGCGCCAGGGCGAGCTTCACGCCGAAGCCGACGAAGACGGCGCCGGTCAGCCGGTCGAGCGTGCTGAGGACGGCGGGGCGGGCGAGCAGGCGGCCGACCGGCACGGTGGCGCCGATCAGGACCGCGAAGACGAGGAGGCTCAGGAGCACGTGGACGGCGGCGAGCAGGAAGGACCAGGCCGCCACGCTCGCGCCGGCGGGCACGAACTGGGGCAGGAAGGTGACATAGAAGACGCCGACCTTGGGATTGAGGAGGTTGGTGAGGAAACCCCGCCGCAGGGCGTCGCGGCCGTCCCGGGCCGGGTCCGGCCCGGTCGCCTCGAAGCGGCCCCGGGGCGAGACGATGAGGCCGAGGCCGACCCAGAGGAGATAGGCGGCCCCCATCCATTTCAGGAGCGTGAATCCGACCTCGGAGGCGGCGATCAGGGCGCCGAGGCCGACCGAGACGAGGGCGCCCCAGGCGAGGCAGCCGAGCGCGATGCCGAGGGCGGCGAGCGCGGCCGGCCGGGCGCCGCCGACGGCCGCCGTGCGCAGCACCATGGCGGTGTCGAGGCCGGGCGTGAGGGCGAGGAGCCCGGCCGCGAGCGTATAGGCGAGGAGGGACGGCGCATCCGTCACGGCAGGGTCTCCGTCGTGTGCGAACAGGAAGGCTCCGGCCAGCCGACCGGCACCGCCCGGCCCACCCGCGCCAAGCCCCTTCCCTCGCTTGCGAAAATCGGGCAGACTGGTCGTTTATTTCTGGGGAAAGACCCTCCAAGGGGCACTCGCGTCATGACCACGCCGAACAAGACGAGTCACATCCGCCTCACCTCCCATCCAGGCACAGGCGCGCCGCAGCGCTTCCCGATCCGATGGGGCGCCGCGGATCCTCGAGAGCGCGGACCGGTGATCGGCACGGTCAGCCGGCCCGGGGACCGGAACGTGATCGGCACGCATGGCGGGGCCTACTCGCTCTACCGGGCCCTGGCGGTCGCCTCGGGGGCGCTCAACCCGATCCAGCGGCCCGACCTCACCAATACGACGCCGCCCGTCGAGATCGGACCCTACCCGCAATGGTCCGTGCCGGGCAAGATCGTTTCACTCGATCCGTTCGGCCACCGCGTGGCGCAGATCTTCGCCCCGGAGATCGCCGAGGGGATCGACATCCGGCCGACCATCGCGATCACCAAGGCGCGCCTCACGCTGCCCGAGCTGACCGCCGACACGGCGCGCGGGCGGCTCAAGGTCGACGGCGAGATCGTCCGGCCGCAGGGCGACATCGCGGTCACCAAGGCGGCGATCGACCCGGTCTGGCACCTGCCCGGCATCGCGGAGCGGTTCGGCACCAGCGAGGAGAACCTGCGCCGGATCCTGTTCGAGCAGACCGGCGGCATCTATCCGGAGCTCGTCACCCGGCCGGACCTGGAGCTCTTCCTGCCGCCGATCGGCGGAATCACGCTCTACATCTTCGGCGACCCGGGGGCGCTGTCGGACCGGCGCCGGACGCTCGCCTGCCGGGTTCACGACGAATGCAACGGCTCGGACGTGTTCGGCTCCGACATCTGCACCTGCCGGCCGTACCTCGTCCACGGGATCGAGGAATGCGTGAAGGAGGCGCAGGCGGGCGGCGCCGGCCTCATCGTCTACAACCGCAAGGAAGGCCGGGCGCTCGGCGAGGTGACCAAGTTCCTGGTCTACAACGCGCGCAAGCGGCAGGAGGGCGGCGACCAGGCGGCCACCTATTTCGAGCGGACCGAATGCGTCGCCGGCGTGCAGGACGCGCGCTTCCAGCAGCTCATGCCCGACGTGCTGCACTGGCTGGGCATCACCCGCATCGATCGCTTCGTCTCCATGTCGAACATGAAGTACGACGCCATCGTGGGGTCCGGCATCGAGATTGTCGAGCGGGTCCCGATCCCCGACGACCTCATCCCCGACGACGCCAAGGTGGAGATGGAGGCCAAGAAGGCGGCCGGCTACTTCTCGCCGACCGGCGCCCCCTCGGCCGACGACCTGAGCGCCACCGTGGGACGCCCTCTCGACCGCTATTGAGGGCTCCCACCGGACCGGCGTTAACCCGCCGTTGACCGTGCCGCCCCAGAGTCCTGTGGAGACCCGGACCGGCCGGACCGGCCCCGGCGCTCCGCCCCCGCCCCCCGCTTCCGGCGGCCACGGCCGCGGCCCATCCGCCGCGGCGCGGCGCCCCGTTCCCGAGTTCCGCGCCCAGGAGGGCCCCCATGTCCACCCCCGCCTCCCCGTCCGGCTCGGCCGCCGCGCTCGCGTCCGCCGGCCGCAGGCTCCTGTCGGCCCGGGCCGTGCGGGAACGCGCCGGCATGCTCCTGCAGCTCGGCCTGTCCAACGCGCTCGACCACTTCTCGGTCGACCTGAACCGGCTCGATCCGGCCGCCGACTACGTGCTGCGCGTCATCCGCTCCAACTACCCGAACCTTGCGGTCCCGCCGCATTCGCGCTGGCGGCACTTCGAACTCGGCGAGGTGGACCGCTGGGGAGAGCTCGCCGGGGGGCGGGAGTGGGCGGACAGCGCCGATCTCGGCCGTGCGGCGGTCGACCTCGCCTTCGTGTCGGTGCTGCTCGACGCGGGGGCGGGCCCGCGCTGGGCCTACGCGGAGGCGGCCACGGGCGAGACCTTCGCGCGCTCGGAGGGGCTCGCCATCGCGAGCCTGGTGATGTTCGCGAGCGGGGCCTTCTCGTCGAGCCCCTACGATCCGATGCGGGCGGACGCGCGGGCGCTCGCCGGGCTGACCATGGAGGAGCTCTCGGACGGGTTCCAGGTCTCCAACGGGAACCCGCTGGTCGGGCTGGAGGGCCGGCTCGGCCTGATCAACCGGCTCGGCCAGGCGCTGGCGGCACGGCCGGACGTGTTCACGGCGCCGGACGGGCTGAGGCCCGGGGGTCTCGTCGACCATCTGGTGCGCCGGTCGACGAACGGCCGGATCCCGGCCGCCGAGGTGCTCGAGGTGCTGCTCGACGCGCTCGGGCCGATCTGGCCGGGCCGCTACGCGCTCGGCGACGTGCCGCTCGGCGACACCTGGCGGCATTCCAAGGTGCTGGTCGGGGATGCCAGCGACGGCTTCATGCCGCTGCACAAGCTGTCGCAGTGGCTGACCTACTCGCTGATCGAGCCCCTGGTCTGGGCGGGGCTGGAGGTGGTCGAGCTCGACGGACTGACGGGCCTGGCGGAGTACAGGAACGGCGGATTCCTGATCGACATCGGGCTCCTCAAGCCGCGGGACCCGCAGGCGCTGAGCCGGTCGCACAGGCCCGAGGAGGAACTCGTGGTGGAGTGGCGCGCCCTGACGGTCGCGCTTCTCGACCGGATCGCGGAGAGCGTGCGCAAGCGGCTGTCGCGCACGCCGCAGAGCTTCCCGCTCGCCTGCGTGCTCGAGGGCGGGACCTGGTCGGCCGGGCGGCGGATCGCCCGGGAGAAGCGGCAGGACGGCAGCCCGCCGGTCGTGATCGACAGCGACGGCACGGTGTTCTGACCGGCGGGCCCAAGCTGACGAGCGCGTCAAGCAAAGGCGCGCGGCTTGGTGTATGAGGCGCAGCCATGACGCTCCTCGCCCGCCTCGCGCCCTTCGCGGCGATCTTCTTCACCGCCACCACGCTGACCCGGCTCGTGCTCGCGCTGAGGGCCGGCCCGGACGCGATCGAGGGGGCGGCGGACGCGGCACGGATCGTCGTCACGGGTGTCTGGTTCGACATGGTGGTGTTCGGCGCCTTCGCGGTGCCGGTCGTGCTGTGGTGGATCCTGCTGCCCCGGCGCCTGCACGGCGGGCGCACCGACCGCGCCGTGACCTATGCCGGCTTCTTCCTGTTCCTGATGCTGACCGGCTTCACGGCGATCGGCGAGCAGCTGTTCTGGACCGAATTCGCGTCGCGCTACAATTTCATCGCGGTCGACTACCTCGTCTACACGACCGAGGTCATCGGCAACATCCGCGAGTCCTATCCGGTCTTTCCGCTCCTCGCCGGGCTGGCGGCGGCCGGGCTCGCGGTGACCTGGGCTCTGCGCCGCCTCGTCATGCCGGGCGCGACCGCGCTCGGGATCCGGGCGCGTGCCGGGATCGGCGGGCTCGCGCTGGCGGTCGTCGCCGCCGGCCAGCTCGGGGCGACGATCGAGACGGCGGAGCGCGGGCGCAACGTGCTCGCCGACGAGCTGGCCAAGAACGGCGTCTTCGCGCTGTTCCACGCCTTCTGGCACAACGAGATCGACTACGACCGCTTCTACCGGACGATTCCGGAGGCCGAGGTGGGGGCACGCGTGCGCAGGCTGCTCGCCACGCCGGATAGCCGCTTCGAGACCGCCGACCCGGCCGACGCCACGCGGACGGTCAAGGCGCGCCCGGGCGGCGCCCGGCGCAAGAACGTCGTCTTCGTGGTGATGGAGAGCCTGAGCGCCGACTACATGGCGCATTTCGGCAACACGCTCGGCCTCACCCCGAACCTCGACCGCCTCGCCGACGAGGGGCTGTTCTTCGCCGACGCCTATGCGACCGGGACTCGGACCGTCCGCGGGCTCGAGGCCGTGACCCTGTCGGTGCCGCCGACGCCCGGGCAGTCGATCGTGCGCCGGCCGGGCAACGACAACCTCTATTCGATCGGCAGCGTGTTCCGGGACCTCGGCTACGACACCCGCTTCATCTACGGCGGCTTCGGCTACTTCGACAACATGAACGGCTTCTACCGGGCGAACGGCTTCGGCATCGTCGACCGGACCGACATGGGCCGGGACGAGATCCGCTTCGCCAACGTCTGGGGGGTTTCCGACCAGGACCTCTTCGCCCGGGCGATCCGCGAGCAGGACGCCTCGAATGCGGCCGGCCGGCCCTTCTTCTCCCTGATCATGACCACGTCGAACCACCGGCCCTACACGTTTCCGGAGGGCGAGATCGACGCGCCCCAGAAGGAGAAGACGAGCGGGGTGAAGTATGCCGACCACGCCATCGGCTCCTTCCTGAAGGCGGCGCGCGAGAAGCCGTGGTTCGCCGACACGCTGTTCGTCTTCGTCGCCGACCACACGGCGGGCAGCGCCGGCAAGGTGGAGCTCGCGCTCGAGAAGTACCACATCCCGATCATCGTCTGGTCGCCGGGCTTCGTGGCGCCGCGCCGGCACGACCGGGCCGTCAGCCAGATCGACCTCGCCCCGACGGTGCTCGGGCTCCTCGGGCTCGACTACCGCAGCCGCTTCTACGGCCGGGACGTGCTCGCCGACCCGGAGCGGGACAGCCCCGTGTTCGTCGCCACCTACCAGAAGGTCGCGCTGGTGCGCGGCGGCGAGGCCGCGATCCTGGAGCCGAATCGGCGCGTCACCGGGATCCGGGACGGCAAGCCGGTGCCGGAGGCGGCGCTCGACCGCGAGCTGGTGGCCGACGCGGTGGCGGTCTACCAGTTCGCCGCGGACTGGCGTCACCGCTCCGCCGCGATCCCGACACGCGCCGGGACGGCCAGCGCGGCCCGGTGAGGCGCCCCCTCACGGCTTGCCCTTGAATCGGACGGGCGCCGGCCCGATCTCTCCCCCGAAGCGGGCCGACGCGGCCCGCCGCGGAGGTCCCGGTTGCGCACGTTGCTCTGGATGATCGGCTGGTTCTCGACGGCGGTCTGGTCGGTGGTCGCCTGGAGCGCCTATGGGGTGTTCGGCCTTTTCACCGGGCTGGCGCGCAGCGCCAGCAGCGGCGACGTGCCGGGCTTCCCTGTCGAGCCCTGGTCGGGGGCCTGGCTGATGGACGTCGTGCACGGCCTGGGCTGGAGCGTCTTCCTGGTCGTCTGGCTCGGCGTCTCCGCGACGATCCTCGGGACGACCTGGCTGCTCGCCGCGATCTTCACCCGGCCGAAGCCGCGCGCGCTGCCGGCCGGCGGACCCTGGCCGCCCTCTGTACCGCCGCCGGGGCCCGGCGGGCGGACGGTCTTCTCCGACATCGAGCGCCTGTCGCGCGAGGCGCGGGACGGCACGCGGCGCAACGGCTCGCGACCGCCGGGCCGCTAGGCGCGCCCGGCGTCGATCCAGTCGCGGATCAGCGTCCAGGCGATCGCATAGGGATTGGCGGCGAAGAGCCCGTCGGGGTGCGTCCGGGCGAGCATCGCGGCCGCCTCGGCGCGCGAGAACCAGCGGCAGTCCTCCAGCTCCTCCTCGTCGCGGCGGATGTCCGTCGTCAGCGCCTCCGCCATGCAGCCGATCATCAGGGTGGAGACCATCGGCCAGGGCTGGCTGGCATGGTAGGCGACGCGGCCGACCCGGATGCCGGCTTCCTCGTAGGTCTCCCGGCGCACCGCGGCCTCGATCGTCTCGCCCGGCTCGATGAAGCCGGCGAGGCAGGAGTACATGCCCGGCGCGAAGCGGGCCTGCCGGCCGAGCAGGCAGCGCTCGCCGTCGGTCACCATCATGATGGCGACCGGGTCGGTGCGGGGGAAATGCTGGGCCCCGCAGACCGGGCAGTCGCGCCGGTAGCCGGCGGCGGCGGGGACCGAGGCCGCGCCGCATTTCGAGCAGAAGCGGTGGGACTCGTGCCAGCCCAGCAGCGAACGGGCCTGGGCGAGCGCGCCCATCTCGTGGGCGGGCAGGACGCCCTGCAGGGCGAGCGAGCGCAGGTCGATCAGCTTGAACGGGCCGCCCTCGCGGTTGGCCGCCTCGACGCCGGCCGGCTCGGCCGGCACGGTCGCGGCGAACCAGGGCGTCGGGCCGGGCAGGTCGCCCGCGATGTCGTCGCCCTCGTCAAAGCCGAGGAGGACCGGCTCGGCGAGATCGGCGCCGAGGCTCTCGGCGACGACGCGGTCATGAGCGGCGGTGAGGCGGCCGGGGTCGCGCAGCGAGACCACGGGGCGGTCGGCGGCAAAGAGAACGAAGCGGGCGTCCGGAACGGCGAGCTGGGCCCGGAACCAGGCGGCGTCGCCCCGCTTCTCGGAGAGGCGGTCGAGCCGGTTGCCGGCGAAGCCGACGCCCGCAGAGGCCTCCTTCGGCGGGAAGACGAGCGGCATCAGGCGGCTCCCCGGGCGAGGGCGGCGCGCAGCGCCTCCGCGCGGGCGGCGAGCGCCGCAGGCTCGTAGCGCATGCGCGGTCCGCCCCACACGGGGCCCGGCCAGGCCGGGTCGCCCTCGTCGCGACCGACCACGTGGACGTGAAGCTGGCGGACGATGTTGCCGATCGCCGCGACGTTGAGCTTGAGGCAGCCGGAGACCTGCTTGACCGCGGCCGAGACGCGGTTGATCTCGTCCAGGAGCCAGCCCTGGTCGTGGCGCGACAGGTCGGTGATCTCGACGAGACCGGCCTGGCGAGGGATGAGCATGACCCAGCAATAGTGGGCGTTGTCGAACAGCCGGGCGGTCGAGAGCGGCATCTCGAGGATGGGCACGGAATCGCCGGCGAGGCGGGGGTCGAGCACGAAGTCGGTCATGGTCCTTACTACGACGTCGCGCCGCCGAAGGGGAGAGGGGACGACCGCCGGCGGGCGTTTCGCGCGCCCGCGGGCGACCCGTGCAAGAGACCCTTGCATCCGGCGTCGCGATCCATGATATGTGGCCGCGGGAGGTTGGCTGTGGACGTCGCCACTCGCCAACCTGGTCAGGTCCGGAAGGAAGCAGCCAAAACGGGTCGGGCACGGGTCGCGTGTCAGCCTCCCACCTCTCACTTCGGAAGGTTGTCCGGTCCGGGCGGGCCTCGCGGCCGGCACGACGGCGAGCCCGGCGACCGAGGGCCAGGACCCGCATGGACGGCCTCTTCCCGACCGCTGACGAGACCCCCGCGACGCAGCCGAAGACCGGCGCCTACCGGGTGCTGGCGCGCAAGTACCGCCCGCAGAGCTTCGACGACCTGATCGGCCAGGAGCCGATGGTCCGTACCCTCTCCAACGCCTTCGAGACGGGCCGCATCGCGCAGGGCTACATGCTGACCGGCGTGCGTGGGGTCGGCAAGACGACCACGGCCCGCATCCTCGCCCGCGCGCTCAACTACGAGATCCCCGGCACGGTCGACCGGCCGACCATCCACATGCCGGAACCCGGCGTCCACTGCCGCGCCATCATGGAGGGGCGGCACGTCGACGTCATCGAGATGGACGCGGCCTCGCACACGGGCATCGGCGACATCCGCGAGATCATCGAGGCGGTGCGCTACAAGCCGGTCTCGGCGCGGATGAAGGTCTACATCATCGACGAGGTCCACATGCTGTCGACGGCGGCCTTCAACGGCCTGCTGAAGACGCTGGAGGAGCCGCCCGAGCACGTGAAGTTCATCTTCGCGACGACCGAGATCCGCAAGGTGCCGGTGACGATCCTGTCGCGCTGCCAGCGCTTCGACCTGCGCCGGATCGAGGCGGACGTGCTGGTCCGGCACCTGCGCCGGATCGCGGACGCCGAGCGGGTGACGATCGACGACGAGGCGCTCAGGCTGGTGGCGCGGGCCGCGGAAGGATCGGTGCGCGACTCGCTGTCGCTGCTCGACCAGGCGATCGCGCATGGCGAGGGCGGCATCACGGCGGATCAGCTGCGCGAAATGCTCGGCCTCGCCGACCGTAGCCGGGTGATCGACCTCTTCGAACACCTGATGCGCGGCGACGTGGCGGCCGCGCTGACGGAGCTGCGCGCCCAGTACGACGTCGGCGCCGACCCCGCGGTGGTGATCGCCGACCTCGCCGAGTTCACCCATTTCGTCACGCGGCTGAAGCTCGTGCCGGGAGCAGCCGCGGACGCGGCGGCGTCGGAGGCGGAGCGGACGCGCGGGGCCGCGCTCGCCGAGGGTCTGTCGGTCAGGATCCTGGGGCGGGCCTGGCAGATGCTGCTGAAGGGCTACGACGAGGTGCGCGGCGCCCCGAAGGCACTGCCGGCGGCCGAGATGGTGCTGGTACGGCTCGCACACGCGGCGGACCTGCCGACGCCCGACGAGGCGCTGAGGCTCCTGAAGGACGCCGCGCCGGCAGGCCCGGCGACGGGCGGCGACGGCGGCGGCCCGCGCGGCGGGGGCGGAGCCGGGCCGGCGTCGCTCGGCCGGGTCGACGCGCGCGCCGGACAGGGCCTGCCCGAGGGACGTCCGATGCCGCGGCTGGTGGCGGGCGGCGGCGAGGCGGTCGGGCGCGCCCAGGAGGCCCGGCAGCCGGAGCCGCAGGCGCAGCCGGTCGCCCCGCCGTGGGAGGAGCCCGCGCCGGCGGCGGCGCCCAGGCCCGTGCCGCCGGCTGCGCCGGGCGGAGCGGAGCGGCATGTGGGCACGCTCGAGGACATCGCGGCGCTGGCGGCCGAGAAGCGCGACATCCGGCTCAAGATGGCGGTCGAGCGGCAGGTCCGGCCGGTGCGGATGGAGCCGGGGCGGCTCGAGGTCGCCCTCGCCCCCGAGGCGCCGCGGGACCTGGCGCAGGACCTGTCGCGCAAGCTGACCGAGTGGACGGGCCTGCGCTGGATGGTGATCGTCTCGCGCGAGGAGGGCGGGGCGACCATCGCGGAGACGCGCGAGGCGCAGCGCAACCGGCTGGTGAGCGATGCGCGGGCGGATCCGCTCGTCGCCGCGGTGCTGAAGCGCTTCCCGGGAGCGGCGATCGTCGACGTGCGGGTGAACCGCTCGCCCGAGGAGGAGGCGGCCGCGGCCGCCGCGGGCGTGCCGGCCTTCGGCGACCCGCAGGGCGAGGACCTGCCGGCGGACGCCTTCGCGGTGCCGGTCGATCCGGACGATCCGGGCTGGTCCCCGGACGACTGATCCGCTATCTCCCCCCGACGAACCGGCCCGGAGAGGATGCCCATGGACTTCCTGAAGATGATGAAGCAGGCGAAGGAGATGCAGAGCCGCATGTCGGGCCTGCAGGACGAGCTCGCCCTGATCGAAGTCACCGGAGTGTCCGGCGCCGGCCTCGTCACCGTGACGGTGACGGGCAAGGGCGAGATGAAGTCGGTGAAGATCGACCCGTCGCTCATGAAGCCGGACGAGGCGGAGATCCTGGAGGATCTGGTGGTCGCGGCGCACCGGGACGCGCACGGCAAGGTCGAGCAGGCGATCCAGGCCAAGATGGCGGAGCTCACCGGCGGGCTCGGCCTGCCGCCCGGGTTCAAGCTGCCGTTCTGAAGCCCGCGCCGACACGGGCCGGAGGGCCTTGCCGCTTGCCGTCGCCCGGTGGCCCGGTCAGGCCGTCCTGTCGACCGTTCGGCCCATGCCGGCCGGCGCCGCGGCCTTGGCGGCCGCCTCCTCCTCGCGCTTCCTCGGGTCCTCGGCCTCCCGCCTCGGCTTCGTCTGGGTTTCGAGGCGTGTCTTGCCGCCGAGGTCGATCAAATGCGGCCGCTGCTGGCCGCCGCTCGCGTCGGTTCTCACGGGTTCCCCCCTTTCTTCTCTGGACCCGGGGAATGGTGCAGATCCGGGTACCGGACCGATTGAGGAATTCGCTAAAATTGAACGGATCGGCTTCCCACATGCAAAGGCCTGCAGCCGTCCGCATGGTTGGCCCGGAATAGCGAAGGACCCCCGATGACGAAGCGGATCGCCGGCCCGGAGATCGAGCGCCTGATCCAGCTCCTGGCGCGCCTGCCGGGGCTCGGGCCCCGCTCGGCGCGTCGGGCGGCGCTGCAGCTCATCAAGAAGAAGGAGACCCTCCTCGAGCCGCTCGCGCGCGCCTGTACGGAGGCGGCCGAGAAGGTCCGGGTCTGCTCGGTTTGCGGGAACATGGACACGGTCGACCCCTGCAGCCTCTGCCGGGACGAGCGCCGGGACGGGCGGACCATCGTGGTGGTCGAGGACGTCTCCGACCTCTGGGCCCTGGAACGGGCCGGCGTGATGCAGGCGCGCTACCACGTGCTCGGCGGCGTGCTGTCGCCGCTCGACGGAATCGGGCCGGGCGAGCTCGCCATCGACAGCCTGGTCGAGCGCTGCCGGTCCGGGACGGTCTCGGAGGTAATCCTGGCCGTCAATGCCACGGTCGAGGGGCAGACCACCGCGCATTACGTGACCGACCAGATCGCCGCGCTCGCCGGCCAAGGGATCGAGATCGCGGTGACGCGGCTCGCCCACGGGGTGCCGGTCGGCGGGGAGCTCGAATATCTCGACGACGGCACGATTGCGCAGGCCATGCGGGCGCGCACGCGGTTCTGAGCCGCGCATTCGGATCCGAGGCCCGCACCGAAACGGAATCTCAAGCCCGCCCTGCCAGGATGGTTCTGCGGCCGAGGGGCCGCGGGAGGCGCGGCATGGACGGGATCCGGAACCTGTGGCGGGTGTTCGCGGCTGATTGGCTCGCGTGGCTCGCGGCCGGCACGCTGGCGCTCTTCGCGATCGTGTATGTGCCGAGCGTCGCCAAGGTCAACGCGCCGACCAGCTCCGACGTGGTCGGGCACGACTACATGAGCTTCTACGCGGCCGGCCGGCTGGTCCTCGCCGGCACGCCCGAGAAGGCCTACGACCGGGCCGCCCACGTGGCCATGCAGCGCGAGGCGGCGCGGGAGGCGAAGGGCGGGGACGGCTTCGCGGATGCCTATTATTTCGCGTATCCGCCGACCTACCTGACCGTCGTCACGCCCTTCGCGGCGCTGCCCTACATGCCGGCCTTCTACACCTGGATGCTCGTCACCGGGGCGCTCTACGTCTTCGCGGTCTGGCGCATCCTGCCGGGGTGGCGGACGGTGCTGCTGGCGATCGCGGCGCCCGGCGCGCTCTGCACCTTCATCTTCGGCCAGAACGCCTTCCTGACCGCCGGACTCATGGGGCTCGCCCTGTGGAGCCTGGACCGGCGGCCGCTCGTCGCCGGGTTCCTGATCGGGCTCCTCTGCTTCAAGCCGCAGCTCGGCCTCGTCTTCCCCGTGATCCTCGTCGCCACCGGGCGCTGGCGGGCGGTGGCGGGGGCGGCCCTCGGGGTGGCGGCGTCGGTCGCGGTGTCGCTGGCGCTGCACGGGCCGGAGACGTGGCAGGCGGTGCTCGCCGCCTCCGGGGGCAACAAGGACACGCTCCTCGAAAACAGCAAGGTCGGCTTCGGCAAGATCGTGACGGTCTTCTCGGCGCTGCGCTGGTTCGGGGTGCCGGTGCTGCAGGCCTATGCGATGCAGGCCTTGGCGGCGCTCACGGCCGCGATCCTGGTGGTGCGGCTTTGGCGGAGCGGGGCGGCCCTGGAGGTGAAGGCGGCCGGCGCGCTGGCGGCGACCTTCCTGATGACGCCCTTCGCGCTGCCCTACGACCTGATGGCCGAGATGCCGGCGGTCGCGTTCCTGGTCGCGCATGCGCGCCGGGTCGGCTTCGCGCGCGGCGAGACCTGGGTGCTGGGACTCGTGGTGCTGTCGCCCGCCGTCGCCACGCTCGCCTTCGAGGGGCCGGCGTTCCTGGCGGGCGTCGCGGGGGCGGCGCTGCTCTTCGGCTGGACCCTGCACCGGGCCGGCGTCACCCCCTGGGCCGGCGCCCGCGCGACCGGCCTGGCGCGGCCGGCCTGAGGCGCGGCTACTCGGCGGCGCTCGAGACCGCGCCGGCGGCCCGGCTCTCCTCCACGTCCTCGATGTCCTTGAGCTCGGCGAGCCGGGGCATGGAGACGATGTTGTAGCCGCTGTCGACGAAGTGGATCTCGCCGGTCACCCCGGAAGAGAGGTCCGAGAGCAGGTAGAGCGCGGTCCCGCCGATCTCCTCGATGGAGACGGTGCGGCCGAGCGGGGCGTTGCGCTTCTGGTAGTTGTACATCATGCGCGCGTCCGCGATGCCGGCGCCCGCGAGCGTCCGCACCGGGCCGGCCGAGATGGCGTTGACGCGGACCTGGTTCAGGCCGAAGTCCATCGCCAGGTAGCGGACGGAGGATTCCAGCGCCGCCTTGGCGACGCCCATGACGTTGTAGTTCGGCATGACCCGGGTGGAGCCGCCGAAGGTCAGCGTCACCAGGGCGCCGCCGGGGTTCATGATCGCCGCCGCACGCTTCGCAATCTCGGTGAAGGAGAAGCAGGAGATCACCATGGTGCGGACGAAGTTGTCGCGCGTGGTGTCGGCGTAGCGCCCCTTCAGTTCGTTCTTGTCCGAGAACGCGATGGCGTGGACCACGAAGTCGATCCTGCCCCAGCGCTCGGCGAGGGCGGCGAAGACGGCGTCCACCGAGGAGACGTCCTCCACGTCGCAGGGGATAAGGAAGTCGGAGCCGACCGAGGCGGCCAGCGGCTTGACGCGGCGCCCGAAGGCCTCGCCCTGATACGTGAAGGCCAGTTCCGCGCCGGCCTCGGCGAGGCGCTTGGCGATCCCCCAGGCGATGGAATGATCGTTGGCGACGCCCATGACGAGGCCGCGCTTGCCTTGCATCAGTCCGCTCATGCGGGTTCCCGCTCCATCGGGCCGCCCCGTGCCGGCCGCAAGGACGAGGCGGAGGTGAGGATGGCCGTAGCGATCTGTCCACATGCGGTCCGTCACGCCCAGAATCAGGGAACGGATCGCACTATCCCTTGAAGTCCATATGACACGAGCGCCCGGCCGGGCGCCAGTGCGCCCGTCAGCGGTCGTGGCGCTGGAAGACGAGCGTGGCGTTCGTGCCGCCGAATCCGAAGGAGTTGGACAGGACGGTCTCCAGCCGAGCCCCGTCGATACGCTCGCGGGCGATCGGCATGTCGGCGAAATCCGGATCGAGTTCCTGGATGTGGGCCGATTCGGCGATGAAGCCGTTCTGCATCATCAGGAGCGAATAGATCGCCTCCTGGACACCGGCGGCGCCGAGGGAGTGGCCGGTCAGCGACTTGGTGGCCGAGATCGGCGGCACGTCCTTGCCGAAGACCGCGCGGATCGCCTCGATCTCCTTGGCGTCGCCGACCGGGGTCGCGGTGGCGTGGGGGTTGATGTAGTCGACCTTCCCCTTCACGGTGGCGAGCGCCTGGCGCATGCAGCGGACCGCGCCCTCGCCGGAAGGGGCCACCATGTCGTAGCCGTCCGAGGTGGCGCCGTAGCCGGTCAGTTCGGCATAGATCTTCGCGCCGCGCGCCTTGGCGTGCTCCAGCTCCTCCAGGACGAGGACGCCGGCGCCGCCGGCGATGACGAAGCCGTCGCGGTTCTTGTCGTAGGCGCGCGAGGCGGTCGCGGGCGTGTCGTTGTACTTGGACGACATGGCCCCCATGGCGTCGAACAGCACCGAGAGGGCCCAGTCGAGCTCCTCGCAGCCACCGGCGAACATCACGTCCTGCTTGCCGAGGAGGATCTGCTCGGCCGAGTTGCCGATGCAGTGGCTCGAGGTCGCGCAGGCGGACGAGATCGAGTAGTTCACGCCCTTGATCTTGAACCAGGTGGCGAGCGTCGCGGAGGCGGTCGACGACATCGCCTTCGGCACCGCGAAGGGGCCGACGCGCTTCGGGCCCTTGGTGCGCGCCGTGTCGGCGGCCTCGATGAGGGCATGAGTCGAGGGACCGCCGGAGCCCATGATGATGCCCGTGCGCTCGTTGGAGATGTCCTTCTCCTCGAGGCCGGAGTCGCGGATCGCCTGGTCCATGGCGACGTGGTTCCAGGCCGTGCCGCCGCCGTGGAATCGCATGGCGCGGCGGTCGACGATGCCTTCCGGATCCAGGGTCGGGGCGCCGTGGACCTGCGAGCGGAAGCCGAGCTCGGCGTATTTCTCGGCGCGCGAGATGCCCGACTTCGCCTCGCGGAGGCTCGCCACCACCTCCTGGGTGTTGTTGCCGATGGAGGAAACGATCCCCATCCCGGTGACCACCACTCGCCTCATCGCGGCCTCTTGCTTCGTTGTCGGTGATGCCCCGAGCGGCCCGACCGGCCGAGCCGGAGGCCGAGGCGCGTCACCTCGTCAGATCTTGTGAAAAGAACCGCTTCGCCCCGTCGGTTCCATGGTCCCCGTCCGGTTCTCAATCCGGAGGGCGAACAGTCTAGCATGCGAGGCGGGCCGCGAGCGAGACCGCGGCCGCCGCCCCGTCAGGCCTGGAAGAGGCCGACCTTCAGGTCCTTGGCCGTGTAGATCTCCTGGCCGTCGGCCTTGAGCCAGCCGTCCGCGATGCCGAGCACCAGCTTGCCGCGCATGACCCGCTTGAACTCGATGCCGTACTCGACGAGCTTGACGGTCGGCAGCACCTGGCCGGTGAACTTCACCTCGCCGACCGCCAGCGCCCGTCCGCGCCCCGGGGCGCCGACCCAGCCCAGGAAGAAGCCGACGAGCTGCCAGAGGGCGTCGAGCCCGAGGCAGCCGGGCATCACGGGATCGCCCTGGAAGTGGCAGGGGAAGAACCACAGGTCCGGCCTGACGTCCAACTCGGCGCGGATATAGCCCTTGCCGTTCACGCCGCCCGTCTCCGAGATCTCGGTGATGCGGTCGAACATCAGCATGGGGGGCAGGGGCAACTGCGCATTGCCGGGACCGAAGAGCTCGCCCCGGCCGCAGGCCAGCAAGTCTTCGTAACTGAAACTGGAACGCCGTTCTGCCATTCTGGTCTCGTTGGCTGGACCGGAGCCGCGTCCGCGGGTATCTCGATCGTGATGCTTGAAGTCGCGGGCCTTCTAGCACAGCGACCGCCGTCCCGGAAGGTGACAAGATCGTTCGGTTCGGGGCGCGAGGCGGCTCCCGCGACCATAAGGGAAAATGCAGCCAGGGTTGCCCAAGCTGCGAACGGTTCCTAATATTAGACGGGACGGTGCTGCCCGAGGGCTTGGCCGCCGTCTCGCCGCGCTTCGCGGCGGTTCGAGAGGACGACCATGGACGCGAGCACGACGAAGACACCGGTCGCGGCGGCCGGCGCGCCGGACGGGCGCGGGACCTGCGTGACCGCCCTCATGCGCCGGGCGGGCCTGCGGCCCACGCGGCAGCGGCTCGCGCTGGCGTCGCTGCTGTTCGGGCGCGGCGACCGCCACGTGTCGGCGGAGTCGCTTTACGAGGAGGCGATCCTCGCCCGGGTGCCGGTCTCGCTCGCCACCATCTACAACACGCTGCACCAGTTCACCGAGGCCGGGCTCCTGCGGGAGCTGGCGGTCGACGGTTCGAAGTCCTACTTCGACACCAACGTCGGCGATCACCATCACTTCTTCGTCGAGGGCGACAACGCCATGCTGGACATCCCCGCCGCGTCGGTGGGCATCGACCGGCTGCCCGAGGTGCCCGACGGCATGGAGATCGTGCGGGTCGACGTGGTGGTGCGGCTGCGCCGCAAGGACTGAGATGCCCATCGGCGGAGCCGGGCCGTCCGCTCGGCGCCGGCCGTTCCTAGCGCTTCAGGGCAGCGCCCGGCCAATGCTTCGGGGCGACCCGCACGTACTGGACCGGCCGCTCCGCCTCGACCCCCAGTTTCTCGGCGGCGTGCAGGCCCCAGCGCGGGTCGTCGAGGACGGCGCGCGCCAGGGCGATCTGGTCGGCCTCGCCGCGCTCCAGGATCGCCTCCGCCTCGAGAGGGTCGACGATCATGCCGACGGCCTGCGTGAGGATGCCGGTCTCGCGCTTCACGCGCGCCGCGAAGGGGACCTGATAGTTCGGCCCGACCCCGACGCGGATCTTCGGGGTGATGCCGCCGGAGCTGACAACCACGGCGTCGAGCCCCACCCCCTTCAGCATGGTGGCGGCCGCGACCGCGTCGTCGGGCGTCAGGCCGGCGTCCGACCAGTCGGAGCCGGTGATGCGGGCCGAGAGCGCGATGCCGGGCACGGCGGCGCGGACCGCCCGGGCGACCTCCAGCGGGAAGGCCATGCGGCCGACGAGGTCGCCACCCCAGCGGTCCTCGCGCCGGTTGGCGATCGGCGACACGAAGGAGTGCAGCAGGTAGCCGTGCGCCATGTGCAGCTCGACCAGGTCGAAGCCGATGCGGGCCGCGCGGCGGGCCGCCTGCACGAAGGCGTCGCGGATGCGCTCCAGGTCGGCGTCCGCGAGCGCGGCCGGGGCCGGATAGCCGTCGTCGAAGGGAATGGCCGAGGGGGCGAAGGTCTGCCAGGGATCCTGGTCGGGGCGGAGCGCGCCGCCGCCCTCCCAGGGCCGCTGCGACGATGCCTTGCGGCCGGCGTGGGCGATCTGGATGCCGAGGCGGAGGGACTTCGGCGCGAAGGCCCGGGCGGACTTCACCACGCGGTCGAGGGCGCGTTCGTTGTCGTCGGAATAGAGGCCGAGGCAGCCGTGCGTGATGCGGCCGAGGCGCTCGACCGCGGTCGCCTCCAGGATGACCAGTCCGGCGCCCGACAGGGCCAGGGACGGCACATGGAACTGGTGCCAGTCGGTCGCGCAGCCGTCGACGGCGGAGTACTGGCACATGGGGGAGACCACGATGCGGTTGGCCACCGTCATCGGGCCGATCGTCAAAGGCGTGAAGAGCTTGCTCATGGCCTGTCCCGCGCGGGCGGGCGGGGCCCGCTGAACCGTTTCGGCCAGCGGATCTTCTGGAGCGGCCGCGGTCAAGCCCGCGAGCGCGGATGGGCCATGTGTCGCATGCAGGGCTCGCGGGCGCCGGGCGGCGCCGCCGGGGCCTGGGCGGCGGCCCCGGCGGCCTCCACGCTCAGTCGTCCATGAACCCGGCGTTCGGGAACATGGGGAGCGAGCGGATGCGTGTGCCGGTCAGCCGGGCATAGGCGTTGACGAGGGCCGGGATCGCCGCCGGGACGCCCGGCTCACCGACGCCGCCGAGCGCGCTGCCCTGGTTGACGATCGTGACGTCGATCCTCGGCGCCTCGCGCATGACCATGACGCGGTAGTTGCTGAAGTTGCGCTGGACGGTGCGGCCCTGCGAGAAGGTGATCTTGCTCCAGAGCGCCGCCGTGAGTCCCTGGATGATGGCGCCCTGCATCTGGGCCTTGACCGAATCCGGGTTCACCGCGATGCCGCAGTCGATCGCCGCGGAGACCCGGTGGATGACCACCGCGCCGGAGACCGGCGCGGAGATTTCCACGACCTGCGCGGTGATGCTGCCGAAGCCCTCCGACAACGCGATCCCGCGGGCGCGGCCGGCGAGGGGCGGGCTAGACCAGTTGCCGAGCTGGGCGGCGGCGTTGAGGACCGCCAGGTGGGCCGGCGCGTTGACGAGCAGGCGCTGGCGGAAGAGCAGCGGGTCGACGTTGGCGGCGAGCGCCAGCTCGTCGATGGCGCTCTCGACCACGAAGCAGTTGATCGAGTGGCCGACCGACCGCCAGAAGCCGACCGGCGCCGTGGTGGTGTGCCGGACATATTCGACGAGGCGGGCCCCGAGGGCGTAGGGCAGCTTGATGGCGCCGTCGACCGCCTGGCTGTCGACGCCGTTCGGCAGGGCCGGGGCGAAGCGGGGATAGAGGATCGACGGCGAGACGATGCGGTTCGACCAGCCGGTGATGCGGCCCGCGGTGTCCAGGCCGGCGCGGACCCGGGCGAGCGCCATCGGCCGGTAGTAGTCGTGGGTCATGTCCTCCTCGCGCGTCCAGGTGAGCTTCACCGGACGGCCGGGGACGGCCTGGGCGATCTTCACCGCCTCGATCACGAAGTCCTGCTCGAACTTCCGACCCATGCCGCCGCCCATGTATTGCGGATGGACCTGGATGGCGGTCGCGGGCAGGCCGGTCAGCTTGGTCACGGTTCCGACGATGCTGTTCGGCGCCTGGGTGGAGGCCCAGACCTCGCAGGCCGTGGTCGTGTAGAGGACTGTGCAGGTCAGCGGCTCCAGCGTGGCGTGGGCCATGAAGGGGACGCTGTAGGTCAGGTCGAGCTGGCGCGCGGAGGCGAGAATCGCGCCCGGGGCGTCGCCGAGGGTCTCGGCGATCGCGGGGGTGCCGGTCGCCATCAGCGACTGGGCGGCGGCGTCGATGGTGGGCGTGTCGACCGCGGTCGCGCCGGAGGGGAGGATCCAGGACACGCTCAGGCTCTCGGCGCCCTTGCGGGCCGCCCAGGTGTTGCCCGCCACGACCGCGACGGCGGTGCCGAGGTTGACGACCTTCACGGCGCCGGAGGGGAGCGGCGGGTTGTAGCCGGCCGGGACCGTCCCGCCGTGCACCGGGCTGTGCTTGACGCAGGCATAGAGCATGTTCGGCAGGCGGACGTCGATGCCAAAGACGGCGCTTCCGTCCACCTTGGGGGGGATGTCGGGGCGGGCCACGACCTTGCCGATCAGGCGGCCGCTGCCGATCAGCGGCGGAGTCGCAGGCGCGGCCTGGGTGGCCGCCAGGGTGGCGAGGGCGCCGTAGGTGGCGCTCTGGCCGTTGACGGTGACCACGCCATCGGCGCAGACCGCGCTGTCCAGGGTGCCGCCGAACTTCGCGACGGCCGCCATCTTGAGCATCTCGCGGGCCCGGGCGCCGGCGAGGCGGAGGCCCTGGTAGTAGCCGCGCATGGAGCCGGAGCCGGCCGTGATGCCGCGGTTGTTCGGACCCGAATAGGTGAAGTTGCCGGAGGGGGCGTGCTCGACGCGCACCTTCGCCCAGTCGACGAAAAGTTCCTCGGCGAGGACCTGGGCGAGGCCGGACAGGATGCCCTGCCCCATCTCCTGGCTGCCGGCCAGGATCGTGATCGTGTTGTCGGGGGCGATCACGACCCAGCTGCCGACGGCCGTGCCGGTCGGGGGCGGGGCGATGTTGGTGCCGGTCGTCCCGGCCACGGTGGCCGTCGTGGTGGTACCGGTGCCGCCCCTCGGCCCCTTCTTGGCGAAGGCCTCCGAGGGATCGACGGCGAGCACGAGGCCCGCGAGGGCGGCGGCGCCGTTGCCGAGCACGGCACGGCGGGTCGGGGTCGCGATCTCGGCGACGAGGTCTTTCACGGACATGGGGGTTTCCTCGAGGATCGGGCACGAACCGGTCCACCGCCGCACGCGTTTGACGCCGCGCGGCCGACCGGCGGGCGGTCAGACGATGCCGGCGGCGCGCTTGATGGCGGCCTTGATGCGGGGGTAGGTGCCGCAGGCGCAGATGTTCTCCATGGCGGAGTCGATCTGGGCGTCGGTCGGCTTCGGGCTCTCGCGCAGGAGCTTGGCGGCCTGCATCAGCATGCCGGACTGGCAGTAGCCGCATTGCGGCACCTGCTCGGCGATCCAGGCGAGCTGGACGGCGTGGCTGCGGTTCGGGGAGAGGCCCTCGATGGTGGTGATCTGCTTGCCGACCACCTCCTTCACCTCGAGGTGGCAGGACTTCTCGGCCGACCCGTCGATCCAGACCGTGCAGGCGCCGCAGATCTCGACGCCGCAGCCGTACTTGGTGCCGGTCAGGCCAATCACGTCGCGCAGGACCCACAGGAGGGGCATCTGCTCAGGTACGTCGACCGAATAGGATTTGCCGTTCACGGTCAATGTGGGCACGTCGGGTCCTCCGCCTCGAAAGGGAAGAAGCTCGACCTGTCCGCCCACAGGAACGACTTCATGCAGGGGACGGTATGTGAGGACGTTCTTATGGATCGTTAACGCAAGAGATAGGATGCGAGGCGAATTGAAGCGGTGCCGCAAGGTCCGACGCGAAGGCCGCCATTCGACAGCTTTCTGTCAGTTTTCCACAAGGAAAACCGCCCCGTTAACCGTCTTTTCGTCTCGCAGGACTTTACGGCAACCCCGTCGCGGCGATGCCGTCGCGCGTTCGGCTCGGGGGCGTGGGCGGGCGCAGAACGCCAAAGGGCGGCCCGAGGGCCGCCCTTCGAGGCATCCGGCGAGAGGTCAGGTTCGCCGGACCAGGTCCGTCCAGAGGAAGGGATCGATCTCAAGCGGCCTGTCGGGCAGGCGACGCGACCGACGCGACGTCGAGGCCGCAAAGCGCGCTCCGGAGGGCGATCGCCTTGGCGCCGAAAGCGGCGCCGAACACGGTCGGGTCCTTCACCAGGATCTCGGCGACGACGCCGACGAGGCCGCCGACGGCAAGGGCGAGCGCGACATATTCGAGAGCGTAAGAGGCGAGCATGGCGGGATCTCCTGCAGTCCTGTTGTGCAATGCATCATATGGCAGTGCCGCTGACCCAATCAAGGCATCTGGCATACCAAATACCACATGGCCGTGTTGCATCGCACACATGGCCGTCGAGGCGACGCTGGCGCGGGTCGGCGCGTCAGGCTCGCGGGGACGAGTTGGCGGTTCAATTTGGTTGATCGGTAGGGCGGGCGGGCCCGGGGCGGCGCGGGACGCGCTTCGGCCCGTAAGGCGGAGGCTCCCGACAGCGACAGTGTGGCGACGGGCCAAAAAGCAACGGCGCGGCCGGGAGGCCGCGCCGTACGCAGGGTCTTGGGGTGCGCCGGTTACTTCGACGACGCGAGGGTCGAGTCGCCGCGTCCCTTGAAGAGGGCCAGCGCGCTCGAGATGAGCGGCCAGAACAGCATGACCAGGGCGAGGGTGACGAGACTGCCGACCAGCGGGTTGGCGTAGAAGACCCCGAGGCTGCCCTGGCTGACCAGCATGGCCTGCCGGAACGAGCTCTCCGCCATGTCGCCGAGCACCAGGGCGAGGACGAGGGGCGCGAGCGGGTAGCCTAGCTTCTTGAAGAGGTAGCCGATCACGCCGAAGACCAGCATCACCGAGATGTCGAGGAGCGCGTTGTGCACCGTGTAGGCGCCGACCGCACAGATGACCAGGATGATGGGGGCGATGATCGAGAAGGGGATGCGCAGGATCGCGGCGAAGAGCGGGACCGTCGTGAGCACGACGATCAGGCCCGCGACGTTGGAGACGTAGATCGACGCGATCAGGCCCCAGACGAAGTCCTTCTGCTCGACGAAGAGCAGCGGGCCGGGCTGCAGGCCCCAGATCAGGAGGCCGCCGAGCAGCACCGCAGCGGTCGGCGAGCCGGGGATGCCGAGGGTCAGCATGGGCAGGAGCGCCGAGGTACCGGCCGCGTGGGCGGCGGTTTCCGGGGCGATCACGCCTTCGAGCTCGCCGGTGCCGAAGCGGGGTCCGTTGCGGGAGAAACGCTTGGCGAGGCCGTAGCTCATGAAGGAGGCCGGGGTGGCGCCGCCGGGGGTGATGCCCATCCAGCAGCCCACCACGGCGCTGCGGATGCAGGTCACCCAGTATTTGGGGATCTCGGCCCAGACCTGGAGCACGACCCGGGGATTGATCTTGGCGGAGCGGCCCTTGAAGGCGAGGCCCTCCTCCATCGTGAGCAGGATCTCGCCGACGCCGAAGAGGCCGATGACCGCCACCAGGAAGTCGAAGCCGCGCAGGAGCTCGGTCGAGCCGAAGGTCATGCGGAGCTGCCCGGTCACCGTGTCGAGGCCGACCGCGGCGAGCGCGAAGCCGAGCATCATGGCGGCGATGACCTTGAAGGGCGATTCCTTGCCCATGCCGATGAAGCTGCAGAAGGTCAGCAGGTACACGGCGAAGAATTCGGGCGGGCCGAACTGCAGGGCGAAACGGGCGACGAGCGGGGCCAGGAAGGTGATGAGCAGCGTGGCCACGAAGGCGCCGAGGAAGGACCCTGTGAAGGCGCCCGCCAGAGCCTCGCCGGCGCGGCCCTTCTGGGCGAGCGGGTAGCCGTCGAAGGTGGTCGCCACCGACCAGGGCTCGCCGGGGATGTTGAACAGCACCGACGTGATGGCACCGCCGAAGAGCGCTCCCCAGTAGATGGAGGAGAGCATGATGATGGCCGAGGTCGGCGGCATCGAGAAGGTCAGCGGCAGCAGGATGGCGACGCCGTTGGCGCCTCCGAGGCCCGGCAGCACGCCGATCAGCACGCCCAGGAAGATGCCGATGAACATGTAGAGGATGTTCATCGGGTCGCCGAGGACGCCGAAGCCATGGATCAGGGAGAGGAGCGCGTCCAAGTCAGCCTCCACATTTCAGCTTGACCGATTAAATGCTTGTTTTTCCCAGCTGAACCGCGCGATTGACTCGCGACGCATGCTTTCACTTGCAGGATTTCAGGCCGGCGCGGGCGCAGCCGCGCCCGGCGGACGACTCAGTAGCCGAAGGCGGCTTCGAGCGGGCCCTTGGGCAGGGGCACGAGGAACCAGACCTCGAACATCATGAAGAGGACGCCCGGGACCAGGATCGCGATCGGCACGACCTTCCAGACCGGGTACTTGCCGAGCACGACCATGAAGTAGGCGATGAAGATCGCGCCGGCGACATAGAGGCCGAGGTAACCGATCGCCACCACGAAGACGATGGTGGGGATCAGCACCTGGAGAACCTGCTTCAGCTCCGAGCGGCCGACGAAGTTCGACGAGGCCGAGACGGCGAAGAGGTTGATGCCGAAGGTCGCGGCGCTGGCCACGAACATGATCAGGCCGACGTAGAAGGGGAAATAGCCCGCCTCCGGGCCGTCGGAGCCCCAGCGGGCGCCGATGCGCCAGCTGTCGTACATCACGAGCGCGGCGACGCCCATGAAGGCGGCGGCCACGATCAGTTCCATGGTGCGGGACGAGACCGTGGTCTCGTTGCCGTTCGCAGGATGGGACAAGGTTAGACCTCCGAGCAACGAGGGATCGGGTCGGCCCTCCCGGGAGGGCCGCGCCGGGGCGCCGGAACGCCCCGGCTAACGGTCACTTCGCCAGGAAGCCGGCCTTCTCCATGAGCGAGCGGTGGGTCTCGGCCGCGGAGGCCAGCCACTTCTTGTAGTCGTCGCCCGCCATGAAGGTGGTGTTGAACGCACCCTTCTCCATGAAGTCCTTCCAGTCCGGGGTCTCGCGGACCTTCTTGAAGAGGTTCACGTAGAACTCGACCTGGTCGGGGGTCGCCTTGGCGGGCATGAAGATGCCGCGGAGCATGAGGTACTCGATGTCGAGGCCGCTCTCCTTGCAGGTGGGGATGTCGCCCCAGGACTTGCCGTCGGCGATCGGCTCCTTCAGCGGGATGCGCTGGCTGTCAAACACGCAGAGGGGCCGGAGCTCGCCGCCGCGCCACTGGGACACGGCCTCGATCGGATTGTTGACCGACGAGGAGATGTGGCCGCCGACGAGCTGCGCCGCGACGTCGCCGCCGCCCTTGTAGGGCACGTAGGTGAACTTGGCACCCGTACCCTGCTCGATGGCGGCGGTGATGATCTGGTCCTCCTGCTTGGACCCGGTGCCGCCCATCTGGAACTTGCCGGCGCCGCCCTCCTTGACCGCGTCGACATATTCCTTGGCGGACTTGTAGGGGGCCTTGGCGTTGACCCAGAGCACGAACTCGTCCAGCGCCAGCATGGCGACCGGGGTCATCTCGTCCCACTTGAAGGGAACGCCGGTGGCGAGCGGGGTCGTGAACAGGTTCGACAGGGTGATGATGATCTTGTGGGGGTTGCCCGCCGCGGCCTTCACGTCCAGGAAGCCTTCGGCGCCCGCGCCGCCGGCCTTGTTGATGACGACCAGCGGCTGGGACATGAGATTGTGCTTCTGGATGATGCCCTGAAGCACGCGCGCCATCTGGTCGGCGCCGCCGCCCGTGCCGGCGGGAACGATGAACTCGACCGCCTTGGTGGGCTCCCAGGCCGCGGAGGCCGGGGCGGCGAGACCGAAGACGGCGGCCCCGGCGGCCGCGACGCGGGCCGCTGCCGAGACGAAGGATGTGCTCATTCTTCTTTCCTCCCTAGTGCCCGCCGCATTCAAGACGGCGCGAGGCCGCCACGACGGTGGGTCTGGTGTCAGGTATAATGTATGTCAGAGCGCTCCGACGCAACTGCCATCTGGTGTGTCAGAGGCAGTATTCGGGTCAGCACTGCTGACGGGTGCTGCATTGCAGCATGTATTTGCGCTGCAGCACAGAGTATCTTCCCTTACGTTAGCTGGCAATCGAGACAGGGGCCCGAAGGCCGCTCCGGCCGGGGCCGGCTGTTCCGGATCGGGTCGCAGGAGATCAAGCTAGTGGCCCGGGGACCGAGGTCCAGGGAGACGCAAAAACGCCGCAGCGGCAAAATGGGCTGGCCCATGCCGCTGCGGCTCGACCCGGATCAACCCGGTGCCAAGCGCCTCAATGGTCCTCGCCGAGCTCGCCGATGTGCTTCTGAGCATAAAGGGCGAGGCCGATCGACCGGATGAGGTCCCGCTGTGTTTCCAGGAAGTCGATGTGGCCCTCCTCGTCGGTCATGAGGTCGACGAAGAGGTCGCGGGAGGGGTAGTCGCGCACGGAGTCGCAGTGGGCGGCGGCCTCCTGGTAGAGGCTGCGGGCGTCGTGCTCGGCCGCGAGATCGGCGAGGATCACCTCCTCGACGGTCTCGCCGATGCGCAGCGGGTCGAGAACCTGCAGGTTGGGATGGCCCTCCAGGAAGAGGATGCGCTCGACGAAGCGGTCGGCGTGGTTCATCTCCTCGATCGATTCCTTGCGCCAGGTGCGCGCGAGTTCCTTGAAGCCCCAGTTGTCCAGCAGGCGGTAGTGGAGCCAGTACTGGCTGATGGCGGTCAGCTCGCTGCGCAGGCCGCGGTTCAGGTAGTCGAGGACCTTCGGATCGCCCTTCATGACATCTCCTCGCGTGACTAGGACGACGGGAAACTGTCGTGCTGAAACGGTCCGGCAAGGGCTCAGTTCCAGGTGGCGAGGGACAGGCGTGCCGCCCCGCTATTCGGCGGCGACGAGCAGCGGCGCCTCGGCGACCGGTTCCATCGCGTGGCCGGGGCAGGTGGGGCAGCCGATCCGGACGGCGCAGCCCGCATGGTCGGCCATCAGCTTCTGGATGGTCGGCAGGCAGCGGCCGCACTCGGGCCGGCACCCCAGGCACTTGTAGAGCTGGCCGGCGGTGCGCGGACGGACCGCGAGCTCCACGTCGAGCGCGGCCTTCAGGTCGCGGTCGGACAGTACATTGCAATGACAGACGATCATGGCGGGGCAGGACCGGCGAGGGACGATCGGTCCTGCATAGGTCTCGACGACCCTTCCGGTCAATACGCAATTCACATGATGCGGTTCTTCTTCATTGTAATCATTCCAATCTGAGGCGAACCGTCAGCGCTGCTTCATGGCCCGCGACAATGCTTCGCCCAGGGCACCGACGGACTTCGGCTCCGGTCGCGCAGGCTTGGGCGCGGGGCCGCCCGGGTTCCGCGTCGCGCCGGCCGGCCGGGGGCGCTCTCCGCCGTCGTCCTTGCGCATGGAGAGGGCGATGCGCTTGCGCTTCACGTCGACCTCGACGACGCGCACCTTGACGACGTCGCCGGCCTTGACCACGTCGCGCGGGTCCTTGACGAAGCGGTCGGCGAGCTGAGAGACGTGGACGAGCCCGTCCTGGTGGACGCCGATGTCGACGAAGGCCCCGAAGGCGGCGACGTTGGTGACGGTGCCCTCCAGCACCATGCCGGGTTTCAGGTCGCCGATCTCCTCGACGCCCTCCGCGAAGGCGGCGGTCCGGAACTCGGGTCGCGGGTCGCGGCCCGGCTTCTCCAGTTCGGCCAGGATATCGCGGACGGTCGGCAGGCCGAAGCGCTCGTCGACGAAGCGTCGCGGGTCCAGGCTCTTCAGGGCGGCGGCGTCGCCCATCAGGCTGCGCAGGTCGCGGCCGCAGGCGGCGACGATGCGGGCAGCGACCGGATAGGCCTCGGGGTGGACCGAGGAGGCGTCGAGCGGCTCGGCGCCGTCGCGGATGCGCAGGAAGCCGGCGGCGAGCTCGAAGGTGCGCGGCCCGAGGCGCGAGACCTTGAGCAGGTCGCGGCGGGTGCGGAAGGCGCCCGCGGCGTCCCGGTGTGCGACGATCGCCTCCGCGAGCGAGGGGCCGAGGCCGGAGACGCGGGCGAGCAGCGAGGCGGAGGCGGTGTTGAGGTCGACCCCGACCGCGTTGACGGCGTCCTCCACCACGGCATCGAGCGCCTTGGCGAGGCGGGCCTGGTCGACGTCGTGCTGGTACTGGCCGACGCCGATCGACTTGGGCTCGATCTTGACGAGTTCGGCCAGCGGATCCTGCAGGCGCCGGGCGATCGAGACGGCGCCGCGGAGCGAGACGTCGAGATGGGGCATCTCGGCCGCGGCGAGCGCGGAGGCGGAGTAGACCGAGGCGCCGGCCTCGCTCACCACCACCTTGAGGGGCTTGGGCGGCGGCATGTCGGCGATCAGGGCGGCGACGAGGCGGTCCGTCTCGCGCGAGCCGGTGCCGTTGCCGATCGCCACCAGTTCGACCCTGTGCTTGCGGATGAGGGCGGCGAGCGTCTCGAGGGTGCCGCGGACGTCGTTCCTCGGCTGGAAGGGATAGACCGTGGCGGTGTCGACGACCTTCCCGGTGGCGTCGACGACCGCGGCCTTGACGCCCGTGCGGATGCCCGGGTCGAGGCCGAGGGTCGGGCGGGTGCCGGCAGGCGCGGCCAGGAGCAGGTCCTTGAGGTTGCGGCCGAAGACCGCGATCGCCTCCTCTTCGGCGCGCTCGCGCATGCGGGTCATCAGGTCGAGGGCCACGTGCAGGGAGAGCTTCACCCGCCAGGTCCAGCGGGCGACGTCGAGGAGCCAGGCGTCGGCTGCCCGCTTCGCCGGCACGGGAATGCGGAAGGCCTCGGCGATCATCCGCTCGACGGGCTTCAAGGGGTCGGTGGCGTCGGCGTCGATCTCGATATCGACGG
The DNA here is from genome assembly GCF_037203705.1 of Prosthecomicrobium sp. N25. Taxonomy (NCBI): domain Bacteria; kingdom Pseudomonadati; phylum Pseudomonadota; class Alphaproteobacteria; order Hyphomicrobiales; family Kaistiaceae; genus Prosthecomicrobium; species Prosthecomicrobium sp. N25. The sequence continues at coordinate 69,824 of NZ_JBBCAT010000002.1, forward strand.
CCAGGATCTCCTCGTTGCGACCGCGCAGCATGGCGAGGGCGCGATGGCTCGGCACGGTCGCCCAGCGCTCGACGTGGTCGAAGTAGTCGGCGAACTTCTCGCCGGCGGCCTCCTTCCCCTCCTGGACCCGGGCGCGCAGCATGGCGCGCTCCATCGCGTAGGACCGCAGGCGGCCGATCAGGTCGGCGTTCTCGGCGAAGGTCTCGGCCAGAATGTCGCGCGCGCCGTCGAGCGCGGCCTTCACGTCCGCGACCGCCTCGCCGACATAGGCCTCGGCGGCGGCCCTGGGGTCGAGCCCGCGGTCGGCCAGCAAGGCCTCGGCGAGGGGACCGAGCCCGCGCTCGCGGGCGATCTCGGCCTTGGTGCGGCGCTTGGGGCGGAACGGGAGGTAGATGTCCTCGAGCTCGGCCTTGGTGGCGGCGGCGGCGATCCGGGCGGCGAGGTCGTCGGTCATCCGGCCCTGGCCGGTGATCGAGTCCCGGATGGCGGCCCGGCGGGATTCCAGGTCCCGCAGGTAGGCCAGCCGCTCCTCCAGGGTGCGCAGCTGGGTGTCGTCGAGCCCGCCGGTCGCCTCCTTGCGGTAGCGCGCCACGAAGGGGACCGTGGCGCCCTCGTCGAGGAGTGCGACCGCGGCGGCCACCTGGGCCGGGCGGGCGGCGATCTCCTCGGCGATCAGGCGCGCGATGCGCTCGTCGGCTGGGTTCGTCATGGTCGGCTCCCTCGGTGCTGGCGGTCGGGAGGCGGACCATAGGGAGCGCGCGCGGCGATGGGAAGGCCGCGCGCGATCGCGTCCGGGCGGACGGATCAGCTGAAGCGGACGGTCGCGTTCTCGCCGGGGTTCGGGCGGCGGCCGGTCGTCAGCGCCTTGGCGTAGCCGTAGATGTAGACCATCGCGCTCGAGGGGCTGTCCCAATACTCGGCCATCTCGACCGTCACCTTGATGGCAGCCAGGTCGGGATCGTCGACGCCCTTCGGGAACCACGTGCGGGCGGCCTCGAACCAGAGGTCCTTCAGGATCGCCCGGTCGCGCAAGACCTCGCCGCGGCCGGAGATCGACACGTAGTTCTGCTTGGCAGTGTCGGAATAGGCGAGCAGCACCTCGTCGTCGCGCTCGAGGTCATGGACCTTCTCGGAGCGGACGTCGGTCAGGAACCAGAGCTCGCCGTGGAACTCCGTGTGGTTCGTGCCCATCGGGCGGGCGTGCATGGTGCCGTATTCGCCGCGGGTCGCCATCATGGCGATGCGGGCATCCTTGATGAGCTCGAAGACCTTGTCCTTCGCGGCCTGGTCGTTGCGGACCTCCATGGCGGGCTCCTTCGGTTCGGGGGGTGCCCGGTCAACGTGCCGCCCGCGGGCGGGTTCCGGAGGAAATGCCGGGGCACTTCTTCCGGGCGGGCCACCTCTGGCGCTGCCGCGGGCGCGCCGCTACCATCCCGGCCGATGCCGCCGCGGCGGGGGGTCGCAGGCCCGCGCCGAACGCTGCGCGCGGCGCCATAAACTGGCACAACCGATGCCAATGAAGGCCAACGAAGCCGAGGAGACCCCATGAAGATCACGATCGTCGGTTCGCGCTATTTCGGCTCCGCCGCGCTCGAAGCGCTCCTCAAGGACGGCGCCGAGATCGCCGCCGTGGTGGTGCCGACGGCGGACGACCGCCTGAAGTCCGCTGCGGAGGCGAAGGGGATCCCCGTGACCGTGCAGGTGGATCCCAAGGTGGTCCCCGCGGGCGAGATCCCGGACGGGACGGACCTGATCGTCACGGCGCACAGCCACGCGCGGGTCATGCCAGACGCCATCGCCAAGGCGAAGCTGGGCGGGATCGGCTATCACCCTTCCCTGCTGCCGCGCCACCGGGGCATCGCGGCGGTCGAGTGGACCGTCAAGGAAGGCGACCCGATCGCCGGCGGGTCGATCTACCACCTCGCCGACCGGATGGATGCCGGCGCGGTCGCGATGCAGGACTGGTGCTTCGTGAAGAAGGGCGAGACAGCGCGCGAACTCTGGGAACGCGCGCTCGCCCCGATGGGCCTGGACCTGATCGTGCGCGTGGCGCGGCATGCGCGCGAGCATGGCAGCCTGCCGGCGAAGCCGCAGGACGAGCAGTTCGCCACCAAGGCGCCGAAGATCAAGGAGTAGGCCTGGGGCTCCAGCCGGTCTGCCGGGCCGCGGGCCGACTCACATGAGCGGCGTGCGCGAGGGCTCGGGGACCGGCACGGTGTCCGGGCCAGTCGGCTCGGGATAGGGCGGGTCGTCCACCGGATAGGGGCGGGGCCCCGGGTCGGGCGACGGCACGCCCGGCTCCTCCGGCGGCAGGCCGCCGGGATCGGTCTCGGGAAAGGGCGTGGGCACGCCCATGACCGACCGGACGGTCGGACGCGTGACGGCTTCGCTGAGGCGCATGGCGGTCTCCTGGCCTGGGGGATCGGGTGTCGCATGGGCGACACGGCATCCGGGGAGAACGCCGGAAGCGTTCGGAAGGTTCGCGCGGGGCCGGGCGGCGGGGCTCAGTCCAGGTTCGCGTCGAAGCGAGACCAGCCGGATTCGCGATAGCTGCGGCCGCGCTCGTCGGGATCGACCGGCGAAAAGCGATCGAGCACGGCCTCGACCGGGCCGACCCGGTCCTCCTCGGCGCGGGCCGTAACCAGGGCACCGCCGCGCCGCAGCGATTCGGCATACACGTTGGCGTGCTCCTCGTTCACCCCGGAGGCCGTCAGGGCGTCGACGATGCCGCCGGCCGCCGCGCCCGCAGCGGCGCCCGCCACGGCACCCGCGGCGGTGGCCGCGAGCCAGCCGGCGGCGACGACGGGGCCGAGGCCGGGGATCGCCATCAGCCCGAGGCCGGCGAGCAGGCCGGCGCCGCCGCCGAGCAGCGCGCCCGCCCCGGCGCCCGCGCCGGCCGCGTCCGGGGCGTCGGCCACGGGGGTCGTGACCGTCAGATGCGGATTGCCGGCGTTGTTGACGACGAGGCTGACGTCCTCGGCCGGGAAGCCGGCTTCCATCAGGGCGTTCACGGCGGCGGCGGCGTCCTGGTAGCGATCGTAGAGCCGGGTCACGGTGGTCTTCATGGGGAAAAGCTCCGGCTTCGGCCTGTTGGACGGGGATCACTCGGCGGCGACGTTGCCCTGGTAGTCGATCGCGACCGAGACGGTGCGGCCGTCCTTGACGGCATGGCCCCGCCAGATGCCGTCCTGGTCCTTCGAGAGGCCCGAAACGTCCGCGAAGCCGCGGGAGGCGAGGCGGTCGCGCGCCTGCTGCTCGGTGAAGGAGTTGGCCCCGGGGGCGAGGATCTTGTCCTGGCCGCTCCCGGACCGGACCGGCGGGTTCGGCGGCGCCGTCCGGTCGACGGGCGGCGCGGCGCCGGTCGGCGGCGTGGCGGGTGCCTGAGCGGCAGGGGTCTGGGCTCCGGCGACGGCGGGGAGGCCGGCGAGGAGAACGAGGAGCGCGACGCGCGCGGCTCGGACCTTGGTCATGGCTACCTCCGGGCTCCGACGGCGAGCCGCACGGAGCGTCTTCGGGCACGGGCCGGTCAGGCAGCCCGGGCCTTGCGGTTGATGCGCTGGCGAGCGATGCCGGACAGGAGCGCGTCGGCCCGCTTCTCCTCATCCAGCGTCAGGCGGAGGAGACCGGCGGCCTCGTCCATGCCGAGTTCCTCGGCCCAGGCGGCCAGGGTGCCGTAGCGGGCGATCTCGTAATGTTCGATCGCCTGGGCGGCGGCGAGCACGCCGGCGTCGCGCGTGTCGGCGTCTCCGGCATCCTCCGTCACGGCCCTGGCCTCGTCGACGAGGCCCTGGATCGCTTCGCAGGTCTCGGCGCGGGGGATCCGGCCGAGGAGCGCGAAGATGCGCTCGAGCCGCTCCGCCTGGGTGACGGTCTCCCGATGATGCGCCTCCAGGGCCTCCTTCAGCGCGGAATCCCCGACGCGTCGCACCAGTCCGGGAAGGACGCGGACGGCCTGCCTCTCGGCGTGGAGCACGTCCTTCAGCAACGCGCCGAAGAGATCGTTCAGGTCCTTCATCCTGCGTTCCCTCCGGCCCTCTGCGACCGCGGCTGTCGCCAGGGTCGCATCGGTTTCAAGAACGCGGGGGTCGGGCCGGTGTTCCGGTCGCGGCTCAGAGCCGGCCGGTCAGCAGCATGATCAGGATCACGAGGAAGACGAGGCCGAGCAGGCCGCTCGGGCCATAGCCCCAGCCGCGGCTGTAGGGCCAGGCCGGGATCGCGCCGATGAGAAGGAGGATGAGGACGATCAGCAGGATGGTGCCGAGGGTCATGGGTCTGTCTCCCGTGGGACCGACGGCGCGCCGAGGCGGCCGGGACGGTCGCGGTTAACCGCAAGTCGCGGCCCGGACGGCCGTCCGGGTTCGGGAGATGAACGCGGCGAAGCTCAAGAAAGTTCCTGCTTCGCCCGAGGTCGCACATCCGGCCGACATCCCAGAGACCAGACGCAAAAAACCCGGCGGTCGCCCGCCGGGTTGGGTGGAGAGGCCGTGGCCGACCGGTCAGAAGTTGCGCTGGACGCGAAGCAGGCCGACGAGAGCGTCACGGTCCTTGCGGGAGCCCGGGTCGAAGTCGACGTTCTTGTACTCGAGTTCCGCGCCGATGCTCAGGCCCGTGACGGGAGCCCAGACGAGATTGCCGCCGATGTCGAACTGGTCGTAATCCCAGAAGCGGCCCTTGTGGTCGATCGTGGCAAAGGACGTCGTCATGGCCGTCGACCACTGGGCGTTCCAGTTGTGCAGGAAGCCGCCGGCCACCGACCAGGACTCGGTGAGGCTCATCTTGGACCGGGATCCGCGGGCGATCGACACGTAGTCGTTGGCGGCATACCAGTCGGGCGAGACGAAGCCGACCGCGCCCTTGCCGTAGGCGGCCTGGACCGTCACAGTGTCGCCGTCCGCGATCATCGGCAGCTTGATGGTGGCGCCGGCACCGACGGCGTAGCCCCACTCGTCACGGTTGGAGCCGACGAAGTAGTCGACGCCCCTGGGGGTCGTCCGGCCGAGGGCGATCCCGTTCACGTGATGGGCGGCCGCCATGACCTGGGCGGTGCCCCAGGACTGGGTGACGTTCACGTTGCCGACGACGTCGGGATACTTGAGGCCTGCGTAGGGGCCGATGGTGTCGGCGCCGATGGACGGAATGGCCGCGGTGGACCAGCGCCGCAGGCCGCCGCCCGCGGTGGTGGGGTCCTCGAGGGAGAGCGTGGCGGTGATGCCGCTGCCGAACGAGACGGTGTAGGCGAGCATGTTGACGATCGAGTCCGAGTGCGCGGTCTCGAACACCGAGGCGTAGTGATCGCCGAGGTAGAAGTCGAAGAAGGACTGGGCGCGGCCGGCGGTCAGGCCGCCGAACTGCACGTAGGCTTTCTGGACTTCGCTGCGCGCCGTCGAGGAACCCGAGTCGACCGTGTACTGGAGCTCGATGAAGCTGCGCAGCAGGCCGTATTCGGTGTTGGTGCGGCCGTCGAACTGGATGTTGGCACGGGCGCGGCTGCCGACCCGGTCGCTGATGCGCCGGTCGGAGCCCTGCGGGATGCCGTAGGCGCCGTAGAGCCGGGTCGCATCGTACAGGCGGTACTCCACCCGGAGGTAGCCGCCGATCTTGAGGCAGGTCTCCGTGCCGGGGATGTAGAAGAACCCTTCGCCGTACGCATCGCAGACCTTGACATAGTCCACGGCTGCGGGGGCGGGCCGACCCAGGTCCGCCGCGAGGGCGGACGAGGCGGCCAGGGCCGCGGCGGTGAAAGTGGCGAAAGCAAAGGTCTTCATCGTGTGCCCCTGGCGGAACCCGTCATTCCGGCCCATACCGAACGGAATTCGTTGTTCTGAATTTGGAAGAATGTCGCCAGCGTTGGAAGACGGATGCTGCCCATTTCCCGGGCAGAATCGTTTGCTCAATCTACGATGTATCAGAATTACAACAGCTTAGGGGGCCACCGCGTCGACCTTCGTCCAAGTTGCGCGACAGACCGAAGCCGAATCGGCAGGTCCCGAGTGCGGAGGCCGAACAACAGGCCCCGGTCGCGAATCAGGCCTGCGGTCCTCCTTGGTTGAGAAAGCGAAAGGCCCGGCGTTCCGGCCGGGCCTTCCTGCGGCGATTCCGGGATCGGCGATGGTCAGAAGTTGCGCTGGATCCGGAGCAGGCCCACGAGGGCGTCACGGTCGCGGCGACCGGCGAGGTCGAAGTCCACGTCCTTGTACTCGACCTCGGCGCCGATGGTCAGGCCGGACACCGGGGCCCACACGAGGTTGGCGCCGATGTCGAACTGGCTGTAGTCCCAGAAGCGGGCGCGATGATCCACGTCCGCGTAGGAGGCGGTCAGGCCGGTCGACCACTTGGCGTTCCAGTTGTGGGTGAAACCGGAGGCGATCGACCAGGCGGTGCTCAGGTCCTGCCGGCGCAGGCCGGGGCCGAACTGGATGTAGTCCTGACCGACGAAGAGATCCGGAGAGACGTAGCTGAGCGCGCCCTTGCCGTAGGCGGCCTGAAGGCTCCAGACGTCACCCTGGGCGATCATCGGCAGCTTGACGCTGACGCCGGCGCCCGCCGCGTAGCCCCAGGTGTCGCTCAGCGTGCCGTACACCCGATGGGCCGCGGCCATGACCTGCGCGGAGCCCCAGGCCTGGTCGACCTTCAGGGCGCCGACTACGTCGGGGGTCTTGTTGCCGGCGTAGGGGCCGGCGCCGAGGCTGTTGTAGCGGCGGGCGGCCACACCGGTGGTCTGATCCTCCAGCGACAGGGTGGCGGTGACGCCGTTGCCGAACGAGAAGGTGTAGGCGAGCAGGTTGACGATCGAGTCGGAATGCGCCGTTTCGTAGACCGAGCTGAAGTGGTCGCCGGTATAGAAGTCGAAGAAGGACAGGGCGCGGCCGGCGGTCAGGCCGCCGAACTGGATGTAGGCCTTCTGCAACTCGGTGACCGTCGCGGTGCCGGACGAGACCGTGAACTGGACCTCGGCGTAGCTGCGCAGCAGGCCGTATTCGGTGTTGGTGCGCGCGTCGAACTGCAGGTTGGCGCGGGCGCGGGTGGTGATGCTGTTGCTGCCGCGCTGCCCGGTGCCGGCACCGATGCCGTAGAACTTGTCGAACAGGAAGTCGGTCGAGTAGGCGCGGTATTCCGCGCGAACGTAGCCGCCGAGCTTCAGGCAGGTCTCGGTGCCCGGGATGTAGAAGAAGCCCTCGCCGTAGGCGTCGCAGACCTTGACGTAGTCGACCTTCGCGGGCGCCGGGCGCCCGAGGTCGGCGGCACTCGCAGTCGTGGCCGAGACGGCCAGCGCGGAGAACAGGATGATCGCAGACTTTTGCATGTGATTTCGACCTCTGACGTCGCTGCTCCTGCAGCATTCGTGAGGTCATCTTGGGCGACTTGGGGGTTAATGGAAACCTAAACCCACGGTTCTTCAGCTGATTTCCGTTACGTGATGTTCAGTCTGTTACTATGGTGCAACAAGTATAAAGATTCGCATACTTCAATACATCGAGATTTCTCAGAGCCTGGGGAGCAGGCCTGACAGGATCGCGTCGACCAGGCTGCGGCGCGTGGCCTCGAAGAAGGCCTCGTCGTCCAGTCCGCGGCCGGCGAGGACATGCACCTGCGCGGCGAAATCCGCATAGTGCTGGGTGGTGCCCCAGATCATGAAGATGACCGCAAGGGGATCCACCCGGGCGAGCCGGCCCTCCTCCATCCAGCGCTCCAGGATCGCGACCTTGGCCTCGACGAGAGGTTTCAGGTCGCGCTCGAGCGCGGCGCGCAGCATGGGCGCGCCCTGGATGATCTCGGTCGCGAAGAGACGGCTCTGCTCGGGATGGCTGCGCGCGGAGGCGAGCTTGCGGGTGATGTAGTCGGCCAGCGCCTCGGCGGGGCTGCGCTGCTCGTCGATGCCCGCGAGGGGGTCGAGCCAGCGCTCGAGCGTGCGCTCCAGGACCGCGACGTAGAGCTCTTCCTTGGTCCTGAAATAGTAGAGGAGATTCGGCTTCGACATGCCGGCGGCGGCGGCGATCTGATCCGTCCGGGCGCCGCGAAGCCCGTAGCGCGCGAAGATCGTCAGGGCCGCGTCGAGGATCCGCTCGACATTGGCCTCGCCGATCTTCGACTTGCTCCGTCCCTCGGCCATCGTCCCGCCCCACGAACCTCCGCATGTATACGAGGTCGTTCCGGGCGTCGAGAACCCTCGCCCGGGCAGCGTCGTTCACGGGCTGCGAACGGTCGGTTCGCGCCGCTCGTGCTGACCTGCCGCCCCGGGGTTCCCATCTCGCCATCGACGGCGGCCGAAGGACGCCCGCCGGCTGCGCGAGGCGCGAGGGAAGGAGAAGACGATGAGCACGCTGCCGACCGGACTGGACCAGGTGATCGTTCCCCGCGCCCGTGATCTCGGCGGATTCGAGGTCCGCCGCGCCCTGCCGGCCGCGAGCCGGCAGATGGTCGGGCCCTTCATCTTCTTCGACCAGATGGGTCCGGCCGAGTTCCTGACCGGCGCGGGCGTGGACGTCCGGCCCCACCCCCATATCGGGCTGGCGACGGTCACGTATCTGCTGGAGGGCGCCATCGTCCACCGGGACAGCCTCGGCACGGAGCTGGAGATCCGGCCGGGGGACGTCAACTGGATGACGGCCGGCCGCGGCATCGTGCATTCGGAGCGGACCGGACCGGCGCTGCGCGTCGCCGGGTCGCGGCTGTTCGGCATCCAGAGCTGGGTGGCGCTGCCGGCCGAGCGCGAGGAGGCCGATCCGGGCTTCACGCATGTCGGGTCGGCGGACCTGCCGGTGCTGTCGTCGGAGGGCAAGCGCGTGCGGGTCATCGCCGGGCGGGCCTACGGGGTGGCGGCGCCCACCCCCACGCTGTCGGACACGCTCTATGCCGACGTTGCGCTCGACGCCGGCGCCATCCTTCCGGTCGACACCGATCACGAGGACCGGGCGATCTACGTGCTGGAGGGGGAGATCGAGATCGCGGGCGACCGCTTCGGGGCCATGCAGATGCTGGTTCTCCGACCCGGCGACCGGCTGACCGTCTCGGCGCTCTCGGCGGCGCGGCTGCTCCTCCTCGGCGGCGCGACCCTGGAGGGTCCGCGCCACATCTGGTGGAACTTCGTGTCGAGCCGCAAGGAGCGCATCGACCAAGCCAAGGCCGACTGGCTGGCCGGGCGGTTCCAGGCTGTGCCGGGCGAGACCGAGTTCATCCCCCTGCCCGGCTGAGCGGTCGCGCCGCCCCGGGGACCGGGACGGCGCAGGGTATCGCCTCACTGGCGGTTGAGGCACTGCGGACGCGTGTCGCCGGGCGGGCAGGTGGTGGTGTTGCGGCTGCCCGGATCGGTGTTGCGGGTGACCGGATCGGGGCCGGGGCTGATGGTCGTGCCCCGGTTGAGCGTCCCGTTGGTCCCGGTGCCCGTACCCGTGGTGCCGGTGCCCATTCCGGTCCCGGTGTTCGTGCCGGTGCCGCCCGCGCCGGTGGCTCCGCTGGTGCCGCCCGAACCGGCCGAGCCGCCGCCGGAACCGCCGCCCGACTGGGCGACGGCGTGGTCCGTGCCGACGAGGAGGCCGGCCCCGAAGGGCGCCGCGAAGGTGAGTGCGGCCAGTGTCAGGCCGGCCGCGGCCGTCTTGATGATCGTCATGGGATGCCTCGCTTGGATCGCGTTGGGACGGCCGGCTTCCCCTTGCCGGGGCGCGGGCCGTTGAGGGTCCAACGGCCTCGGCGCGTCCCGGTTCCTCCCCCCCTGGGGCGCCTCGACGCCCGCAAAGCCGGGGCCTTGCCGTCCTGACCGGCTCGGCCGTCCTGGCCGGCCGGCTGATCCGGGACGCGCCCGCAGGGCTCGGTCCCTTCGCGCGCCTTGCCAGCCGGGAGCGTGCGGGCGACAGTGCGCCCGAAGCCGATCCACCGCAGAACGGGCCGAGATCCGAGGAGACGATCGATGAGCTACAGCCCCGCCCTCTCGCGCTACGACGGCATGAAGTACAACCGTTGCGGCCGCAGCGGGCTGATGCTGCCGGCGCTGTCGCTCGGGCTCTGGCACAATTTCGGCAACGACGCCGCCCAGGAGAACGCCCGCAACATCTGCCGCAAAGCCTTCGACCTCGGGATCACGCATTTCGACCTGGCCAACAACTACGGGCCGCCGCCCGGCTCCGCCGAAGAGAACTTCGGGCGGATCCTGAAGGCCGACTTCGCCAGCCACCGGGACGAACTGGTCATCTCCACCAAGGCGGGCTACCGGATGTGGCCGGGTCCGTACGGGGAGTGGGGGAGCCGGAAGTACCTGCTGGCGAGCCTGGACCAGAGCCTCAGGCGGATGGGCCTCGACTATGTCGACGTCTTCTACTCCCACCGCTTCGACCCGAACACGCCGCTGGAAGAGACCATGGGGGCGCTCGACGCCGCGGTGCGCCAGGGCAAGGCGCTCTACGTCGGGATCTCGTCCTACAACAGCCAGCGGACCCGCGAGGCGGCCGCGATCCTGACGGCGCTCGGCACGCCGGCGATCATCCATCAGCCGAGCTACTCGATGATCAACCGGTGGATCGAGGACGACGGCCTGCTCGACGCGCTCGAGGCGGCCGGGATGGGCACGATCGTGTTCTCCCCGCTCGCCCAGGGCATGCTGACCGACAAGTACCTGCGCGGGGTGCCGGAGGGCAGCCGCGCCGCGGCCGGCAAGTCGCTCCGGATGAGCTTCCTGAACGAGGAGAACATCACGCGGGCCCGGGCGCTCAACGACCTCGCCGGCCACCGGGGCCAGACCCTCGCCCAGATGGCGATCGCCTGGGTGCTGCGCGACCCGCGGGTGACCTCGGCGCTGATCGGAGCGAGCCGGCCGGAGCAGGTGGAGGACTGCGTCGGGGCGCTCGACCGGCTCGAGTTCGCGCCCGAGGAACTGGCCGAGATCGACCGCAACGCGGTGGAGGGCGGCGTGAACCTGTGGGCCGCCTCGGCGGAGCGCCAGGGGCCGCAGCGCTGACGCTCAGGGGACCGATGTCCCGTTCAGGGGGTTGTCGGGGCTCCAGGCATAGCGCACCGTCTCGAAGCGCATGGCGCGGGCGTCGACCATCAGGAGGCGCCCGACCAGCGGCTCGCCGATGCCGGCGATGAGCTTGATCACCTCCAGCGCCTGCAGCGAGCCCATGACGCCCGTGAGCGCGCCGAGCACGCCGGCTACCGCGCAAGCCGGGACGAGGCCGGCCGGCGGCGGCTCCGGGAAGAGGCAGCGGTAGGTCGGATTCGGCACCCCGTCGGGACCGCGTTCGTGCGGCGCGAGGGTGGTCAGCGTGCCGTCGTATTCGGACACCGCTGCGGTCACGAGCGGCCGGGCGGCGCGGAAGCAGGCGTCCGACAGGAGATAGCGGGTCTCGAAGTTGTCCGAGCCGTCCACGACCACGTCGACGCCGGCCAGGAGCCCGTCGACATTGTCGGGGCCGAGCCGTTCGCGGCGCGTCTCGACGCGGACGTGCGGATTGACCCGCGCCACGTGGTCCGCCGCGCTGTCGACCTTCGGACGGCCGACGTCCTCGGTGCCGTGGATCACCTGGCGCTGCAGGTTCGAGAGCGAAACGTCGTCGTCGTCGACGACCACCAGCGTACCGACTCCGGCCGCCGCCAGGTAGAGGATCACGGGCGCCCCGAGCCCTCCGGCGCCCACCACCAGCACCCGCGCGGCCTTCAACCTCTGCTGCCCGGGCCCGCCCAGGTCGCGCAGAACGATATGGCGCGCATAGCGCTCGAGTTCGGATTCGCTCAACATGACGGTCCGCCCGCTCCCGATGACGGGCTCCGCCCCGACGGACGAAGCCCTCCTGTCCAGACCAGAACGAACCGGGACGCCCGGATCCTACTCCAGCCCCTCGAACAGCGCCGTCGACAGGTAGCGCTCGGCGAAGCTCGGGATGATGATGACGATGGACTTGCCGGCGAACTCCGGGCGGGTGCCGACCTTGACGGCGGCGGTGACGGCCGCGCCCGACGAGATGCCGACCGGGATGCCTTCCAGGCGGGCGACGAGGCGGGCCATCTCGAAGGCCTCGTCGTTGGAGACCTGGACGACCTCGTCGTAGATCTTCGTGTCGAGGACGCCGGGGACGAAGCCGGCGCCGATGCCCTGGATCTTGTGCGGGCCCGGCTGGCCGCCGGACAGGATCGGGGAGGCGGCCGGCTCGACGGCGACGATGTGGAGCGAGGGCTTGCGCGGCTTCAGCACCTGGCCGACGCCCGTGATGGTGCCGCCCGTACCGATGCCGGACACGAAGACGTCGATCTCGCCGTTGGTGTCGTTCCAGATCTCCTCGGCGGTGGTCTTCCGGTGGATGGCCGGGTTGGCGGGGTTCTGGAACTGCTGGGGGATGATGGACCCGGGGATCTCGGCGGCGAGTTCCTCGGCCTTGGCGAGGGCGCCCTTCATGCCCTTCGGGCCCTCGGTCAGGACGAGCTCGGCGCCGAGCAGCTTCAGCATCTTGCGACGCTCGATGGACATGGTCTCGGGCATGACCAGGATCAGCCGGTAGCCGCGGGCGGCCGCCACGAAGGCGAGGGCGATGCCGGTGTTGCCGGAGGTCGGCTCGATCAGCGTGGCGCCGGGCTTGATCTTCCCCTCGGCCTCGAGCGCGTCGATCATGGATACGCCGATGCGGTCCTTCACGCTGGCGATCGGGTTGAAGAACTCAAGCTTGGCCAGCAGCTTCGCGCCGACGCCCTTCTCCTTGGCGATCCGGTCTAGCCGCACGATCGGAGTGTCGCCGATGGTGTCGGTGATCGAGTCGTAGATCCGGCCGCGGCCGGGGCGGTGCTGGGCGTCGCTCATGGGCTTCCTCCGAGATCACGGGTCCGTCCGGCCGCGGCGGCGCGCGGCTTTTCAGGGCGGAGACTTTAGGACGGCGGGGTCCGCCGGGCGAGTCCAAGCCGTCAGGAAAAATGCAGCTTCGTTGGAACCATTTTGCGTCAAGCCCGCGGGTGGCGGGCAGAAAACGTTGCGGCTCGCCCGGCAGCACGGCTATGGGGAGAACAGGGTTCCCCTTGCCATCAGATCCGGCCGGTCGACCCGAAGCCTCCGGCGCCGCGCGCCGTGGCGTCGAGCTCGTCGGCCTCGACGATGGCGACGCGCGTCACGGGGGCGACCACGAGCTGGGCGATGCGTTCGCCGCGGCGGACCGTGACGGGGTCCGGGCCCAGGTTGACGAGGATAACCTGCACCTCGCCCCGATAGTCGCTGTCGATGGTGCCCGGGCTGTTCAGGACCGTCACGCCGGCCTTGGCGGCGAGACCGGAGCGGGGGCGCACCTGCGCCTCGTAGCCGTCGGGAATCGCGAGGACCAGGCCGGTCGGGACGAGGGCGCGGCCGAGGGGCGGGATGGTCACGGGCGCCTCGTCGGCGACGGCGGCGAGGAGATCCAGGCCGGCCGCGCCGGCGGTCTGGTAGGCCGGCAGGGCGAGGCCCGCGGCGGCGGGCAGGCGCTTGATCGTCAGGGTCGGCGGCACGGGATCGCTCCGGGTCAGGCGCTGCCGATCATGATGCCGGTCAGGAAGACCAGGACGCCGCCGACCACGATCTGGAAGGCCGCGCGCAGGAACGGCGTGTCCATGTACTTGTAGCGGATCCAGGAGATCGCCCACAGTTCCAGGACCACCACCGCGATGGCGAGCCAGGTGGCGACCCAGAAGTCCGGCAGCAGGTAGGGCAGCGCGTGGCCGAGGCCGCCGATCGCCGTCATCAGGCCGGAGACGATGCCGCGGATCCAGGGGCTGCCGCGGCCCGACAGCTCGCCGTCGTCCGACAGGGCCTCGGCGAAGCCCATCGAGATGCCCGCGCCGATCGAGGCGGCGGTGCCGACCAGGAACGTGTCCCAGCTGTTGTGGGTCGCGAAGGCGGCGGCGAAGAGGGGCGCCAGGGTGGAGACGGATCCGTCCATCAGGCCGACGAGACCGGGCTGGATATATTGGAGGATGAACATGCGCCGGGCGGTCTCGTCCTCCTCGGCGCGCACGTCGGTCGGCAGGTTGGAGAGCCCCAGGCGATGGGCGAGCGAGACGTGGCTCTTCTCGGCTTCGGCGAGGTCGCCGAGCAGCTTGCGGATCGAGGCGTCGCCGGTGCGCTGGGCGGCCTGCCGGTAGAAGCGGGCGGCGCTCGCCTCCATCACCATGGCCTCGCGGCGGATCGTCTCGAGCGAGAGGTTCTTCATCAGCCAGACCGGCCGGCGCTCGTAGAAGCCGCGCACGTTCTCGCGCCGGATCAGGGGGATGCGCTCGCCGAACTTCGAGCGGTGCATCTCGATGAGGCGGCGGCGGTGATCGGCTTCCTCCTCGGCCATGTCGTCGAAGACCTTGGCGGAGGCCGGGTAGCGCTCGCGCAGTTCGTCGGCGTACATGCCGTAGATCCGGCCGTCGTCCTCCTCGGCCGCGATCGCCACCGCCAGGATCTCCTGCTCGGTCAGATCCGAGAAGGCACGCTTGCCGAAGCCGAACAGGGACATGGGGACCACCGATCTCTTTAGAAGAATTCCAAACGATATGGACCGAACCCGGCCGGCCCGCAAGCGGCCTGGCGCGCAGGCCTGCCGCGCTCTTGGGCGGTCCGGCACGCCCGCCTGCTCACATCGCGGCCGCAGCGGCACGGGCGGCGCGCTCGCCCTCCGCCCAGGCGCCTCCGACCGTGCCCCACAGGGCGGCGTGGGTGGCCTCTCCGGCGATCCAGATCCGGCCGTCGACGGCCTCGGCGAGCCGCGCGCGGTCCCCGGCGCGGCCCGGCTCGGCGCACGAGAAGGCGCCGCGGACGAAGGGATCGCGGCCCCAGTCCGTCACGTGGGTCCGGCCGACGCGACGGACCGCGTCGGAACCGTAAGCCTCCGCGATCAGGCCGAGGGCGAAGTCCACGGCGGCCCGCCCGCCGGCCTGCTCGAGCTCCGCCGCGAAGCTGCCGGCCGCATCCGCGTAGGCTACGTCGCTGCCGTTCATGCGGGCGAGGAGCGCCATGGTGCGCCGGCCCGGGCGGCGGAACCAGATCGGCTCGTCGGCACCGGCGCGCAGCGGATTGCCGGGCAGTTCCAGGCAGACGTGCAGGTAGGACCCGAGCGACAGGCCCGTCAGGGCGTCCTCATGGGCGGCCGGCAAGGGCGGGTCGAAGCGGACGGCGCCCTCGGCCAGCGCCGTGGTGGAGGCGGTGACGATGGCGGCCCGGGCCTCGACGGTGCCGCGCGGGGTTTCCACGCGCAGGCGCGGGCCGGACCGGTCGATCCGCTGCACCGGCGTGGAGAAGGCCACCGGGATGCCCTCGGCCAGCCGCGCCACGAGGGCGCCGAAGCCCTCGCGGATGAAGAGTTCGGGGAACTCGCGCGCGCGGGCGAAGTCGACGGTGGAGACGCGGTCGAGGTCCTTGGCGCAGCCGTAGGGGCCGAGCAGGAAGGAGACGAGGCCCTCCCATTCCCCGAGCCCCTTGGGCATCACCGCCGCGGCGGGGATGTCGCGGCCGGCGGAGCCGGTGCCGACGATCGCTTGTTCGAGCGCCTCGTAGGCGTCGCCGAAGCGGTCGATGTCGTCGCCCGAAAGGCGCTTGCGGCCGTCCTGGATGATGACGTCCTGGCGGGGCTCGGCGGTGACGAAGCCCATGGCGCGGGCGAAGAAGGGGAAGGGCGTCTCGTCGGCGGCGTGGATCCAGTGCGCGCCGAAGTCGACCGGAACGCCGAAGACCCCGGTGTCGGTGTGGGCGCGGCCGCCGACCCGGTCGCGCGCCTCGAGGACCAGGAAGGACCGGCCGGCGGCGAGGAGCGCGCGGGCGGCCGCGATGCCGGCCGCGCCGGCGCCGACCACCACCACGTCGACCTCGGCACTCGACGGCGCGGGGGCCGGGCCGGTCTGGCCGCGGGCGGCGGTCCCGGCGAAGGGCGCCAGCATCGGGGCGAGCGAAGCTCCGAGGAACCGGCGGCGGTCGAGGGTGGCGGGCGGCATCGCACAGGCATAGCCCGCCGCGGGCGCGGGCTCAATGGCGGGCGGGCCGGTCAGGACGCCGGCGTTCCAGCCTCGGCGGCCGCCACGGGACAATCCGCGTGGCCGCGGCAGGCGCCCTGGTCGCAGAAGCGGCAGATCCGGCCGGGCTCGGCCGGGGAAACAGCCGCGGCGCCGAGCAGGTGGTCGAGCAGGCCGTCGAGCGCCGACCGGTCGGGCTCGGGGAGGTCGGCGAGCAGGGATTCGGCCCGGGCCAGGCGCCGCTCCTGCAGGTCGCGGGCGCGGCGCTTGCCGCGGGCGGTGGTCTCCACGGCGACCTCCCGGCCGCGGCGGCTGAGGCGGCGGACCAGCCAGTCCTTCTCCAGGCGGTCGACGAGGCGGACGGTGGCGGAATGGGTGAGACCGACCGCGCGGGCGATGTCCTGGATGGCGATCGGCTCGGAGCGGCGCACCACCATGAGGGCCGCGACGGCGCTCTCGGACAGCCCGTCCGCTGCCGCGAACATGGTGTCGTCGAGCGCGGTCGCGAGGGCGGCGAGGCGGTTGGCCGTGACCCTGTCGTGCATGCCCGTTGCATACGCCCGGGACGCCCGGACCGGCAATCGGGCCGACTGACGCAGGGGTTTGCTCAGGGACGCGGCGCGAGGATCTTCTGCATGAAGACCAGGTCGAGCCAGCGGCCGAACTTGCGGCCGACCTCCGGCAGGCGGCCGGTCTCGACGTAGCCGAGGGAGGCGTGGAGGGCGAGCGAAGCGGCGTTGCCGGCCTCGATGCCGCCGATCAGCACGTGCTTGCCGGCCGCCACGGCCCGCTCCTCGAGGGCGACCAGGAGAAGGCGGGCGAGGCCGCGGCGGCGGAAGCCGGCCCCGACATAGATCGAATGCTCGGCGGTCTGGCGATAGCCGTCGAAGGCGCGGAAGTCGCCGAAGCTCGCATAGCCGGCGACCCGGCCATCGACCTCGGCGACCAGGACCGGATAGCCGAGCTTGCGGCGCGCCTCCGCCCAGGCGACCCGGTCGGCGGTGTCCACGAGGCGCTCGTTCCAGATGGCGGTCGTGTTGAGGACGGCATCGTTGTAGATGTCGCGCACGCCCTCCATGTCGGCATCGAGGGCGTCGCGGACGAGCGGGGCGGCCATCGCAAGCGTCTCCGGTTCGGCGCCGTCGGGCGCGCGGGAGGGTCGACCGGGCGGGGGGCCTCAGTCGGCGGGGTATTTCTCGTTGGGGTAGACACCCCAGAGGCGGGACTGCTCGATCCAGCCGCTGCGCTTCTCGACGCTGACTCGGCACATGCGGCCGTCGCAACGCTCGATGTCGACCAGAACGTTCGGTTCGACGCGGGCGACGAGGGACTGCCCGTCGGCCCGCGCGTACATCGGCACCGGCTCGGCCTTGGCCCAGGGCGAGACGAGGGCGGTGCGCTTGCCGGACAGGAAGCTCTGCTGGACCCAGCCCTCCTGGCCCTCGCTGTCGCGCACCCGGAACCAGATGTCGAACTCCTGGGTGATCTCGACCGGCAGGCCGGCGCGCAGGAAGGTCCAGGCGACCTCGTGGTCGCGGCTCGGGCCGACGCGGAAGTTCACGGGCTGCGACTTCACGCTGGCGAAGCGGGGCAGCGGAAAGCCGCTCTTCTGGCCGACCTGGCCGGTCTGCGCGCGCGCCTCGCCGGCGCCCAAGCCGACGAGAAGCACCGCCCACACGAGAATCCCCAGGGCCCCGACGAAGGCGCCGCGGACGCCGTCAGCTCTCCTCAGCCTGCGCAATCGCTCTCTCCTCCTCGCTGGCCCGGCCGCCGCCTGCGCGCGACGAAAAACCCGGGGGGCCCTGGTCGGCCGATCAATTGTCATTTGTGGGGCATCTGGTAGACAGGAACAACGTCGCCGTCGGCCCGACTGTGGCGCGGGTTGGTTAACGGCCGGCAAAGCCGGGCGGATGTCTGCCGTCGCGGGCCGGATGGTTCGGCCGCGGGAAGCCAGGGAGCGAGGCCTCATGCCGAAGAAGCCGTTGGTCGTGGTGACCCGCAGGCTGCCGGACGTGATCGAAACCCGCATGCGGGAGCTCTTCGACGCCCGCCTCAATCACGACGACCGCCCGATGACGCAGGCCGAACTGGTCGAGGCCGCCAAGTCGGCGGACGTGCTGGTGCCGACCGTGACCGACCACATCGACGCGGCGGTGATCAGCCAGGCCGGGTCGCAGCTCAGGCTCGTGGCCAACTACGGCAACGGCGTCGACAACATCGACGTGCAGTCGGCGCTGAACCGCGGCATCACGGTCACCAACACCCCCGGGGTGCTGACCGAGGACACGGCCGACATGACCATGGCGCTGATCCTCGCCGTGCCGCGCCGCATGGCGGACGGCATCGAGGTGATGAAGACCGGGGAGTGGAAGGGCTGGTCGCCGACCTGGATGCTCGGGCACCGGATCTGGGGCAAGCGGCTGGGCATCATCGGGATGGGCCGGATCGGCCAAGCGGTGGCGCGGCGGGCGCGTGCCTTCGGCATGTCGATCCACTACCACAACCGCCGGCGGCTGCCGACGGTGGTGGAGGAGGAGCTGGAGGCGACCTACTGGGAGAGCCTCGACCAGATGCTCGCCCGCATGGACGTCATCTCGGTCCACTGCCCGCACACGCCGGCGACCTACCACCTCCTGTCGGCGCGGCGCCTCAAGCTCGTCCGCCCGGAGGCCTACATCGTCAACACGGCGCGCGGCGAGGTGATCGACGAGAACGCCCTGGCCCGGATGCTGGACGCCAACGAACTGGCGGGCGCGGGCCTCGACGTCTTCGAGCACGAGCCGGCCGTCAACCCGAAGCTGGCGCGCTCGAAGCGCGTGCTGCTCCTGCCCCACATGGGATCGGCCACCATGGAGGGCCGCATCGACATGGGCGAGCGGGTGATCATCAACATCAAGACCTTCATGGACGGGCACCGGCCGCCGGACCGCGTGCTGCCGTCCATGCTCTGAGGCCGGCGAGCGGCCGGCGGCGGCCGGTCCGCTGTGACGGGATTGCGACGGCAGGCCCCATCCTTGTCAGGATCACGTTAGGGCAATTGCATCCGTGCCGGCGGTTCCTATACTCCCGGGCGAGCCGAGGGACGGCGCTCGGGGAGGGACATCGGTGGGGCAGAAGACGGTCATCATGGCGGGCGCGATCGGCGCGTTGGTGCTGGCGGGGCCCGCGGGGGCCCAGGCGCCCAAGCCGGCCGAGAAGCTGCCGGAGAAGCTGACCGGCGACCAAATCAAGGAGACCTGGTTCAACGGCAAGCCCTTCACGGCGACCGCGCCGGACGGGACGGCCTTCCTGATGACCTTCACGGCCGACGGAAAGTCGAGCCGCAAGCCGGCCGAAAAGAAGAAGGGTCTGGTGAGCGCCGCCGGCTTC
This sequence comes from Prosthecomicrobium sp. N25, assembly GCF_037203705.1. Lineage (NCBI taxonomy): Bacteria > Pseudomonadati > Pseudomonadota > Alphaproteobacteria > Hyphomicrobiales > Kaistiaceae > Prosthecomicrobium > Prosthecomicrobium sp. N25. Next base: position 89,129 of record NZ_JBBCAT010000002.1, read on the forward strand.
TGGCGCGTCATCGCGGAGGGCTACTGCTCGCGCTGGTCCGGCCAGAACCGCGAGAAGTGCTTCAACGTGCGGCCTGACCCGGACAACGGCGGCCAGGTCATCGTGCGTTTCGGGCCGCAGCTGGTGGCGACCTGGAAGCGCTGAGGCTCGGCGTAGCGCCGAGGCTCAGCCGCCGATTCGCTTGAATCGCGGGCTCGCCTCCTCGCGATCCTCCGGGCCGCCGGCCCAGGTGCCCGAGGTCCACAGGGCCGTCAGGCCTTCCCGGTAGGTCGGATAGGCGAGCCGGACGCCCAGGTCCTCGCGCAGGCGGCGGTTGCCGACCCGCTTGTTCTCGCCCCAGAAGGTCCGCGCCATGGGCGACAGCTCGGCCTCGTCGAAGGGCACCTCCGGGGGCGGCTCGATCCCCATCAGGCCGGCCGCGAAGGCGATCGGATCCTGGGGCGGGGCGGGCTCGTCGTCGGCGACGTTGACGGGGCCGCCGACCGCGCCGAGCGCGGCAGCCGCGGTGACGGCCGCGATGTCCTCGACATGGATGCGGTTGAAGACTTGGCCGGGGCGGACGACCCGCTTGGCGGTGCCGTTCGCCAAGTTGAGGAAGGCGTTGCGGCCCGGCCCGTAGATGCCGGCGAGCCGCAGGAGCGCGACCGGCACACTCCCCGCCTCGCCCACCGCCGTCCAGGCCCGCTCGGCATCCACGCGCCAGCGGGTGCGCTCCGAGGCGGGCGCCGGCGGCGTCTCGTCGTCGACCCAGGCGCCGCCGGTGTCGCCGTAGACCCCGACCGTCGAGTAGTAGCCGATCCAGCGCAGGCGGCCGGAGGCGGCGGCGCGGGCGAGGTCCCCGGCATGATGGCGCAGGAAGGGATCGCCGTCCCGATCGGGGCCGGCGGATGCGAGGATGTGGGTGGCGGAGGCGATCGCCTCAGCGAGGGCGGCGGACGGGGCCGTGCCGTCGTAGGGGATGCTGCCGATACCGCGTTCGCCGGACCGCACCGCCTTGGCGGGGTCGCGCGTGGTGCCGGTCAGGGTGGCGCAGCCGGGGCGGAGCCGGTCCACCGCATGTCGGGCCGAATAGCCCAGGCCGAGGGCGAGGAGGACTAATGGAGTGGACATGTTCACCCTGGTTCGACCAAATTTGACGCTTGCTCCAGATCAGTGGCCACTTTCATTCCTAGAGCGTAGCAGTATAATGCCGTTGGTACAATGGATATACTGAATTCATCGACGTCTACTTTTGTACTTATGGTTTTGGACGTGAATAGTAAAGCTCTTAGAGATCTGTGTTTACGCGCAAACGCTATCAGATGTCTAGTCTGCTGACGCAGATCTGACTTAATTCGATCCGACCACTTGATTTCACCAATCCAGTGAGGGCGTTCGTCCTCCTGAGTCAAAAATACCAGATCGACTTCCCCCTCGTTCTTCCAGCGTGCGTAGCGAAGCCGACGGGCTGCCGGCGAGTGCTGGAACTGCGAGAAAACGGCCGACTCCGCAAGATGCCCAATACGATCCGTATCAGTGTAGTCAATGGGCCCGAAGAGAGCCGCGCGCATCGAAGGATTATTTAAATATATCTTGAAATTACGCTCCCTCTGGAGCGATCTGCAGTTCTCGTCCATGGTCTGAAGCTTGATGATCAGAAACGCACTCTCTAGATACTCGATATAGCGCTTTATTGTCGGCTTCGCCAAACCAGAGGCTTGCGAAATTTTTTCCAAGCTTGCCTCATTACCTGCATTATAAGCAAGGAACGAGAAAAGACGATTCAACTCCTGAATCTCATTTATTCCATATAAGCTGGGTAAGTCCTTAAGTAATACTTTGTCGATAATGTCATTTCGGATATACTGCTCCGCATTGGAACGCACATGGTCATTCAATACCGCTTCCGGGTATCCGCCGTAATTCAGATAGTCAACAAAAGTCCGATTTAGAGCTTCAATATCATTCACGACGTACGAATTGTGTCCAGATGAACGTACATACTTATTTTCGATACCCAAGAATTCTTGGTATTCGTAGAAAGTAAGAGGTGGAAGCATGAACTCCGAAAAACGTCCTGCGCCGGACTCTTTACTTTTGAGCCTAAGTGCCGCCGCGGCCGATCCAGTGACGACGAATTTAATATTGGGATACGTATCGACTAGATCCTTAAGGTGTATCTCCCAATCTTTCAGGTACTGGATCTCATCAAACACTACGATGTATCTGTCCGAATTCGAAAAACTCTTGAAAAATTTCAAGTACCGTTCTAGCGGGTAGCCAGCATAGATTGGTGCATCAATGCTGGCATATAAGATGTTCTGCCTTGGAAATCCGCGTCCGATCGCCTCAGCGATCATCTGTCGGATCATTACAGTCTTGCCAACTCGCCGAGGGCCCAGCAAAACTGCAGCACGTCGCACTTCAAAATTCAGGGCGAGAGCTGAGAAGCTTCGATAATAAATTCTCTTTGGAAAACGCGGATCTACGACTTCAACGTTCTCATCTGTCCACCAAGGATTGTCTCGATCGGCTCTTCGCTCGATGTCCAATTCGGAAATGGCATACATAGATCACCAATAAGCGCAGTCCTCTTTATCTAATTGAGACACTATCGGTATGGCTCTGATTCGCAAGAGTTTTTTTGCGTGCGATAGTGACATCTCCCCATTCTTGATCGAATGGCAGGCGCTTGGTGTCCCCAAGCGCCTGCCAAAACAACATTCAGCGCAGATCACTCCGCCGCCTTGCCCTCGCCGGCGTCCTGCTTGATCTCCTCGCCGGTCTTCTGGTCGACGACCTTCATGGAGAGGCGGACCTTGCCGCGCTCGTCGAAGCCGAGGAGCTTGACCCAGACCTTGTCGCCTTCCTTGACCACGTCCTTGACGTTCGCGACCTTCTTGGGGGCGAGCTGGGAGATGTGGACGAGGCCGTCGCGCGAGCCGAAGAAGTTCACGAAGGCGCCGAACTCCATGCACTTGACGACCGTGCCCTCGTAGACCTGGCCGACCTCGGGCTCCGCCGCGATCGACTTGATCCAGTTGACGGCGGCCTTGATGGCCTTCTGGTCGGAGGACGAGACCTTGACGGTGCCATCGTCCGAGATGTCCACCTTGGCGCCGGTCTTCTCGACGATCTCGCGGATCACCTTGCCGCCCGAGCCGATCACTTCGCGGATCTTGTCGGTCGGGATCTTCATGGTCTCGATGCGCGGGGCGAACTCGCCGAGCTCGGCGCGCGGGCGGGTGATCGCCTTGGCCATCTCGCCGAGGATGTGCAGCCGGCCGTCCTTGGCCTGGCCGAGGGCGACCCGCATGATCTCCTCGGTGATGCCCTGGATCTTGATGTCCATCTGCAGCGAGGTGACGCCGTTCTCGGTGCCGGCGACCTTGAAGTCCATGTCGCCGAGATGGTCCTCGTCGCCCAGGATGTCGGAGAGGACCGCGTAGCGCTCGCCCTCCAGGATCAGGCCCATGGCGATGCCGGCGACCGGGTTCTTGAGCGGCACGCCCGCGTCCATGAGGGCGAGGGACGAGCCGCAGACGGTCGCCATCGAGGAGGAGCCGTTCGACTCGGTGATCTCCGACACGACGCGGATCGTGTAGGGGAAGTCGTGGTGGAGCGGCAGCATCGGGCGGACGGCGCGCCAGGCGAGCTTGCCGTGGCCGATCTCGCGGCGGCCGGGCGAGCCCATGCGGCCGGTCTCGCCGACCGAGTAGGGCGGGAAGTTGTAGTGGAGCAGGAAGCGCTCTTTGTAGGTCCCCTCGAGGCTGTCGATGAACTGCTCGTCCTCGCCGGTGCCGAGGGTCGCGACCACGAGGGCCTGCGTCTCGCCGCGGGTGAAGAGGGCCGAGCCGTGGGTGCGCGGCAGGACGCCGACCTCCGACACGATCGGACGGACGGTCCGGACGTCGCGGCCGTCGATGCGGCTGCCGGTGTCGAGGATGTTCCAGCGCACGATCTTGGCCTGGAGCTCCTTGAAGACGGTCGCCACCGTCTCCTTGTCGTACTTGCCGTCGCCGTCCTCCTTGGAGACCATGGCCTCCATGACCCGGGCCTTGACGGCGTCGACGGCAGCGTAGCGCACCTGCTTCTGGGTGTTCATGTAGGCGGCGCGCAGGTCGGCCTCGGCGATGGCGAGCATCGCCTGCTCGACCGCCGAGTAGTCCTTCGGCTGGAAGTCGCGCGGCTCCTTGGCGGCCTTCTCGGCAAGCCGGATGATCGCCTCGATCACGGGCTGGAAGCCGCGGTGGCCGAACATGACGGCGCCGAGCATGATGTCCTCGGGCAGTTCCTGCGCCTCGGACTCGACCATCAGGACCGCGTCCTGGGTGCCGGCAACGACGAGGTCGAGCTGGCTGTCGCCCTTCTGGTCAATCAGGGTGTTGAGGACGTACTCGCCGTTGATGTAGCCGACGCGGGCGGCGCCGACCGGGCCCATGAAGGGCACGCCGGAGAGCGTCAGGGCGGCGGAAGCCGCCACCATCGCCACCATGTCGGGGTTGTTCTCGAGGTCGTGCGACAGCACGGTGACGATCACCTGCGTGTCGTTCTTGTAGCCCTCGACGAAAAGCGGGCGGATCGGACGGTCGATCAGGCGCGAGACGAGCGTCTCGTTCTCGCTCGGGCGGCCTTCGCGCTTGAAGTAGCCGCCGGGGATCTTGCCGGCCGCGAAGGTCTTCTCCTGATAGTTGACCGTCAGGGGAAAGAAGTCCTGGCCGGCCTTCGGCTCCTTGGCGGAGACCACGGTGGCGAGGACGGTGGTGTCACCATAGGTGGCGAGGACGGCGCCGTCGGCCTGGCGGGCCATGCGGCCCGTCTCGAGGACGAGGGTGCGGCCGCCCCAATCGATGACTTCGCGATGAATGTCGAACATGGTTGGTTGTCTACCCTGGGCAGAAACACGCAGAGCCATGAGCAAGACGGCGGGAAACTCCCTCGCGTCGCGGCCCCATGGCCGCCACGAGAGTATCCTGCGATCCTGCCATGGCTCCTGTCGTGTCGATCAATCGATGGCGGGCCGGCCCCATGCCGCCCCGACCCGTGGTCCGATCCGGATCGCCGGCGGCCCCTACTCGGCCTACCCCGGTCCATCCGGATCCGCGCCGCCGCGGCGGCGCTGGCGCCGCGAGGCGCCGTTGCGTCAGCGACGCAGGCCGAGCTTGGCCACGAGCGTCCGGTAGCGCGCCTCTTCCTTGCTCTTCAGGTAGTCGAGGAGGCTGCGGCGCTGGCTGACCATCTTCAGGAGGCCGCGGCGGGAGTGGTTGTCCTTGCCGTGGCTCTTGAAGTGCTCGGTGAGATTCGCGATGCGCTCGGAGAGGATCGCGACCTGGACCTCCGGCGAGCCGGTGTCGCCGGCGGAAGACCCGTATTCCTTGATGAGCGCCTGCTTGCGCTCGGCCGTGATCGACATCGGGGGCTCCTTGTCATCTGGAGTGAACGGCCCGGCCGGGATGTCGTCCAGCCGGGTCGGAAAATGCCGATGGCGCGCTCGGGGCATGCCCGGGCGCGCGCGGCGGGGTCCTTATGCACGAAACACCAGGGGAGCGCCACCGGATTCGTCGGCCAGCTGCGCCTGTCTCCGGAGATTCGCGCCGTCATCGGCGCAATGCGCATAAAAATCGACAGATACCCCGGAGTTTACACGGACGAACTTACGCAACGTTAGTGGGCGCGAGGCACATCTGGTGGTCGATGTTCCGTAAGGAGATGCACCGATGTCCCGAGCCAACCGGCCGACCTTCGCCCGCGACGAGCGGGGAGGCATTGCGATCGCGTTCGCTCTTCTGCTGCTGCCCATCCTGGTCGCCATGGGCTGCGCCATCGACTACGGCCGTGCGGTCGCTTTCAAGACCCGCTTCCAGGCCGCTGCCGATGACGGGGCACTCGCGGTGCTCTCTCCCGACTTCAAGGAGCAGGGAGCGAACGCGGTCGGCAGCGACTTCTTCCTCGCCAACTTGGCCCAGACCGACCTGTCGATGCTCGTCGGCCCACCCAAGGTTACCGTGTCCAAGTCGAGCGTGAACGGGATCGTGACCTCGACCGTCGCCTTCGAGGCGTCGATCGCGACGACATTCCTGAAGATCGCCCAAGTCGACAGTATCCAAATCGCCGGGTCGGCGACGGCCGAAAACGGCACGAAGAAGTACATCGACATCCATGTCCTGCTGGACTCCTCGGACTCCATGGGAGTCGGAGCCTCGGAGGCGGATCGTCTGCTGCTGCGGCAGGTGTCGGCCAAGAAAAAGGCCGAGCTTCGGGACGCGGCCATCGACAAGTTGAAGCCCGGAGAGACGCTGACGGCCACCTACCTCTACGCCGACACGGAGGATACGACCATCCCGGGCTTCACGTTCCTTGGCTACGACAAGCTCGGTAAGGGCCTCACAGGCTGCGAGTTCGCCTGTCATACGAAGACGTTCAACTACAGCGGTACGATGGAGTCGCTGGCACACGACGCCGGGGTCACCCTCCGCTTCAACGTGGCCAAGGCGGGCATCAAACAGGTTTCGACGCTGGCGGCCGCCGCCAAGGCGCAAGACACCTATGTGCGCATGGGACTGAGCACGTTCAGCACGACGCTGGTCAAGCACCTCGACCCGAATGCCGATCTGAACGCCTTCCAGAACAAGATCTCGAACGCCGCGGACGTCACTCTGGGCTCCGGCGGGACAGCGTCCGAATCCTACAAGGCGAAGTTCACCTTGTGGAACAACTGCTGGAACGGGTACGCCAACACGTTCTTCGACATGGTCGCGCCGGAGTTCGCCGGCAATCTCGCCAAATGGCGGGACAAGGCGGCCTCGAAGGAGACCGCAGAACGGGTTCCCACGCAAGTCGTTCTCCTGGTCACCGACGGACTGAAGTCGCAGAACTGCGCCTCCAGCGCCGGTTCGGGCGGCCGGGAGGCGGTTTTCCCGATCCGGCCGGCAGACTGCGCCAAGCTGAAGGCCACAGGCGCCCAGGTGGCGGTCGTGTACACCGAATACATCAACTCGCCCCTGCCGACCTACAAGTCGCACGCGCGCCATGCCGTCGAGGAGGCGCAGGCCTACCCTTACGCTGACACTTCGAAGAGCTCGGGCATCGAGAAGAACCTGAGAGCCTGCGCGACTCCCGGGCTGTTCGCCAAGGGCAAGGAACCCGCGGAGATCGACGCTGCCTTCAAGACCGTGTTCGAGAACATCAGGATCACGCCGTTCCTGTCGCACTGATCGGCGTCCCGGCCGGCGGCGTACGGCGCCCGGCCCGGTTCAGCGGCGGCAGGCGACGAAGTCGCGGAAGACCCAACCGATCGCCGCGCCGACGCCGGGAGTCCGGATCAGCACCCAGGCGCGACCGCGGTCGTCGATCCGCGTCTCCAGGATCTCGACGTCGCGGCCGTTGCCGATCGTGCCGAGGATTTCGCCGCCGGGCGCGCTACGCACGTTGAGCGGCGTGCCCGTCGGGTCGGCGACCCTGCAGGCCTCCGCGGCGCGGGCCGGACCGCCATCGGCCGCCAGGAGCAGGCCTGCCAGGACCGAGGCGAAGAGACCGGAACGCAAGGGCCGTTCATCCTTCCAGGTTGAAAACGCGCAAGGGGCGCAGTTCCGCCCCCTCCATCTCGCCGATCGCGACGAGGTCGCCCGCGCAGGTGACCGCGCAGGTGCCGACCCCCACGGGGGCGTCGCGGCCGCGGAGGATGACCCCCTGGCCGCGGCGCAGCCGCGCGGCACCGTCGCGATTGACCACCACTTCGGGGATTTCCGCAAGGGCCGTATCGACGGCGAGCAGGGTGGAGCGGACCGCCGCCGGATCCTCCCCGGCGGCGAGATCCTCGAGGCGCTCCACCGGCACCATGTCCTCCTCCGAGAAGGGACCGACGAGGAGCCGCCGGAGGGCGACGACGTGGCCGCGGGTGCCGAGCCGGCGGCCCATGTCGCGGGCGAGGGCGCGCACGTAGGTGCCCTTGCCGCACTCGCAATCGAAGACGGCGGTGTCGGCGTCGGGGGTCTCGACGAGGTCGAGCCGGTGGATGAGGATCGGGCGGGCCTCGAGCTCCACGGTCTCGCCGTCGCGGGCGAGGTCGTAGGCGCGCTCGCCGTCGATCTTGATGGCCGAGAAGGCGGGCGGGACCTGCATGATCTCGCCGGTGAACTCGTCGAGCACGTCGAGGATGTCGTCGGGCGCCGGACGGGCCTCCGAGCGGGCCACGACCCTGCCCTCGGTGTCGTCCGTGTCGGTCTCCTCGCCCCAGCGCACGGTGAAGCGGTAGACCTTCCGGCCGTCCATGACGAAGGAGACGGTCTTGGTGGCCTCGCCGAGGGCGACCGGCAGGAGGCCGCTCGCCAGAGGGTCGAGCGTGCCGGCATGGCCGGCCTTGTTGGCGTGCATCAGGCGCTTCACGCGGGCGACCGCCTGGGTGGAGGTCATGCCCACCGGCTTGTCCAGGATGAGCCAGCCGTTGACGTCGTCGAACTTCTTCCTGCGGGCCACGATGGTCCGTTCCTTCCGATCTGCTCCGGAGGAGCATGCGTTCCGGGGGGTCGCCGGCGGGAGCGCCGCGGCTAGTCGCCTTCGCCCTCGTCCAGGTCCTTGCGGATCCCCGGGCTCTTCAGCATGGCGTTCACGCGATCGTCGTCCTCGAAGCGGGTGTCGAGGGCGAAGCGAAGGTCCGGGGCGAACTTGAGATTCACCCGCCGGGCGACCTGGCCGCGCAGCCACTTCCGGCTCCGCTCGAGGCCGGCCAGCACCTTGTCCTGGTTGCGGCCGCCCAGCGGCATGACGAAGGCGGTCGCCTGCTTGAGGTCCGGCGACATCCGGACCTCGGGCACGGTGATCAGCACGCCGTCGAGATCCGGATCGGCGACCTCGCCGCGCGACAGGATCTCGGAGAGGGCGTGTCGCACCAGTTCGCCGACGCGAAGCTGACGCTGCGAGGGGCCGGCGGCCCCCTGGGAGAAGCGGGTCATGATGGAAACTCGTTCGTCCGCGCGAGCGGGGCTTGGACCCGAAGCGCGGCCTGTCGGAGAGGTTCCGGCGGACCGGAGGGTGGTCCCGGGCTCGCCCGGGACCGGTGTCGCAGATCAGAGGGTGCGGCTGACCGTCTCGACACGGTAGCACTCGATGACGTCGCCGGCCCGCATGTCCTGGTAGGCCTCGAAGGCCATGCCGCATTCCATGCCGGACTGGACCTCCTTGGCGTCGTCCTTGAAGCGCTTGAGCTGCGAGAGCTTGCCCTCGTGGATGACGACGTTGTCGCGGATCAGGCGCACGTTGGCGCCGCGCTCCACAACGCCGTCGGTCACGAGGCAGCCCGCCACCTTGCCGACCTTGGAGACGTTGAAGATCTCCAGGATGCGGGCGTTGCCGAGCATGGTCTCGCGCAGGAGCGGCGGGAGCATGCCGGACATCGCGGTCTTCACGTCGTCCACCAGGTCGTAGATGACGTTGTAGTAGCGGATCTCGATGCCCTCGCGCTCGGAGGCCTCGCGGGCCTCCTTGGAGGCGCGTACGTTGAAGCCGATGATGGCGGCGCTGGAGGTGGCCGCCAGGGAGACGTCCGACTCCGTGATGCCGCCGACACCGCCGTGGATGACGCGCGCGCGCACCTCGTCGTTGCCGAGCTTCTCCAGGGCGCCGGTGATCGCCTCGAGCGAGCCTTGCACGTCGGTCTTGACGACCAGGACGAACTCCTTGCGGCCGGCCTCCTTGAGCTGGCTCATCATGTCGGCGAGCGACGACCGCTGCGACGAACCCCTGGCGAGGCTCTTCTCCCGCTTCAGGCGGACGCGGTAGTCGGTGATCTCGCGGGCACGGGCCTCGTTCTCGACCACCGCGAAGCGGTCGCCCGCCTCCGGCGTGTCCTGGAAGCCGAGCACCTCGACGGGCATCGACGGGCCGGCGTCCTTGATGGTGTTGCCGCGGTCGTCGAGAAGCGCGCGGACCTTGCCCCAGGCCGGACCGGCGACCAGGATGTCGCCGACCTTGAGGGTGCCGCGCTGGACCAGCACGGTCGCCACGGGGCCACGGCCCTTGTCGAGCTTCGCCTCGATGACGGTGCCCTCGGCGGTGCGCTCCGGATTGGCCTTGAGCTCGAGAACCTCGGACTGCAGGAGGATCGCCTCGAGCAGCTTCTCGAGGTTGAGCCTCTTGGTCGCCGAGACCTCGATCTCGAGGACGTCGCCGCCCATCGATTCCACGACCACCTCGTGGCGCAGCAGGTCGGTGCGGACCCGCTCCGGGTTGGCGTCCGGCTTGTCGATCTTGTTGATCGCCACGATGATCGGCACGCCCGCCGCGCGGGTGTGGTTGATCGCCTCGACGGTCGTCGGCATGACGCCGTCGTCGGCCGCGACGACCAGGACCACGATGTCGGTCGCCTTCGCGCCGCGCGACCGCATGGCCGTGAAGGCCTCGTGGCCGGGCGTGTCGATGAAGGTGATCTTCTGCCCGTGGATCTCGACCTGGTAGGCGCCGATGTGCTGGGTGATGCCGCCCGCCTCGCCGGCCGCCACCTTGGTGGAGCGGATGGCGTCGAGGAGCGACGTCTTGCCGTGGTCGACGTGGCCCATGATGGTCACGACCGGCGGCCGCGGCGTCTGGTCGCCCTCGGCGTCGGCGGCGGCGAACAGGCCCTCCTCGACGTCGGATTCGGCGACGCGCTTGACCGTGTGGCCCATCTCCTCGGCGATCAGCTGCGCCATGTCGGCGTCGATCACGTCGTTGATCTTCAACATGTGCCCCTGCTTCATCAGGAGCTTGATCACGTCGACGCCGCGCTCGGCCATGCGGTTGGCGAGTTCCTGGATGGTGATCGTCTCGGGGATGACCACTTCGCGGAGCACCTTTTCGCGTGGCTCGTTGGACATCATGCGGCGCTGCTGGCGCTGCACGCGGCGACGGAAGGCGGCGACCGACCGGCCGCGCTCCTCCTCCTCGTCGTCCTTCTGGGCGGTGACGACGGTGAGCTTGCCGCGCGGCTTCTCGGCGACCTTCTCGCGGGTCGGCTTCGGCGGCGGGACCGGCGCCTTCTTGGCGATGGTGGTGACGCGGGCGGGACCGCGGCGGGCGCCGTCGTCCTCCTCCTCCTCGGCCTTGCCGGTGATCGGCGGCTTGACGGCGATCGGGGACAGGGGCTTCGGGGGCACGGCGCCCGGGGCGGGACGCGGCCCGCCGGGCGGCACCACGCGGGCCTGGACCGGCTCGGCCGGGCGCGGCTCCCCGCCGTCGAGGCGGCGCTGGGCCTCCTGCTCGGCGCGGCGGCGCGTCTCGTCCTCGTGGCGCTTGCGCGCCTCCTCCTCGGTCTTGCGGCGCTCGGCCTCCTCGCGCTCCCGGCGGTTGCGCTCGTCTTCCTCGGCGCGGCGGCGGGCTTCCTCCTCGGCGCGCTTGCGCTCCTCCAGCTCGCGGGCCCGGGCCTCCACGAGGGCATTGGCGCGGGCGGCGCGCTCGTCGGCCGAGAGGGCCTGGAGCACGACGCCGGTGCGCGGCGCGGACGGCGAGGCGGACCTCGGCTGCACGTTCAGCGTGGACCGGACCGGAGCGGCAGGCGCAGCGGCAGCTGCGGTGGCCGCGGGTGCCTGCGGGCGCGGGGCGGCGGGTGCCGGTGCGACCGGAGCCGCGGCACGGGGCGCCGGCTCCGGAGCTTCGACGGCGGGACGCACGGGCGTCTCGACCTCGCCGGGCTTCAGGATCCGCTTCTTCTTCGTCTCGACGACGACCGCCTTCGACCTGCCATGGCTGAAGCTCTGCCGGACAACGTTCGTGTCCGACTTCGGCTTCAACGTCAGCGTCTTCTTGACGTCGACGTGCAGGGTCTTGTCGGTCGTGCTCTTCGTATCGCTCATGAGCCTGTCAGTCCTGCGGGGCGTCTCCGCCCCTCGTACGGTCGGTTGCCGTCACCGGGGCGGCAGGACCGCCACGGTAACGTTCGAGGGCATGGTGCCTCTCGAGAAAGATTTCGCCCGCCCGGCCTGCGAGCACCGCAGCATGTACCACATTCGACCGGCCCAATGCCAAGTCCAATTGGGCCCCGGAGAAGGTTCGGACGACCGGTATGTCCTTGCCTCCGTCGGGACGGCGCCTGAGCGCCGCCGCCAGTTTCGATACGCCGTCCTCGGCGGCCTCGCTCGCGTGGACGAGCCCGATCGCCTCGCCGGACCGGACGGCCGCCTCCACCTTGGCGAAGCCGGCCACCAGATGCCCCGCCTTGCGGGCGAGGCCGAGGGTCCCCAGCGCCGCGTTGGCGAGGAGCCGGTCGACCAGGTCCGGAAGGCCCGGATCGGCCTTGGCCTCCTCGCCGAACCCGCGGCCGAAGAGCCGCTTGCGGGTGGCCGTCTCGACCGCCGCGCGGGTCGCCGAGACCCAGACGCCGCGGCCGGGAAGGGTCCGCTTCAGGTCCGGCACCACCTCGCCCTCGGGACCGAGGACGAAACGCAAGAGATCGCCGATCGGCTTCGTCTCGCGCGTGACGATGCAGGTGCGCTCCGTCGGCTCGCTCTTGCGCGGCATGGCGACCGGACCGGGCTCAGCCCTCCTCCGCCTCCGTCTCGAGCTCGCCGGCGGCTTCGGCCGGAGCCGGGATCTCGTCGATCCAGCCGGCCTTGACGCGCGCCGCCATGATAATCCCTTCCGCCTCCTCGCGGGAGAGTTCGAAACCCTTCAGGCTGCCGTCGTGGCGAACGGTCTCGCCATTCTTGCGTTCCGTCCAGCCGACGAGATCGTCGGTGGCGCAGCCGGCGAGGTCCTCGACGGTCTTGATGCCGTCCTTGCCGAGCGCGACCATCATGGCCGTGGTGACGCCGGGCACCTCGCGCAGCGCGTCCTCCACGCCCAGGCCCTTGCGCTCCTCGTCGTGCTGGGCCTCGATCTGGGCCAGGTAGTCGTTGGCCCGGTTCTGGATCTCCTGCGCGGTGTCCTCGTCGAAGCCCTCGATGCGGGCGATCTCGTCGAGATCCACGTAGGCGAGTTCGTCGATGCTGGTGAAGCCCTCGGTGGCGAGCAGCTGGGCGACGACCTCGTCGACGTCGAGCGCCTGCATGAAGAGCTGCGTGCGTTCCTGGAATTCCTTCTGCCGCCGCTCGGATTCCTCGGCCTCCGTGAGGATGTCGATGTCCCAGCCGGTCAGCTGCGAGGCGAGCCGGACGTTCTGACCGCGCCGGCCGATCGCTTGAGATAGCTGGTCATCCGGGACCACGACTTCAATACGGCCGGCGTCCTCGTCGAGCACGACCTTGGTCACCTCGGCGGGCTGGAGGGCGTTGACCAGGAAGGTGGCGGCGTCGGGCGACCAGGGGATGATGTCGATCTTCTCGCCCTGCAGCTCGCCCACGACGGCCTGGACGCGGCTGCCGCGCATGCCCACGCAGGCGCCGACCGGGTCGATCGAGCTGTCGCGGGAATAGACGGCGATCTTGGCGCGGGAGCCCGGATCGCGGGCGACCGACTTCACCTCGATGATGCCGTCGTAGATCTCCGGCACCTCCTGGGCGAAGAGCTTCGCCATGAATTGCGGATGGGTGCGGGACAGAAAGATCTGCGGCCCGCGCTGCTCGCGGCGGACGTCGTACACGTAGGCGCGGACGCGGTCGCCGTTGCGGAAGTTCTCCCGGGGGATCAGTTCGTCGCGGCGGACGATCGCCTCGCCGCGGCCGAGGTCGACGATGACGTTGCCGTACTCGATACGCTTGACGGTGCCGTTGACGATCTCGCCGATGCGGTCCTTGAACTCGTCGTACTGCCGGTCGCGCTCGGCCTCGCGCACCTTCTGGACGATGACCTGCTTGGCCGACTGGGCGGCGATGCGGCCGAAGTCCATGGGCGGCAGCGGCTCGGCGATCATGTCGCCGACCTGGGCGGCCGGGTTCTTCATGCGCGCCTCGTCGACCGAGATCTGGATCGCCGGGTTCTCGACCTCGTCGACCACCATCAGCAGGCGCTGCAGCCGGATCTCCCCGGTGCGCGCGTTGATCTCGGCCTTGACCTCCGTCTCGGAGCCGTAGCGCGAGCGGGCCGCCTTCTGGATGGCGTCCTCCATCGCGGCGAGCACGATCTTGCGGTCGATCACCTTCTCGCGCGCGACCGCGTCGGCGATCTGCAGGAGTTCCAGCCTGTTGGCGCTGACTGCCATGGGTCTTCTCCATCCGCCGGCGACGGGCCCGTTCGGCCCCCCGGCGCTGCTTCACGTTCAGTGGGCGGGCGGGCCGCCCCCCTCGTCGGCCCCGTCGCCGTCGCCGGCGCGGAGCTGTTTCTTTCCGGCCCTGAGCGAGGCCTTGATGAGATCGTCGGTCAGCACCAGGCGGACCTCGGCGAGGTCGTCGAGGGCGAGCCAGACCGTGTCGGGCTCTCCTTCGGCGGGCGGCTCGTCGGGCTTGAGGCCGATGGTCTCGCCCTTGACGCCCAGCAAGGTGCCGCGGAAGCGCTTGCGGCGGTCGACCAGCCGGTTCAGCTCGATCTTGGCGACGTGCCCGGCCCAGCGGTCGAAGTCGGAGACGCGGACGAGCGGGCGGTCGATCCCCGGCGAGGAGACCTCGAGGTTGTAGGCGCGTCCGACCGGATCGTCGGCGTCGAGGACGGGCGACAGGTCACGGCTGATCGTCTCGCAGTCCTCGACGTTCATGGTCCCGTCCGGCCGCTCGGCCATGATCTGCACCGTGAAGCCGTTGCGGTTCGAGCATTTCACGCGGACCAGCCGGTAGCCGAGGTCCTCGATCACCGGCTCGGCGATCGCGGCGACGCGGGCGTCGAGACCGGTCTCGGCGATGATGCGCGGTTCGTGGCGCGTCACGTGTCTTCGGATCCTCTTCCCCTCCGCCGCCGGATTCGGACCGGACGGCACAGGATTCAGGTAACAAAAAAGAGCGGGTCCCGAGGGGCCCACTCTCACCGTACTCTCATCGAGCAGACTGAGATATCGAACTCGACCCGGAATATAGCCAATTCCGGGCCGGGCGCAAGACCGGGCGGGCGATTTCGGGCGGACGGGGCCGGTCCGGCCGGACGCGGCGACGGACACAGGCGCGATCCGATCCCGGGGGGCGCCGCTCAGACCCGGCTCATCAAGTTCTCGACATCGACCGCATAGAGTGCTTCGAGACGACGGCGCGTGTCGGGGGTGAGGAGCTGGGCGGGGCGGGGCCAGGGTTCCCGGCCCGCCGCGGCCAGCCGGCCGAAGGGGTGGCCGGACAGGTCGCCGCCTTCGATGTCGCCCTGACGGGCGGCCCTGTGCGCCTCGAGGCGCGCGAGCCACGGCGGGGCACGGTCCATCGACCCGGGCAGTCCCAGCCGCCGTCCGACACGGTCGAGTTCCGCGAAGAGGTCCTGCCGACCGACATGGATCACGATGTCGGGACGGCGCGTCTCCTCGAACGGATGCCACTGCGGCCGGTAGTGGACGTTGCCGGCCCTGATGTCGATCGCTTCGAGGTAGTCCAGCCAGCGCGCGAAAGAGAAGCCGGCCTCGCGGTCGAAGGGACCGAGCGGGGAGGCGGCCAGGCGCCGGTCCTCGAAGCCGGTCCGGAGCGCGTGCCGGAAGGTGGAGACGGCCCGGTCGCCGGGGTCGCGGGCGACGTGAACCACGGTCAGGCCGTCGAGCGGGCGCCGAAGGGCCGCGCGGTAGGACGGGCTGCCATAGATCACCTTGCGCCGGTATTCGTGCACCGACAGGCCGGATGTGGGCAGATCCGGTTCGAAGCCCGAGGCGGTTGCGAACCACGCGGTGGTGGAGGTGCAGGCGGACCGGGCGGACCAGACGATGACGAGCGGGTGGTGGGCGCAGACGAGCGGCTTGGGGACGAGGCTCAGCGGCGAGGTCGGCCGGAGCCGGTCCAGGAGGCGGCGCCCGAGACGGAGCAGGTCGAGCGTCATCCCCGCGGCTCCTTCAGAGCCGCTCGGCGGTCAGGTAGGCCGGCCGGCGGCCCTCCGCGAGCGCCTTGGCCTCGTAGCGGGTGCCGGGCCACTCCGGCCAGGGCGTATGCCAGTCCGCCGAAGCGCGGGCCGTCCAGCGGAAGGCCGGGTGGTCGAGCAGGCGCCGGAGCGTCCAGTCGACGTAGTCCGGCCAATCGCTGGCAAAGCGGAAGATGCCGCCGGGGCGGAGGACCCGGGCGATGCGGTCCAGGTTGGCGCGGTCGACGAAGCGGCGCTTCCAGTGGCGCTTCTTCGGCCAGGGATCGGCATAGAGGAGATCGACCCGGCCGAGGCTCGCGGGTGGCAGCCAGTCGAGGAGCGGGACGGCGTCGGCGTGATGCAGGCGGACGCGACCGGCGAGCCGCTCGCGCTCGATCGAGGCGAGCGCCTTGGCCATGCCGTTCAGGAAGGGCTCGGCGCCGATCAGCCCGAGCCCGGGCTCGGCCCGGAGGCGGGCGACGAGATGCTCGCCGCCGCCGAAGCCGATCTCCAGGTGGACGTCCGCGACCGGGTCGGCGAAGAGCGTGCGCAGGTCGGCCGGGGCCGGCCGGTCGAGGCCGAGGGCGAGGCGGGGCAGGAGCCCGCCGATCAACTCGGCCTGGCGGTCGCGAAGGGGCTTGCCCTTGCGGCGGCCGTAGAAGGCTGCCGACCGTTCGGCCTCGCCCGCCCCCGACACCCGGTCGCCGCCGGGACTCAGAAGCCGACGGCGGAGCGGATCGCGCCGGTGAGGTCGGTCTTCTCCCAGGAGAAGCCGCCGTCCGCGTCCGGGGCCCGGCCGAAGTGGCCGTAGGCGGACGTCCGGGCGTAGATCGGGCGGTTCAGCGAGAGGTGCGTGCGGATGCCGCGGGGGGTGAGGTCCATCACCTCGCGCAGCGCCTTCTCGACCTTCGCCTCGTCGACCTTGCCGGTGCCGTGCAGGTCCACATAGACGGCGAGCGGCTGGGACACGCCGATCGCGTAGGCGAGCTGGATGGTGCAGCGGTCGGCGAGCTCGGCCGCGACCACGTTCTTGGCCAGGTAGCGGGCCGCGTAGGCGGCAGAGCGGTCGACCTTGGTCGGATCCTTGCCCGAGAAGGCGCCGCCGCCGTGCGGGGCCGCGCCGCCGTAGGTGTCGACGATGATCTTGCGGCCGGTCAGGCCGGCGTCGCCGTCGGGGCCACCGATGACGAACTTGCCCGTCGGGTTGACGTGCCAGACGGTCTCGGCCGTGATCCAGCCCTCCGGCAGCGTCCGGCGGATGTAGGGCTCCACGATGGTGCGCACGTCGGCGGAGGACAGGCTCTCGTCCAGGTGCTGTGTGGAGAGCACGATCTGGGTGGCGCGGACGGCCTTGCCGTTCTCGTAGGCGACCGACACCTGGCTCTTGGCGTCGGGGCCGAGGGCCTTTTCCTGGCCGGTCTTGCGGGCCTCGGCGAGGACGCGGAGGATCTCGTGCGCGTAGTAGATCGGGGCCGGCATCAGCACCGGGGTCTCGCGGCAGGCGTAGCCGAACATGATGCCCTGGTCGCCGGCGCCCTCGTCCTTGTTGCCGGCCTGGTCGACGCCGACGGCGATGTCGGCGGACTGGGCGTGCAGGTAGACGCCGATCTCGGCCTTGTCCCAGTGGAAGCCGTCCTGCTCGTAGCCGATGTCGCGCACGGCCATGCGGGCCGTGTGGGCGATCAGGTCGCGGGTGATGACCGCCGGGCCGCGGGTCTCGCCCGCGATGACGATCCGGTTGGTGGTCGCAAGGGTTTCGCACGCGACACGCAGGTGGGCCGGATCCCAGCCCGCCTCCGGCCCGAGGCGGAAGAAGGCGTCGACGACCTCGTCGGAGATTCGATCGCAGACCTTGTCGGGGTGGCCCTCGGCCACGGACTCGCTGGTGAAGACGTAGTTCGACCGGGCCACTGTGAAACCTTTCCGGATCTGGGACGGCAATAGGTCGAGCGGGGCGGCCCCGCTCTGCGCGACCGTCTAGCAGTCCCGTGCGACGCCGGTCAACCCGAAGTCCGGTCATCGGCGCGTCGGGGGGCTGGACCTCTCGTCAATCCTTTGTAAACCCTAACGCAGCTGAAGCCGGAATTTCGTCGATCGCACTCCTCAGATCATCGGAAGTGAGCCCGAAGACTTCGGATCCACCCATCCGAAGTCAGCAGGCCGCGTGCGGGCAGGGTCGCGGACCGGAACCGGTCGCGGGACGGCTCGGCCCTATTCCTCGTCCTCGCCCGCGATGCTGCGGACCAAATCGACGATCTTGCGGCGGACCTTCGCGTCGCGGATGCGGACGAAGGCCTTGTTGAGGGAGAGGCCCTCCGACGACGACAGGAAGTCGACGACGTAGGATGCGGCGTTGGACTCCTCGAAGCCCTGGTTGCCGGCGACCGGGGTCATGCCGGGGGCGTCCTCGAAGAAGAAGGCCACCGGGACGTTGAGGACGCGGGCGATCGCCTGGAGCCGGCTGGCCCCGATCCGATTGGTCCCCTTCTCGTACTTCTGAATCTGCTGGAACGTGATCCCGAGATGCTCTCCAAGCTTCTCCTGGCTCATTCCAAGCATCATCCGGCGCAGCCGCACCCTGCTGCCGACATGGATATCGATGGGATTGGGGGATTTTTTACTGGCCATTTGGCACCTTTGTTCCACGTCTTTCGATTTTCTTGACGTCGCCTCCCGGCGACGCGTCGGTTCCCGGACTCCTTCTCCTGCATCAGCGCGCACGCATCTCTCCCTGGCCCCGCGCAATTTCGGGGAAGGTCGAGACACGGTCGTCCATCAGCGAGTCCAATAGACCCGTGATTGCATCATGGCTGGTCGCATATGGTCGCGTCAATGAGCGCATAACGAGAAAACTTGCGCGGCGCGGTTAATCCTAAGAAGAGCATGCCGGCGATTACGACCCAGAGGTGGAAATGACGCCAGGCCGTGTAGAAGGGCGCCGCTATCGATCGCGGAAGGCCGGCGTCGATCACTCCGCTCTCTCCCAGAGGTAGTTTGGTCTGAACTCGCCCAAAGGCGTCGATCACCGCGGAGACGCCAGAATTTGCTGCCCTGACAAGGGGTAGCCCTTCCTCGACGGCACGAAGTCTCGCTTGGTGGAGATGCTGATAGGGGCCCGGCGTTATTCCGAACCACCCGTCGTTGGTGACGTTGAGGAGCCAGGAAGGGCGGTCGGCGGGATCGATGGCGGCACTCGGAAAGATTGCTTCGTAGCAGACGAGTGCAGACAGAGGTGGCGTTCCGGGGATCCGCAACGTCCGCAGCTTGGGACCTGCGGAAAAGCCGCCTCGCAGGTGCGTCAATTGGCGCAGGCCCAGGCTCTCCAGGGTGTCCTGCCAGGGCAGGTACTCGCCGAAGGGGACGAGGTGGACCTTGTCGTAAGCGGCCAGGATCTCGGCATCGTCGCGGACGGCGAAGACGGAGTTGTAGACCCGAGGGCGCGTCTCTCCCGCCGACGGCGGCTCGGCCCGGATGGCGCCGGTCAACAGCGTCGTCCCGGGCGGCAGGAGGTCGGCGATGGTCGAAAGCGCCCAGGCCTCGTGGGCGAGGAAGAAGGGGAAGGCCGATTCCGGCCAGATCAGGTGCGTGACGCCGTTCAGGCCCCGGCCGTCCGGCCCAGCCGACAGCTCGACGTAGCGGTTCAGGATCTCGGCCCGGAACTCAGGCTTCCACTTTCGCCACTGGTCGACGGCCGGCTGCATGATGCGCAGACGCACCCCCGGCTCGAACCCGGCCGCGTCGGCCCCCGACAGGCGCCAGGCACCGAAGCCGTAGATCCCGGCCAGGACGGCGAGGCCGCCGAGCGCCGCCGCACGCCGGCCGCGGCCAGGACCGAACAGGGCGGTGGGGCTCGCGAAGATCAGCACGGCGAGCGGGGTCATGCCCTCGATCCCGACCAGGGAGGCGGCCTGCATGAGCCGGTCGTCGGCGGCGAGGCCGTAGCCGAGCGCATTCCAGGGGAAGCCGGTCAGCACGTGGCCGCGCAGCCATTCGGAGAGGGCGAGCCCGCAGGCGAGCGCGAGGATGCGGGCCGGGCCGTCGCGCCAGCCTGCGCGGGCGAGGATCGCGCCGAGGCCCATGAAGAGGGCGAGGCCGCCGGACAGGGCCGCGAGCGCGATCGGCAGGAGCCAGCCGAACTGGGCGAGGTCGACCGTGAAGGCGGCGCCGACCCACCAGAGCCCGGCCAGGAAGTAGCCGAAGCCGAAGAGCCAGCCGACGGCGAAGAAGGACCGCCAGGGGCGGATCACCGTGCCGTCCGGGCCGGGCGCGACCGCGCCGTCGAGGAGCAGGACGAGAACCGGGAGCGAGACCCAGAGGACCGGGAAGAGGTGGAGCGGGGCCTGCGCGAGGGCGGCGAGCGCGCCGGCTCCCATGCCGATCGCGGCGCGGCGCCAGCCCCAGGCCAGCAGGACGGCGTCGGCGAGGCGTTCGATCATCGGGCGCCTCCGGCCGAATCAAGGTCCAGGCACATCCTGCCTGCTTCGCCCCGGCGGCCGGCACCCGTCAAGCGGCGCCGAGGCGGCGCAGGGTCAGGTCGTCGGGCCGGGCCGCCATGCCGGAGACGCGCAGGCGCTTGACCCGGCGCGAATCCGCATCGAGCACCTCGAGGGCGACGCCGGGCAGCTTCTCGGAGCGGACCACCTCGCCGATGGCCGGCATGCGGCCGGCGAGCGCGAAGACAAGGCCGCCGATCGTCTCGACGTCCTCCGGCAGGGCCTCGCCCTCGAAGCGGATCCCGGTCGCGGCGGCGACGTCGTCGAGCTCGACGAGCCCGTCGACGATCCAGGTCCCCTCCCCGGCCGGCACGACGTCGGCGGCCTCCTCGGCGATGTCGTGCTCGTCCTCGATATCGCCCACGACCGTCTCGACGATGTCCTCCAGGCTGACGAGGCCGTCGACCCCGCCGAACTCGTCGATGACCAGCGCGATCTGGATGCGGTTCGCCTGCATGCGGGCGAGGAGATCGGTCGCCGGCATGGAGGCGGGCACGAACAGCACCGGGCGGATCAGGCCGGCGTCCTCCAGGCGGCGGGAGAGGTCGACCTGGGTCAGGTAGATGCCGGCCGAACGCTCCTCCCGGGTCTCGACCAGGGAGGCGCGCACGGTCGCCTCCTCGGCGATGTGGCCCATGAGGTCGCGGATGTGGACCATGCCACTCGCGTCGTCCAGGCTCTCCCGGTAGACCGGCATGCGGCTGTGGCCGGACTCCTTGAAGGCGAGCATCAGCTCGGTCAGCGTCACGTCGGCCGCGATGGCGGTGATCTCGGAGCGGGGCACCATCACGTCCTCCACGCGCGTCTCGCGCAGGCGGAGGATGTTGCGGATCATCGCCCGCTCCTCGGGCGTGAAGGTCGCGTCGCCGGCGGCCTCGGTCTCCAGGACCGTCTCGAGATGGTCGCGCAGGGAAGCGGTCGAGGGCTTCAGCCCGACCGCGGTCATCAATCGGTCGATCCAGCTCTCGCCGGACCGACTGTCGCCCTCGCGGCCCTCGCCGCCGTCATGGGCCGGGGACCCGCCGTTCTGTCCCGTATTCTGGATGTCGCTCATCTCGCCTTCGTCTCGATCGCCCCGCCACCCGCCGTCTCCGGGACGGTGCCGGCATAGGGGTCCGGTATTCCAAGCCCGGCCAGGATGCGGGTCTCGAGCCGCTCCATGGCCTCGGCGTCCGCCTCCTCCTCGTGATCGTAGCCGACCAGATGCAGGAGGCCGTGAACGATGAGGTGGGAGACATGATGCGCGAGCGGGCGGCCTTCGTCGAGCGCCTCCCGCGCGGCGGTCTCGCGGGCCACCACGATGTCGCCCAGCAGCGGGCCGAGGTCCTCGTCCTCGTCAGAGCCGGGAAACGACAGCACGTTGGTGGGCTTGTCGAAGCCGCGGAAGTCGCGGTTGAGCACGCGGATCCGGGCGTCGTCCGTCAGGACCACCGAGACCTCGGCCCCGGCGGGCGCCTCGAAGGCCCCGGCCGCCACCGTGGCGGCGACGGCAACCTCGACCAGCGGGCGCCAGTCGGCTTCCGAGCCCCAGTCCGCGGCCTCGACCAGGATGTCGACCGCGACCGGACCCGGACCTGGAGGTCGGTCGGTCACGGCCGGGCGCTCCCGGCGGAGCCCGCCGCCGCCGCCGCGGCCAGGCGCTCGCGCGAGACGTCGTCGTAGGCCTTGACGATGCGGGCCACCAGCTCGTGGCGGACCACGTCCTTCTCGGTGAAGCCGACGGTGACGACGCCCTTGACGCCCCTGAGGATCTCCAGGGCGTCGACGAGACCGGACTTCTGGCCCGGGCCGAGGTCGACCTGGGTCGGGTCGCCGGTGACGATCATCTTGGAGTTCTCGCCGAGCCGGGTCAGGAACATCTTCATCTGCATGGTGGTGCAGTTCTGCGCCTCGTCGAGCAGAACCACCGCGTTCGACAGGGTGCGGCCGCGCATGAAGGCGAGCGGCGCCACCTCGATCATGCCCGACTGCAGGCCGCGCTCGACCTTCTCGGCGGGCATCATGTCGTAGAGGGCGTCGTAGAGCGGGCGGAGATAGGGATCGACCTTCTCGCGCATGTCGCCGGGGAGGAAGCCGAGGCGCTCGCCGGCCTCGACGGCCGGCCGCGACAGGATCAGGCGGCTGGCGTCGCCGCGCTCGATCAGGGCGGCCGCGTAGGCGACCGCCAGATAGGTCTTGCCGGTGCCGGCCGGGCCGATGCCGAAGACCAGGTCGGCGCGGTCCATGGCGCGGATATAGGCGTCCTGGCCGGCCGTGCGGGCCACCACGGTCTTCTTGCGGGTGGCGATCTGGGCCGGGGAGAAGCGGCCCTTCGGCTCGAGGGTGGGCAGCGGCAGCTGCGCGTCGGTCGCCTCGGCGAGGCGAATGGCGCCGTCGACGTCGCCGGGGTGGACGTCGCCGCCCTGCTGGAGCCGCTCGTAGAGGCTCTCCAGGACCATGCGGGCGCGCTCGCAGGCCTGGTGCGGGCCCTTGATGGTCACCTGATTGCCGCGCGCGATCGCGGTGACGCCGAGGCGGCGCTCGATCTCGGCGAGGTTCTGGTCGAACTGGCCGTAGAGGTCGCCGACGAGCCGGTTGTCGTCGAAGGCGAGCACCACGTGGGTGAGGTCGGAGGCGTGAGCCACGACCGGGAAGGTCGGCTCAGGGCGGGTGGTGGCCTCTTTCAACCGTGCGCTCCTCCGGCGGTTGGTCGCGCCGGTTCCTTGGTGAAGGTGCGGATATGGGGATGCGCCGCGCCGGCGGGCAAGGGGCCTTCGCCCACGACCGCGCCGAAGAGGCTGTAGCCCGCGACGTCGTCGACGCGGACCTCGACGATCTCGCCGACGAGGGAGGCCGGGCCGTCGACGTGGACGGGCTGGAGCCAGGGCGAGCGGCCGACCAACTGGCCCGCATGGCGTCCCGCCTTCTCGACCAGGATGTCCATCACCATGCCCTTACGGCTCGCATTGAAGGCTTTCGTCTGGGCGTCGATCGCCGCCTGCAGCGCCGAAAGCCGTTCCGCCTTGATCCGTTCCGAGACCTGGTCGTCGCGCGTGGAGGCGGGCGTGCCGGGGCGGGGGGAATACTTGAAGGTGAAGGCGGAGGCATAGCCGACCGCCTCGATCAGGGCGAGCGTGTCGGCGAAGTCAGCGTCGGTCTCGCCGGGGAAGCCGACGATGAAGTCGCCCGAGAGCGCGATGTCGGGGCGGGCGGCGCGGATACGCTCGACGAGGCGCAGATAGTCCGCCGCGGTGTGGCGGCGGTTCATGGCCTTGAGGATGCGGTCGGAGCCGGACTGCACCGGCAGGTGCAGGTAGGGCATGAGCTGCGGCAGTTCCCGGTGGGCCGCGATCAGGGCGTCGTCCATGTCGCGCGGGTGGCTGGTCGTGTAGCGGATGCGCGCGAGGCCGGGCACGCGGGCGAGGCGCTCGCACAGGCGACCGAGCGTCCATTCCCGCCCGTCAGGGCCGAGGCCGTGCCAGGCGTTGACGTTCTGGCCGAGGAGCGTGACCTCGCGCACGCCGGCGGCGGCGAGGCGCTCGGCCTCCTCGACGATGCGGTCGAGCGGGCGGGAGACCTCGGCGCCGCGCGTGTAGGGGACGACGCAGAAGGTGCAGAACTTGTCGCAGCCCTCCTGGATGGTCAGGAAGGCGGTCGGCCCGCGCGCGGCGATGCGGACGGCCGGGGTCGCCGGCATGGCGTCGAACTTCTCCGCGATGGCGAAGTCGGTCTCGACGGGGCGGCGGCGGTCCGTGGCCTCCGCCAGGAGCTCGGGGAGGCGGTGGTAGCTCTGCGGGCCGACGACGAGGTCGACCGCGGGGGCGCGGCGCATGATCTCGCGGCCCTCCGCCTGGGCGACGCAGCCGGCGACCCCGATGGTCAGTGCCCGGCCTTCGAGCGCCCGCTCGTCCTTCAGGCGGCGCAGGCGGCCGATGTCCGAATAGACCTTCTCGGCGGCCTTCTCGCGGATGTGGCAGGTGTTGAGCAGGACCAGGTCGGCCTCGTCGAGGCTGTCCGTCGGCTCATAGCCCTCGGGCGCGAGAACATCGGTCATCCGCTCGGAATCGTAGACGTTC
This sequence comes from Prosthecomicrobium sp. N25, assembly GCF_037203705.1. Taxonomy (NCBI): domain Bacteria; kingdom Pseudomonadati; phylum Pseudomonadota; class Alphaproteobacteria; order Hyphomicrobiales; family Kaistiaceae; genus Prosthecomicrobium; species Prosthecomicrobium sp. N25. The sequence goes on from NZ_JBBCAT010000002.1 coordinate 113,517, forward strand.
ATCTGGCACCCGTAGGTGCGCACGAGGACTTTCTTCGTCTCGGTCATCAGGCTCGCGATCGGTTCTCGGGGACGGCGCGGGCGGCGCGCGACCGCCGGTCTCCCCAGGCTCTGATAGCGCGAAACGGAGCCGGAGAGAATAGCGGCGTGGCCGCCGGGGCCCTACGGCCCCGCGGGGACGACGCCGGTCGGGGCGGGGGCGGCCGGGAGCCCGCCCGGGGCCGGCTCTCGGCCGCGGCGGGCGGCGGCCGAGAGCCGGCGCACCTCGCGCTCAAGGGCGCGGGCGAGAAGCTTGCGGTCGCTCGTCTCGTCGAAGGGGATGGGCTCGCCCCAGACGAGCTCGACGTCGAGCGGCGGCCCGAACAGGGTGGCGAGAAGGTGCGGGACCATGTCCATGTCGCCGTACCAGCCGATGCGGGGCCGGCCGGCATGGCCGACCGGCAGGCCGCCGCGGCGCGTGAAGGCGAGGGCCAGGGGCTGGACCCAGACGCGCTCGTGCCCGCCCTTCAGGATGGCGGCGCGGGCGGCGCCGATCAGGGCGGAGCGGAAGGGCAGCACGTGCACGCCGTCCGAGGAGGTCCCCTCCGGGAAGAGGACGACCGGGATGCCGGCCGACATGCGGGCCGCCATCTCGTGGCTGACGCGGGCAGTGTCGGTGCGCCGGCTGCGGTCGACGAAGAGGCTGCGCTGCAGCTTGGCGAGGAAGCCGAAGAGGGGCCAGCCGGCGATCTCGGACTTGGCCACGAAGGCGACCGGGAGAAGGCTGCCGACGAGGCAGATGTCGAGCCAGGACACGTGGTTGGGCGTCACCAGGAGCGGGCGGTCGCGGCAGGGCGCCCCGTGGACGGTCAGCCGCGCCCCGACGGCCGAGAGAGCCCGGCGGTGCCACCAGACCGGGAGGGTCGCGGCCAGGGGCCAGCCGCGCCGGACGGCGAGGGCCTGCAGCGGCACGGCCGCGAGGGTCAGGAGGGCGAGCCACAGGACGGCGAGCGTCCCGCGCAGGCGGCCGACGAGAGGCGGGCGGCCCGGCGCGGGCTCGAGGACGACCGGGGGCGGCGGTCCCGCCGCGCGGGCGGGACGGGTCACCGGGCCGGGCCCTTGTCCTTGTCGTCGAGGGGGACGCCGTAGAGTTCCAGCCGGTGGTCGACGAGGCGGAAGCCGAGCTCGCGGGCGACGATCTCCTGCAGCTTCTCGATGTCCTCGCTGCGGAACTCGATGACGCGGCCGGAGCGCAGATCGATCAGGTGGTCGTGGTGCTCCTCCGGCACGGGCTCGTAGCGGGCGCGGCCATCGCGGAAATCGTGGCGCTCGATCATGCCGGCGTCCTCGAAGAGCTTCACGGTCCGGTAGACCGTGGAGATCGAGATGCGGCGGTCGACGGCAGCGGCGCGGCGGTGCAGCTCCTCGACGTCGGGATGATCGTCCGCGGAGGCGATCACCCGGGCGATGACGCGGCGCTGCTCGGTCATGCGCATGCCGCTCGCCTCGCACTGCTCCTCGAGGGTCGGTTCCGGTGTGCTGGACTCTTCGGCTGCGTTCAAGGCCGCATTCTCCCGGTCTCGACGCCAGCGCGATTAGCCGAGATCGGCCCGCATGACAAGCGCGGAGGTCGCCGGGCCGGAGGCCGACCGGTAGTAGCCCTTGCGTTCGCCGACCTGGCGGAAACCCAGGCGGCGGTAGAGCGCGACGGCCGGCGCGTTGCCGCCGTCGACCTCCAGGAAGACGGTCCGGATCCGCTCGCCGTAGAGCTTGCGGAAGCCGGCCTCGACGAGCTGCCGGCCGATGCGCCGGCCGCGGTTGCGGGGGTCGACCGCCACGGTCAGGATCTCGGCCTCGTCGGCGGCGGCCCGGACGAGCAGGAAGCCGACCGCCCGGCGGGTGCCGAAGAGATTGGCGCGGCGGGCGACGAGGCACAGGACGGCCGGGTCGCGCAGCAGCTCGCGCAGTTCGTCGGCGCTCCACTGGTGCGCGAAGGAGGCGGCATGGATGGCGGCGAGTTCGGGGACGTCGCCCGACCGCGCGGTCTCGATGGAGACCGGCGGGGGTTCGAACCACCAGAGGAGGCCGCTCATGGCCGGGCGTGGGCGGGCGCCCCGGCCTCGGGCGCGCGGGGGATGCGGAACCCCTCCTGCGGCTTGGCATCGGCGGCGCGGAGATAGACGGGTCCGGGGGGGCGCCCGGGGGCCGGGCGGGCGGCCGCCAGGCGCGCGACGGTCTCGACACGGGGGTAGCGGGCCTCGCCGAGGATGCGCAGCGGGGATGGCGCGGCGGCGGCCACCAGGGCGGCGCCCGAGCCGGCGAGGACGGCTCCGGCGCGCACCGCCAGGGCGGCGGCCTCGGCGAGCGGGAGGGCGGCGGGGGCCGAGAGCGGGACGGGCTCGGATCCCGGGGCGGCGGCGAAAAGACCGGCGTAGACCTCGCCTCGGCGGGCGTCGAGGGCGACCAGGATGGGCGCCTGCGGGTCCGTTGAGCCAGCGGCGTCGGCCGCGATGGCCTCGAGGGTGGTGACGGGCACGACCGGTCGGCCGGCGGCGAGCCCGAAGCCGCGGGCGGCGGCGAGGCCGACGCGGATGCCGGTGAAGCTGCCGGGACCCACGGTCACGCCGAAGCGGTCGCAGTCCTTGATGCGGAGCCCGCCGGCCGCCGCCAGCGCCTCCGCGACCACGGCCATCAGGACCTCGGCATGGCCGCGGCCGATGTCGCGGGTCACGGCCGCGAGGATGCGCCCGTCGCGAAGGAGCGCGACCGCGCAGGCATCGAGGGCCGTGTCGAGGGCGAGGGTCAGCATCGCGGCATTTGACGCGCGCGGGGGCCGGCTGTCGAGGCGACTTTCGGTCACCTCCGCGTCAGGAAGGCCGCTCCGGGCGGCGCCGCGCGGTCAGGCCGCGCGGACCTCCTGGACGTCCGGCAGGAAGTGGCGGAGCAGGTTCTGGATGCCGTGGCGGAGCGTCGCGGTGGAGGACGGACAGCCCGCGCAGGCGCCCTTCATGTTGAGGTACACGACCCCGTCGCGGAAGCCCTTGAAGGTGATGTCGCCGCCGTCGTTGGCGACCGCCGGGCGGACCCGGGTCTCCAGGAGTTCCTTGATGGTGGCGACCGTCTGGGCGTCCGAGGGATCGAAGAACTCCTCGCCGGCCACGGGCTCGTCGCCGCCGGAGTCCCGCATGACCGGCGCGCCGGACATGAAGTGCTCCATGATGACGCCGAGGATCGCGGGCCTCAGGTGGGGCCACTCCGCGCCGGCCTTCGTCACGGTGACGAAGTCGTGGCCGAAGAAGACGCCCGAGACGCCCTCAATGCCGAAGAGCTTCTCGGCGAGCGGGGAGCGGACCGCCTCGTCGGGCGTGCGGAAATCCTCGGTGCCGTCGGGCAGGACGACCCGGCCCGGGATGAACTTCAGGGTCGCGGGATTGGGCGTCGTCTCGGTCTGGATGAACATTCTCGTCCTCCTCTCGGGTTCAAGGCCCGGAGCATGGTGAGAGGTAAGGTAAGCCGGGCCCGCGCCGGATCAAGCGCCGAGCGGCGCGGGGGAGGTATCCGGGACGGGATAGGCCGAATCCGGGCATGGCGCAACGGCGTCGGCGGCGGCCGGCGGGGCTTCAGGCGACGGCGGCGAGGTCCTCGTCGCTCATGTCGCCGGGCACGATCGTGATGGGGATGGGGAAGGAGCCGGCGGCCCGGCCGGCGAGCGCGGTGACGAGCGGGCCGGGCCCCTCGGAGGAGACCCCGGCGGCGAGCACCAGGATGGCGATGTCGAGATCGCGCTCGATCAGTTTCTGGACCTCCTGGGAGCGCGTGCCCTCGGTGACGACCAGTTCCGGGTCGATCCGGGCGACCGAGCGGGCGTGCGCGGCGGCCTTGCCGAGAGTCAACTCGGCGGCCTGGCGGGCCTCCTGGCGCATCATCTGCTCGACGCCGAGGAAGCCGCGGAAATCCTGGTCGTCGATGACGAAGAGGAGCACCAGGGCGCCGCCCGTCCGCTCGGCCCGGCGCGCCGCGTAGACGAGCGCGCGGTCGCATTCGGGCGTCTCGTCGACGACGACGAGGAACTTGCGCTTGTGGCCTTCTTCGAGGGATCGGCGCCGCTGGACCATGGGGTGATGCTAGGACGCGGCGGGGGCGGCGGCAAGGGACGGCTTGGGCCGGCGGGATTGCCGAACGGCATTGTCGGGCCTATCTTGATGCCATATGACCGGAGATGCTCGCATGGCTTCGCTCCTTCCCGTGCCGACCGAGGCCGGCGACGTCCGGCCCGGTCCCATCACCGACGCGGAGGCGGCCGCGATGTTCCGCGCGGCGCTGAGGCTCTTCGCCCGCTGGGGCGTGTCGGACGCGGAGGCGTCGGTGCTGCTCGACCTGCCGGCGCGGACCTTCGCGCGCTGGAAGGCGGGCGCGACCGGCCGCATGGACCGGGACCGGAAGGCGCGGCTCTCCAACCTGATGGGCATCCACAAGGCGCTGCGCATCGTCTTCGCCGAGCCCGAGCGCGGCTACCGCTGGATCAGGGCGCCGAACGCGGCCTTCGCGGGCCGCTCGGCGCTGGACGTCATGCTCGGGGGCGAGCTGACGGACCTGATGCGGGTGCGGCGGCTCCTCGACGCCGAGCGGGGCGCGTGGTGATCGATGCGGGCGCGGTGCCGGTCGCGGCCGTGGACTGGCCGGGAGCGGTCCGGATCATCCGCAGCCGGCATCCGCCGATCGACCTCTTCGAGGACATCGCCGACCCGGCCGACTGGCCACTCCTGATCGCCGCGGAGACGAAGACCAACCCGCGCCTGATGGAGACGATCGGGGCGCTCGACCTGGTGCCGCCGGAGCGGCGGGTATCGGGGCCGGGCGCCTCCGCCCTGATGGCGCCCTTCACGCACACGAGCCCGGACCGGCCGAGCCGCTTCTCGGACGGGCGGCTGGGCGTGCTCTATGTCGGCCGGAGCTTCGAGGTCGCGCTGTTCGAAACGATCCACCACCACGCCCGCTTCATGGCCTCGACCGCCGAGGCGCCCGGCTGGACAAGCCAGTTCCGCGAAATCCTGCTCGACGTCCGGGCCGACCTCCACGACATCCGCCCCCTCCCCGGCCGCGAACCGCTCCTCGACCCGGACGACTATGCCGCCGCCCAGGCCTTCGGGGCGGCGCTCAGGGCGGCCGGATCGGAGGGGATCGTGTATCCGAGCGTGCGGATGCCGGGCGGGGACTGCGCGGGACTGTTCTTCCCCGACCTCGCCGCCGGGGTGAGGCAGGCGCGGCACCTTGACTATCACTGGGACGGCGGGCGGGTGGATCTGGTGCGGGACCGGGGGACCGGGGCGGTTTGGCGGGTGGTGTGAGGCTGCGAGCGGCACGAAGCGACGCACACATTCTAAACTCTACTCTACCTGGCAGCTAGACAATCGAATCAACCGTAATTTCCTTTTTGCGAACGGTGTGCTAAGAGGTCGAGATAGAAGACGAACTCATGCAAAGAAAACCTACTGAACCCCTAGAACCACCATCTCTTGATGTAAGCAGCATTATTGCTGCTTTCTCTGAGGAACAGGTGACACGAATCACATCCCTGTCGAAGGGGAGGCTACGCTATTGGGCGAAGACAAACTTTTTTACTCCAAGCTACGTTGAAGACAGCTCAAGCGCAGCATACAGCAGATTCTATTCATTTAAGGACATGGTGGCACTTAAGACTCTTGAGATTCTGCGTATCCAGAACAAAGTTCCACTGCAGCACCTTCGCAAGGTCGCCGACAAGCTTAGTCATCTCAAGGATCAACTGTGGACCAAGACAACCCTGTTCGTCATCAACCGGGAGGTCATTTTCGTGAATCCTGAAACCGGAAAACCTGAGGCGGTGCTGTCTGGCCAATACGTGATGGAACTTCCCCTCACTAACATGATCGAAGAAACGAAAGCAGAGATACTGAAGCTCCGAGCGCGTCGTGAAGGAACGCAAGGGCAAGTAATGCGTCACAAAACCGTTGCGAGAAATGCCTGGGTAATCGCGGGCACCCGCATACCCGTATCAGCAATCCAGCGATTTCATGAGGACGGCTATTCAGCGGATCAGATTATTGAGGAGTATCCAGATCTGACTGCGGAGGACATCGAAGCTGCCCTCCAACATGGACAGACGAGCGCTGCGTAATCGAGTCCTACAAGTATGCGTTTCTTCATTGACCATTGCGTACCGGAGTCTGTGGCGAAAGCTCTGGAAGGGCAAAGCCGAAATGTAATTCGTTTACGAACAAAAACCGCTCCTGACTCGCCCGATACATTAGTTGCGGCCGTAGCTGAAGCAAACAACGCCGTACTTGTGACCTTAGATCCCGATTTTAAGGCTATCGCAGCTCGCACCGGAGTCGGCCGGCGACGATTTAAGACGCTCAGCCTGATTAGGTTTGAAAGATGTCGAGAGTCACGCACAGCTGAACGTTTGCTGGTTGCCCTCTCCTTAATTGACCACGAATGGAACGTTGGCCAAGACTCAAGAGACCGACGTATGTTTGTCGTTATTACACCGGAGTCTATAAGGACCCATCGTTAGTTAGCCAAACGGTATCGTCACCTCAGAAACCCCACCACGTCCTTCACCGCGTCCATCACGGGCGCGGCGATGGCGCTCGCGCGCTCGCCGCCGTCCTTCAGGACCGCGTCGATGTGGCCGGGGTCGGCCAGGAGGCGCTTCATCTCGGCGTTGATGGGGGCGAGCTTGGTGACGGCGAGGTCGGTCAGGGCCTGCTTGAAGGTGGAGAATTGGCCGCCGCCGTACTGGCCGAGGATGGCCTCGCGGGTGTCGCCCGAGAGGGCGGCGTAGATGCCGACGAGGTTGTCGGCCTCGGGGCGGTTCTCCAGGCCCTTCGGCTCGGTCGGCAGGGGCTCGGGGTCGGTCTTCGCCTTGCGGAACTTCTGGGCGATCGTGTCCTGGTCGTCGGTCAGATTGATGCGGCTATAGTCGGAGGGGTCCGACTTCGACATCTTCTTGGTGCCGTCGCGCAAGCTCATGACGCGCGTCGCCGGGCCCTGGATGAGCGGCTCGGGGAGCGGGAAGAAGGCGTCGCCGAGGCCGAGCTCGGCGATGCGGCCCGCGAAGTCGTTGTTGAACTTCTGGGCGATGTCGCGGGCGAGCTCGAGATGCTGCTTCTGGTCCTCGCCCACGGGCACGTGGGTGGCGCGGTAGACCAGGATGTCGGCGGCCATCAGGTTCGGGTAGGCGTAGAGGCCCGTCGAGGCGTTCTCGCGGTCCTTGCCGGCCTTGTCCTTGAATTGGGTCATGCGGTTCAGCCAGCCGAGGCGGGCGACGCAGTTGAACACCCAGGCGAGCTCGGCGTGCTCGTGGACCCGGCTCTGGTTGAAGACGATGTTCCGCTTCGGGTCGATGCCGGCGGCCAGGAACGCGGCCGTGACCTCGCGGGTCTGCTGGACCAGGTCCGGCTGGACGAGCGTCGCCGTGATGGCGTGCAGGTCGACCACGCAATAGATGCAGGGGTGGGTGTCCTGCATGGCGACGAAGCGCTGGATGGCGCCGAGGTAGTTGCCGAGATGCAGGTTGCCGGTCGGCTGGACGCCCGAGAAGACGAGCGGTTCGAAGGTGGTCTGGGGGGCGTCGGTCATGGGCAAGTCCTCGCGGGTCGCGGGGTCTTAGGCGATGTGCGGGACGGGAGCAAGGGGCGGGGCGCCGGATCGGGCACGAGCCGGCAGGGGCCGTGGCGGCGCGACTATTCGGCCGCGGCGGTCCGCTCGCGGGCGACGAGGGCCCGGAGGCGGCGCAGGTCGACGCCGCCCATGAGATGCGCCAGGGCGAAGAAGACGACGAAGCCGGAACCGCAGAGGAGCGCCAGCGCGCCGAGCTTGACGGGCAGCGGGTTCTCGGCCCCGGTCCAGCCTTCCAGCAGGTCGGCCAGGAGCCAGACGACGACCCCCATGGCGGCGGCCGCGCCGGCGATGCGCGGCAGGCGGTGCTCGAGCTCGCCGTCGGCGCGCCAGTGGCCGCGGCGGACCAGGAGGCCCCAGAGCAGGAGCGCGTTGACCCAGCCGGCCGCCGAGGTGGCGAGGGCGATCGCGACGTGCTCGAAGACGGGATAGAGGGCGAGCGACAGGGCGACGTTGACCGCCACCGAGACGGCGCCGACCACCATCGGGGTGCGGGTGTCCTCGCGGGCGAAGAAGCCCGGGGCGAAGACCTTGACGAAGACGAAGGCCGGCAGGCCGTAGCCGAAGCCCAGGAGCGCCTCGGCGGTCGCCTGGGTGTCCTGCGGGCCGAAGGCGCCGCGCTCGAACAGGACCTCGACGATCGGCTGCGCCGCGACCACCAGGGCGACGGCGGCGGGCAGGGTCAGGACCGCGGCGAATTCCAGGCTGCGGTTCTGGGCCGCCAGCGCCAGGTCCTCGCGGTCGGCGCGGAGCTGGCGGGCGATCTCGGGCAACAGGACGGTTCCGACCGCGACCCCGACGAGACCGAGGGGGAGCTGGTAGACGCGGTCGGCATAGTAGAGGAACGCCACCGAGCCCGCCGACAGGGAGGCGATCATGGTGCCGACCACGATGTTGATCTCGGCGATGCCGCCCGCGATCGCGCCCGGCACCGCCAACCGGAGGAGCCGGGCGACCGAGGGCGTCCAGCGCGGGCGGACGAGGCGCGGGGCCCAGCCGGCGCGGCTTACCGCGACGGTCACCAGCGCGAGCTGGGCGAGGCCGGCGAGGGAAACGCCGGCGGCGAGCCAGATGCCCGCCTCGCGGGTGCGGGCGAGGCCGGCCGAAAGGGCGGCGAGCAGCGCCGCGATCAGCACGAGGTTGAGGAGCACGGGGGCGAGCGCGGCGGCGAGGAAGCGGCGGTGCGCGTTGAGGATGCCGCCCATCAGCGCGATCAGCGCCATGGCGGCCAGGTAGGGGAAGCAGATCCGCGTCAGGAGCGTGGCGAGGCCGAACTTCTCCGGGTCGGCCGCGAAGCCGGGCGCGAGCACCCAGACCAGCCCCGGCGCGGCCAGCATGGCGAGGCCCGAGAAGGCGAGCACCGCGACCAGCAGGACGGCCAGCACGTCGGCGGCGAAGCGGCGGGCGCCGCCCTCCCCCTCGGCCTCGAGCACGCGGGCGTAGAGGGGCACAAAGGCGGCGTTGAAGGCGCCCTCGGCGAAGAGGCGGCGGAACAGGTTGGGCAGCCGGAAGGCGACCACGAAGGCGTCCGCGACCGGACCGGTGCCGAGCGCGGCGGCGATCAGGGTGTCGCGCAGGAAACCGAGCACCCGGCTCGCCAGGGTGGCGGCGCCGACGCTCATGAAGTTGCGGACGAGGGACATGCGCGCTCCGCCGGATGGGACCTGCTTATAACGCAGGCAGGCGCGGCTGTCGCCAGAACGGACGGAGTCCGGCCGGGTTATCCCCCCGACTGTTCGCGGTCCGGCCGGCTTGGACCCGCTTGCCGGCCGCTAGCCGGCGCTGGCGCGCTTTGGGGCCGGCCCGGCCTCGTCGCGGGTGCCGTCGAAGGCCTTCATCATGCGTTCGCGCACGACACGCTCGCGCGCCTTGGCCTCGACCTTCTGGCCGAAGAGGTCGGTGACGTAGAAGACGTCCACGGCGCGTTCTCCGAAGGTGGCGATGTGGGCGGAGGCGATGTTCAGGTTCAGGTCCGAGATGGCGCGGGTCAGGTCGTAGAGGAGGCCGGGGCGGTCGAGGCCCGACACCTCGATGACGGTGAAGCGGTCGGACCAGGAGTTGTTGACGATCACGTCGGTCGGCAGCTGGAAGGCCTTGACGCGGGGCTTGGCCAGCGCCTTGCGCTCGATCTGCTCCGGCAGCCGCTCCTCGCCGGCGAGCGCCTTCTCGATCAGGGCCGAGACGCGGCTGCCGCGGCGCTGCTCGTCGCCGTCGTCGGTGAACTCGCGGCTGACGTAGATCGTGTCGAGGGCGAGGCCGTCGGTGGTCGTGTAGATCTGGGCGTCGACGATGTTGGCGCCCGCCACCGCGCAGGCCCCGGCGATGATCGACAGGAGGCGCGGGTGGTCGGAGGCCAGCACCGTGATCTCGGTCACGCCCTGGAAGGCGCGCGGCGTCACGCGGGTGGCGAGCTTCCTGCCGGCCCGGTCGGCCGCCCGGATGAACTCGGCGTGGTTCAGCTTGCTGGGGAGGTCGACGCGCAGCCAGTAGGGCGGATAGTGGCGCTCGACATAGGCGGCCTTCTCGGCATCGCTCCAGCCCGCGAGCTTGTCGGAGAGCTCGCGCTTGGCCGCCGCGACGCGCTGGTCGCGGGTGATCTGGCTGTGGCCGCCGGCGAGGTAGGGCTCGGTCTCGTAGTAGAGCGTGCGCAGGAGCTGGCCCTTCCAGCCGTTGAAGACGCCCGGGCCGACGGCACGGATGTCAGCCACGGTCAGGATCAGCAGCATCTTGAGGCGCTCGGGGCTCTGCACCACCTCGGCGAAATCGCGGATCGTCTTGCGGTCGTTGAGATCGCGGCTGGTGGCGACCACGCTCATGACCAGGTGCTTCTCGATCAGCCAGACCACGGTGTCGGTCTCGGCCGGCGAGAGGCCGAAGCGCGGGCAGAGCCGGGCGGCGATGCGGGCGCCGATGAACGAGTGGTCCTCCGGCCGGCCCTTGCCGACATCGTGCAGGAAGAGGGCGACGTAGAGGAGCCGGCGGTTCTGGATGCCGGGCATCAGCTCGGTGGCGAGAGGAAGCTCTGCGGCGCGGCTGCCCTTCTCGATCAGCGACAGCTCGCCGATGGAGCGGATCAGGTGCTCGTCCACCGTGTAGTGGTGGTACATGTTGAACTGCATCATCGCGACCACCTTGCCGAACTCCGGCACGAAGCGGCCGAGCACGCCGGTCTCGTTCATCCGGCGCAGGATGGTCTCCGGGTCGTTGCGCGAGGTGAGCACGTCGAGGAAGAGCGTGTTCGCCTCGCGGTTCCGGCGCAGGTCGTCGTCGATCAGCTTGAGCGAGCGTGTGACCAGCTTGAGGACGTCCGGGTGGAACGCCAGGTTCTCCTTGTCGGCGATGGCGAAGAGCCGGATGAGCTGGACCGGATCCTTCCGGAAGACGTCCGCGTCCGCGACGTTGATGCGGTCGTTGTCGACCGTGAAGGCGCCGCCGCCGAGCACCTTGCGGGTCCGGCGGGTGAAGCGGCTGATGAAGCGGTTCAGGACCGGCGCGGTCTTGACGTGCTGCTCCTCGAGCGCCGCGCAGAAGATCAGCGTCAGGTCGCCGACGTCCTTGGCGACCAGGAAGTAGTGCTTCATGAAACGCTCGACGGCGCGCAGGCCGGCACGCTCGACATAGCCGAGCCGGCGAGCGATCTCGCGCTGCAGCTCGAAGCTCAGCCGCTCCTCCGAGCGGTTGGTGACGAAGTGCATGTTGCAGCGGACCGCCCAGAGGAAGTCCTCGCAGCGCTTGAAGCGGACATACTCCGCCTTGGAGAGGACGCCCGCGCCGATCAGGTCCTCGGGCTGGCGGACGCGGTAGAAGTACTTGGCGATCCAGAAGAGGGTCTGCAGGTCGCGCAGGCCGCCCTTGCCCTCCTTGATGTTCGGCTCGACCAGGTAGCGCGACGTGCCCTGGCGCTTCAGGCGGTCGTCGCGCTCGCCGAGCTTGGCGGCGATGTATTCCGATCCGGTGTTGCGGACGACATCCTCGTCGAAGCGGCGGGTCAGGTCGCGGAACAGCGGCTCGTCGCCCCAGATGTAGCGCGCCTCCAGGATGGCGGTGCGGATGGTTAGGTCCGACCGCGACAGGCGGATGCACTCCTCGACGTTGCGGGTGGCGTGGCCGACCTTCAGGCCGAGGTCCCACAGCATGTAGAGGATGTATTCGATGACGCTCTCGCCCCAGGGCGTCTGCTTGTAGGGAAGCAGGAACAGGAGATCGATGTCGGAGCCCGGCGCCAGCGTGGCGCGGCCGTAGCCGCCGACCGCCGTGATCGCCATGCGCTCGGCCGAGGAGGGGTTCTTGACCGGATAGACGAACTGGATGGCGAAGTCGTAGACGACCCGGATGATCTGGTCCTGCACGTAGGAGAGGCGCTCGGCGCAGAGCGACCCGCGGCGGTCCTCGAGCAGCAGGGCCTCGATGCGGGCGCGGGTGGCGGCCCGGACCTCCTTCAGGGCGGACAGGACCTTGGCGCGGATGGCCGGATTGCCGCCGTCCGAACCGGGCTCGACGAAGGCCGCCAGGCGCCGCCTGAGCGCGTCCGCGTCGACGAGGGACTCGAAGCCCTTGTGTGTTGCCATGGTGGTCCGGTCCCGCTCAGCGCCCCTCGAAGGGGCGCGAGGTTAGCGCCGAGCCGTTGCGGATTCCACAAGAACGGATGAGCCCGACCGGCGCGGCCGGCCGGTCAGGCGTCCACCCCGTAGGCGGCGAGCGCCGCCATGTTGACGAGGTCGGAATCCTTGGCGCCGAGCGGGACGATCTGGACGGATTTCTCCAGGCCGAAGATCAGCGGGCCGATGACGGTGCAGCCGCCGAGCTCCTGCAGCATCCGGGTCGAGATGGCGGCGGAATGGAGCGCCGGCATGACGAGCACGTTGGCGGGTCCCTTCAGCCGGCAGAAGGGGTGGGCGGCCATCTTCTCCGGGTCGAGGGCAACGTCGGCGGACATCTCGCCGTCGTAGTCGAAGTCGACGCCGCGGCGGTCGAGGATCTGCACGGCCTCCTGGACCTTGGCGGAGCGCTCGCCCGGCGGCTGGCCGAAGGTGGAGTAGGCGAGCAGCGCCACGTGCGGCTCGTAGCCGAGCTTGCGGGCGGCGCGGGCCGCCTCGGTGGCGATGTCGGCGAGTTCCTCGCCGGTCGGCATCTCGGTGACGGCGGTGTCGGCGACCACCACGGTCCGGCCGCGGGCGATGACCAGCGAGACGCCGATCACGCGGTGACCGGGACGGGGGTCGATGACCCGGCGGACGTCGTCGAGGACGGTGGCGGCGTGTCGCGTCGCCCCGGAGATCATGGCGTCGGCGTCGCCGTGCGCCAGCATCAGGGCGGCGAAGTGGTTGCGGTCCTGGTTGACCACGCGCTGGCAGTCGCGGAAGAGCCAGCCCTTGCGCTGCAGGCGGGCGTAGAGCGTCTCGGCATAGACCCGGTTGCGGTCCGAGAGCGCGGCGTTGTGGACCTGCACGCCCCGGAGCTCGATGCCGGCGCGGGCTGCGGTGTCGCGGATGCGGTCCTCGCGGCCGATCAGGATCGGGGTGCCGAGGCCCTGGGCCGCGAAGGACACGGCGGCGCGGATCACCTGCTCCTCCTCGCCCTCCGCGAAGGCCACGCGCTTCGGCCGGGCGCGCAGTTCGCTGAAGATCCGCTGGAGGCTGCCGGCGACCCGGTCGCGGCGGGCGGAAAGCTGCAGGCGGTAGGCGTCGAGGTCGGCGATCGGGCGGCGGGCGACGCCGGAGCGCATGGCCGCCTCGGCCACCGCCGAGGGCACGGCGGAGAGCAGACGCGGGTCGAACGGGACCGGGATGATGTAGTCGCGGCCGAACTTCGGGCGGTGGCCGCTGTAGGCGGCGGCGACCTCGTCGGGCACGTCCTCGCGGGCCAGCATGGCGAGCGCGCGGGCGGCGGCGACCTTCATCTCTTCGTTGATGCGGCTCGCCCGCACGTCGAGGGCGCCGCGGAAGATGTAGGGGAAGCCGAGCACGTTGTTGATCTGGTTCGGGTAGTCCGACCGGCCGGTCGCCACGATGGCGTCGTCCCGGATCGCCGCGACCTCCTCGGGCGTGATCTCCGGGTCCGGGTTCGCCATGGCGAAGATGATCGGGTTCGGGGCGAGGGAGCGGATCATCGCGTCCGTGAAGGCGCCCTTGGCCGAAAGCCCGAAAACGACGTCGGCCCCCACCATGGCGTCGGCGAGGGTGCGGGCGTCGGTCTCGACCGCATGGGCCGACTTCCACTGGTTCATGCCCTCGACGCGGCCCTTGTAGACGACGCCCTTGGTGTCGCAGAGGATGACGTTCTCGTGCCGGAATCCGAGCGCCTTGAGCAGCTCGATGCAGGCGATGCCGGCCGCGCCGGCCCCGTTGCAGACGAGCCTGGTGGTCTCCATACGCCGGCCGGTCAGGTGCAGCGCGTTGATCAGGCCCGCCATGGCGATGATGGCGGTGCCGTGCTGGTCGTCGTGGAAGACGGGGATGTCCATCAGCTCGCGCAGGCGCTGCTCGATGACGAAGCAGTCCGGGGCCTTGATGTCCTCCAGGTTGATGCCGCCGAAGGCCGGGCCGAGATGGCGGACGGCGGCGACGAACTCGTCGACGTTCTCGGTATCGACCTCCAGGTCGAAGGAGTCGATGTCGGCGAAGCGCTTGAAGAGGACGGCCTTGCCCTCCATCACGGGCTTGGCGGCGAGCGCGCCCAGGTTGCCGAGGCCGAGGATGGCGGTGCCGTTCGAGATCACCGCCACCATGTTGCCCTTGGCGGTGTAGTCATAGGCGGCGGCCGGGTTCTCGGCGATGGCCCTTACCGGCACGGCGACGCCCGGCGAATAGGCGAGCGACAGGTCGCGCTGGGTCGCCATCGGCTTGGTGGCGACGACCTCGAGCTTGCCGGGCTTGCCCTGGGCGTGGAACTGCAGGGCCTCCTGGTCGGTCAGGGAGAAACGCGCCCTGCCGCCGCGGTTGTTCGTCTCCATGGGAATTCTTCTTTCCGGGCCGTGCCCCGACCTTGGGGAGCCGACCTTATCTGCGACATTCTGCCGCCTCAAGGGTGCGGAGGGCCGGACTGCTCAAACCCGTGGAATTCCGGATGGGCGGCGGTCGCCGGCCTCGCGCGGCGCGGGGGCGATCTGCTAGCGTCCGGGCCCATGACGGACATCGCAGAGCCCGAGATCGACGCCGCAGCGGGGCACGTGACGCCCTCGATGGCGCAGTTCATGGAGATCAAGGCCGCCAATCCGGACTGCCTGCTCTTCTACCGGATGGGAGACTTCTACGAGCTCTTCTTCGACGACGCGGTGGAGGCCTCGCGGGCGCTCGGGATCGTGCTGACCAAGCGCGGCAAGCATCTCGGGCAGGACATCCCGATGTGCGGCGTGCCGGTCGTGCGCTCCGACGAGTACCTGCAGAAGCTGATCGCGCTCGGGTTCCGGGTCGCGGTCTGCGAACAGCTCGAGGATCCGGCCGAGGCGCGCAAGCGCGGCGCGAAGGCGGTGGTGCGGCGCGACGTCGTCCGGCTCGTCACGCCGGGCACGATCACGGAGGAAACGCTCCTCGACGAGGGCCGCTCCAACTGGCTCCTGGCGATCGCGCGGACGCGGGGCGGCGGTGAGGCGGAGGACCGCTTCGGCCTCGCCTGGGCGGACATCTCGACGGGCGCGTTCAGGCTCGCGGAGACGGACAGGCCGCGCCTGGCCGCCGATCTGGCGCGGATCGACGCGAAGGAGATCGTCGTCCCGGACCGCGTCTTCGAGGACGAGGCGCTGAAGCCGGTGTGGCGCCAGTGCCGCGCCGCCGTGACGCCGGTGCCGGCCGCGCTCTTCGACGGGGCGACGGCGGCCGACCGGGTCGCGGGCTATTTCGCCGTCTCGACCCTCGACGGCTTCGGGGTGTTCGGCCGCGCCGAGACGGCCGCGGCGGCGGGGCTCGTCGCCTACGTGGAGAAGACGCAGATCGGCAAGCGCGCCAGGCTCGACCCGCCGGTGCGCGAGGCGGGTGCCGCCGTCATGCTGATCGACGCGGCCACGCGGGCGAACCTGGAGATCCTGCGCACGCTCTCGGGCGACCGCCGCGGCAGCCTCGCGGGGGCGATCGACCGCACCGTGACGGGCGGCGGGCAGCGCCTCCTCACCGAGCGGCTGGCGAGCCCGTCGACCGTGGCGGCCACCATCGAGCGGCGGCTCGACGCGGTCGCGTATCTCGCCGACGACACGCTGCTGGCGGCGGACCTGCGGCAGGCCCTCAAGGCGGCCCCCGACATGACACGCCCGCTCGGCCGGCTGGCGCTGCAGCGGGGGGGCCCGCGCGACCTCGGCGCGATCCGGGGCGGCCTGGAGGCGGCCTTGCGCATCGCCGCGCGGCTCGCGGACGCGGCGTTGCCGCCGCCCGAGATCGCGGAGGCGCGCGACGCGCTCGCCGCGGCCCCGTCCGAGCTCGCGTCCGAGCTCGGACGGGCGCTCGCCGACGACCTGCCGCTGGTGCGCCGGGACGGCGGCTTCGTGCGCGCCGGCTACGCGGCGGCCCTCGACGAGTGCCGCGAGCTCTCCGCCGATTCGCGCCGGCTGATCGCGCGGCTGGAGGCGGACTACCAAGCGGAGACCGGCATCCGCTCCCTCAAGATCCGGCACAACAACGTGCTCGGCTTCTTCGTCGACACGACGCCCGCACATGCCGAGAAGCTCATGGGCCCGCCCCTGTCGGCGCGCTTCATCCACCGGCAGACGCTCGCCAACGCGGTGCGCTTCACGACCGTCGAGCTCGCCGACCTGGAGGCCAGGATCGCTTCGGCGGGCGAGCGGGCGCTCGGACTGGAAAGCCAGATCTTCGAAACGCTCGCCGCGGAGGCGGTCGCGGCCGGCGATCGGATCCGGCGGGCCGCCGAGGCGCTCGCGGTGCTGGACGTGACGCAGGGCTTCGCGGCGCTGGCGGCGGAGGACGGCTACGTCCGGCCGGTCGTGACCGAAGGGCTCGACTTCCGCATCCGGGCCGGGCGGCACCCGGTCGTCGAGCAGGCGCTGAGGCGCGACGGGCAGGATGCCTTCGTGGCCAACGACGCCGACATCGGGCCGGCGGCGCCGGACCAGGACGGACGGCTCGTGGTGCTGACCGGCCCCAACATGGGCGGCAAGTCGACCTGGCTCCGGCAGAACGCGCTGATCGCGATCCTGGCCCAGACGGGCGCCTTCGTGCCGGCCGCGGAGGCCCGGATCGGCATCGTCGACCGGCTCTTCAGCCGCGTCGGGGCGGCCGACGACCTGGCGCGCGGGCGGTCGACCTTCATGGTCGAGATGGTCGAGACGGCGGCGATCCTCAACCAGGCGGGGCGGCGCTCGCTGGTGATCCTCGACGAGATCGGCCGCGGCACGGCGACCTTCGACGGCCTCTCCATCGCCTGGGCGGCGATCGAGCACCTGAACCAGGTGAATCGCTGCCGCGCCCTCTTCGCGACCCACTATCACGAGCTGACCGGGCTGGCCGACCGGTTGCCGCGCGTCGTCAACGCCACGGTCCGGGTGCGCGAGTGGAAGGGCGATGTCGTGTTCCTGCACGAGATCGTGCCGGGGGCGGCGGACCGGTCCTACGGCATCCAGGTGGCACGGCTCGCGGGCCTGCCGGCGGGGGTGATCGAGCGGGCCCGGCAGGTGCTGCGCCAGCTCGAGGAGCACGACCGCAAGCGGCCGGCCTCCACGCTGATCGACGACCTGCCGCTCTTCTCGGCGCTGAAGCCCCGGACGCCGGATCCCGGGCCGGCGGAGACGCCCGCGCCGACTGTGCCGCCGGGCGCGGCCGCGGCGCTGCAGGAACTGGCCGCGCTGGCGCCCGACGACCTCAGCCCGCGCGAGGCGCTGGAGGCCCTCTACCGGCTGAAAGCCGCGCTGGCGAAAAGCTGATGCCCTCCCCGGCTCGCGGCAGCGGCCCTCACGCGGCGTGGCGGCTCGCGTCGGCGCCGTAGTAGTTCACGTAGCGGGTCGAGATGCGGGCGACGGGCAGGATCATGCAGACGTCCGTCGTGCCGAACTGGGCATCCACGACGGCGCCGTCCCCGATCATGGCGCCGAGGCGGAGGTAGCCCTTGACCAGGGGCGGCAGGGCCTGCAGGGCGCGGCGCGCGTCGACGGCCTCGCGGGCGAGCCGGTTCATCGCGACGGCGCGTTCCGGGCGCGCCGAGACGCGCCACTCGGCGTCGGCGCGCGCATGGTGGTGCAGGAAGGAGAGCGGCAGGGCGAGGCGGTCCGGGTCGGTGCCCTCCAGGCTGGCGCAACCGATCATCACGTCGACGCGGTGGCGCAGGACATAGGCCCAGACCCCGTGCCAGAGCAGCTCGACGGTGCGCTTGGTGCGGTATTCCGGGAGCACGCAGGAGCGGCCGAGCTCCAGGAAGCGAAGGCCCGGCTTGCGGGCGATCAGGGGGGCGACGTCGAACTCCGAGGCCGTGTAGAAGCCGCCGGCGCGGGCAGCCGCCTCCTGGCGGAGCAGGCGGTAGGTGCCGACGATGCGCGGGCCGGTCCGGCCGAAGCGACGCGGCTCGACGGACTCGTGATCGACCACCAGCATGTGGTCGCAGACCCGGTCGAAGCGATCGGCGTCCCGGCCGGTCACGAGCGTGCGGCCGTCCGCGACCGCGCCGAGCTCCTCGTAGAAGACGCGGTAGCGCAGCTTCTGGCAGCGGCGAACCTCGCCGACCGTGCGCGCGAGCCGCACCTCCAGGCTGCCGATCCGGCCGAGCGAGGTCTCCCGGGCACCCGGCAGGGGCCCGAGCGGCAGCGGGAGAGCCACTCCGGGCGCGAGCGGCAGGCGGCCGAGGGGCAGGTCGCGGAAGGGCAGCAGGTCGAACAGGGCGGCTGCGGGCCGGCGACCTGGGGAGGCGGGGGCGTCGAGCGCGTCGGTCATGAAGGTTGCACCGCAGGAGGCCGCCCGCGGCGGCCAGCGCGACCACTAAGCACGATTGGCTGACGGTGTCATGACGAAGGGGCGGGCCGCGGCGGCGGCGGCGGCGCCCGGTCGCATGCGTCGATTGCAATCTGTGTGTGCAAATCATGATTCGGGGTTGCATTCGTTCTGAGAACGTTCTAGGAATTCCCGGAGTGTTTCCGAGGGGCGTTGTCGATGGTCGCGCATGTCACGACGGTGTCGTTCCAGGGGATCGAGGCGGTTCCCGTCGACGTGCAGGTCCAGCTGACCGGCGGCAAGCCGGTCTTCGCGATCGTCGGGCTGCCGGACAAGACGGTGGCGGAGAGCCGCGAGCGGATCCGGGCGGCGCTCTACGCGACGGGGCTGGCGCTGCCGGCCAAGCACATCACCGTCAATCTGGCGCCGGCGGACCTGCCCAAGGAGGGCAGCCACTACGACCTGCCGATCGCGCTCGGCATCATGGCCGCCATCGGGGCGCTGCCGGGCGACCAGCTGGACGGCTACGCGGCGGTGGGCGAACTGGCGCTCGACGGCACGATCGCGCCGGTCGCGGGCGTGCTGCCGGCCGCCATCGGGGCGAACGCGCTGGGCAAGGGCCTGATCTGCCCGGCGGACTGCGGGTCGGAGGCCGCCTGGGCGAGCCCCGACCTCGACATCGTGGCGGGCCGCAGCCTCGTCCAGCTCGCCAACCACTTCAAGGGGACCCAGGCGATCGCCCGGCCGACGCCGCGCATGCGGGAGAACGGCCCGGCGCTGCCGGACCTCAGGGACGTGAAGGGCCAGGAGACGGCGAAGCGGGCGCTCGAAGTCGCGGCGGCGGGCGGGCACCACCTCCTGTTCGTCGGCCCCCCGGGATCCGGCAAGTCGATGCTGGCGAGCCGGCTGCCCTCGATCCTGCCGCCGCTCGAGCCGCGCGAGCTGCTCGAGGTCTCGATGGTCGCCTCCATCGCGGGCGAGCTGCCGGAGGGCGCGCTGTCGTCGCGCCGGCCCTTCCGGGCGCCGCACCACTCCGCCTCGATGGCGGCGCTGGTGGGCGGCGGCATCCGGGCCCGGCCCGGGGAGATCTCGCTCGCCCACCACGGCGTGCTGTTCCTCGACGAGATGCCCGAGTTCAACCCGCAGGTGCTCGATTCCCTGCGCCAGCCGCTGGAGACCGGCTCGGTGATGATCGCGCGGGCGAACCACCGGGTCAGCTATCCGGCGCGCATCCAGCTGGTGGCGGCCATGAACCCGTGCCGCTGCGGGCACGCCGGCGATCCGGGGCACGTCTGCCGGCGCGGCCCGCGCTGCGCGGACGACTACCAGGAGCGGATCTCCGGCCCTCTCCTCGATCGGATCGACCTGCGCGTCGAAGTGGCCGCGGTGACGGCCGCCGACCTCGTCCTGCCGGCGCCGCGGGAGGGCTCGGCCGAGGTCGCGGCGCGGGTCGCCCGGGCCCGCACGATCCAGAGGGAGCGCTTCGCCGCCCTCGGCGTCGAAGGGCTGCGCACCAACGCGGACTGCAGTCCGGCGGTCGTGGAGGAGATCGCCCGCCCGGATTCCTCCGGGGCCCGGCTTCTGGTCGAGGCCGCCGAGGCGCTGAAGCTCTCCGCCCGCGGGTACCACCGGGTGCTGAAGGTGGCGCGGACGCTCGCCGACCTCGACGAGGCGCCGAAGGTCGGCCGCATCCACATCGCCGAGGCGATCGGCTACCGCGGCGCCGGCGAAAGGCTCGCGACGGCGGCGTGAGGCGGGCCTGGGCGCGGCATCGGGCGCCCGGTGGCGCGGAGCCGGAGGGTCCGGCGCGGGCCCGAGGTTCCGCAGCAGCGACCGGAGCGCTGCGGTCCCCAGCGAGAGCCCCCGCCGGGCAGCCTCTCGCGAGCGCCGAGACGCGGGCCGCGAGGGCGCGCCTCAGCGGATGCCGGCGCGCATGAAGGACTGCACGAACTGGCGCTGAAAGACCAGGAAGGCGACGAGCAGGGGGCCGGAGGTGATGAGGGTGGCGGCGGTGATCACCGACCAGTCGATGCCCTGGTCGACGGAGGCGAAGACCGAGAGGCCGACCGTCAGGGGCCGGGTCTCGACCGAGTTGGTGATGATCAGCGGCCAGAGGAAGTTGTTCCAGTGATAGCTGACCTGGACCAGCCCGTAGGCGAGATAGATCGGCCGGGCGGCCGGCACATAGACGCGCCAGAGCACGCCCGCGGTGCCGCAGCCCTCGATGCGGGCCGCCTCGTCGAGTTCCTTCGGCACGGTCATGAAGGTCTGGCGCAGGAGGAAGATGCCGAAGGCGGAGGTGAGGTAGGGGAGCGCGATGCCCCAGATCGTGTCGACCGCGCCGAGCGCCCGCATGGTCCGGTAGTTCACCACCGCGAGGATGTCGGGCGTGATCATCAGCTGCAGAAGGACGAGGCCGAAGAGCAGGCTTCGCCCCGTGAAGCGGTAGCGCGCGAAGGCGAAGGCCGCCAGCGTGCAGAGCACCATCTGGGAACCGACGATCAGGGTCACGATGAGGACCGTGTTCAGGAAATACCGGGCGAAGGGCGCGGCCGCCCAGGCCCGGGCGAAGTTCTCGAACGTGAGCGGCGCCAGGAGGTCGAAGCGGGTGGCGTATTCGGCCGTGTGGAAGGCCGTCCAGGCGGCATAGAGAAGCGGCGCCAGCCAGGCGAGGCCGAGGGCCCAGGCCGCGGCGGTCGCGGCGGCGCGGCGGATCGGGCGGCGGTCGCGCATCGCGGCCCTCACTGGTAATGCACCCGCCGGCCGGCGGCGAGGAACTGGACGAGGGCGAGGAGCGACAGGATGGCGAGCAGCACCATGGTGAGCGCGGTGGCGTAGCCCTGGTCCCAGAACTTGAAGCCCACCTGATAGAGGTGGAAGAGCAGGACGTTGGTGGCGTTGTCGGGCCCGCCGCCGGTCATGACGAAGATGTGGTCGACCATCCGGAAGGCGTTGATGACCGCGTTGACCAGGATGAAGAGCGTGACGGGCATCAGGAGCGGCCAGGTGATCCGCCGGAAGACGGTCAGGTCCGAGGCGCCCTCGATGGCGGCCGCCTCCTTCAGGTCCGGGGGGATGGTCTGCAGGGCGGCGAGGTAGAAGATCATGAAGAAGCCGGCCTCCTTCCAGACCGTCACCACCATGATGGCGCCGAGCGCGGTCGACTGGGTGCCGAGCCAGTTGGTCGCGCCGATGCCGAAGAGGCCGGCGATCTGGTCCAGCAGGCCGTAGTGGGGGGTGTAGAAGAAGAGCCAGATGTTGGCGACCGCGATCATCGGCAACACGGTCGGGGTGAAGTAGGCCATGCGCAGGAGACCGCGCCCGGCGATGCGCCCGTCGACGAAGAGCGCCATGGCGAGGGCGAGGCCGATCGACAGCGGGATGGTGCCGAGGGCGTAGACGAGGTTGTTGACGAGCGCCTTCCAGAAGATCGGGTCCGCGGCCATGTCCTCGTAGTTGGCCAGCCCGACGAAACGCGACGGGCGTGCCCCCTTCGGGGTCGAGTAGAGGCTGTCGATCGCGGTGCGGACGATCGGCACATGCGTGAAGGCGGCGAAGAGGACGATCGACGGCAGCAGGAGGAGCCAGGGCTCCGCCCTTGCGGCAAGCGACCGTCGCGGCGATGTCTTCACGGCTGGATCCCCTCGTCCTGCGCGCCTCGGGCGCCCCGGCGCCGTCCGGCGCCAAGGGCTCCCTGTTGTACCCGCCCCGTGGCGGCCATCCCCGTGCCCCCGACCCGGCCGCGTCCGGCTCGTCGGCGACCGGGCCGACCCTCGCCCTACTTGTAGGGCTTCAGGATGCGGTCCGCCTCCGCCTGGGCGTCCTTCATGGCCTGGGCCGGCATCTTGGTGCCGGTCAGCGCCGCCTGCAGGTTATCGTTCAGGGCCTTGGCGACACGCTGGTTGTCATGGGTGGAGAGCTCCGCGACGGCGAACTGCAGCTGGTCGCGCGCCACCGCGGCGGCCGGGAAGCCGGCGATATAGTCCTTCATGGCCTTGGTCTCGAAGGCGGCGGGCGAGACCGCCACGTAGCCGGTCGCGATCGACCACTGGGCGGCCCGCTCGGGGGCGGTCATCCACTCGGCGAAGACGGCCGCGGCCTTCTGCTGCTCGGGCGAGGCAGCCTTGAAGACGTAGAAGTTGCCGCCGCCGGTCGGCGAGCCGCGCCGCTTCTTCTCGGGAAGCATGGCGACCCCGAAGTCGAACTTGGCGTTGGTCTTCACGTTCGTCAGGTTGCCGGTGGTCGTCCACATCATGGCGACCTTGCGCTCGAAGAAGTCCTTCGGCGTGGTGCCCCATTCGACGATGCCGGGCGGGTGGACCTTGTCCTTGGTGGCGAGATCGACCCAGTACTGCAGCGCCTCGACGACCTCCGGCCTGTCGAACGCGACCGCCGTGCCGGCCTCGTTGGCGAGGAGAGCGCCGTTCGGCGTGGTCAGGCCCTGGAACAGCCAGTAGGGAAAGCCGGAGGACGGGATCGACACGCCCCACTGGGTGACGGCCCCGGAGGCGTCCCGCTTCGTGAGCTTGGCCGCCATGGCGCGCATCTCGTCCCAGGTCTGCGGCGCCTTCTCGGGATCGAGGCCGGCCTCCTTGAAGGCCTCCTTGTTCCAGTAGAGCACGATGGTCGAGCGCTGGAACGGGATGCCCCAGGTCTTGCCGCCCGTCTGGCTGTTCGCCATGAAGCCCGGGTAGAAGCTCTTGAACCAGGTCGCGGCCTTCTCCTTCGACACGATGTCGTCGAAGGGCACCACCGCGTCCTCGTCGATGAGGGTGAACATGTCGGTGGAGAGCGCGACCGCCACCGACGGCGCATCGCCGCCCTTCACGGCCGTGAGGATCTTGGCGATCGTGTCCTGGTAGGAACCCGAATAAACCGCCTTGACCTTGATGCCCGGGTTGTCCTTCTCGAAGTCGGCCACCATGCCGTCCACGATCTTGGTCACCGGACCGCCGACCGCGACCGGATAGTAGAAGGTCAGCGCGGTGTCGGCCGCCGCCGCGGGGGCGGCGATGCCGATCAGGGCGGCCGCGGCGGCGGCCAGGGTAGTGCGTCGGGTCATCCTCATGCTCGTCTCCTCTCAGGACATCGTCGCGGTCGCCGGCCGGGATTCGGGTGCCCCGGCGGATGGGCTGTCGAGGCGGCGTCCGGTGACGCCGTCGAACCGGTGTTCGTGGGCCGGGTCCCAGCCGAGCGCGAAGCGATCGCCGACGCGCGCGGCGGTCCGGCCGGGGACGCGCACCGACACGGCCTCGCCGTCCAGCATTAGGCCCACGATGGTGTCGGCGCCGAGATACTCCACGCTCGACACGGTGGCGTCGCGCGGGCCGCCGGCGGGCGGGTCGAGGCGCATGTGCTCGGCGCGAAGGCCCAGGATCGTGCCCTGCTGCCGTATCAGGTTCATGGCCGGGGCGCCGATGAAGCGCGCCGCGAAGGTAGTGGCGGGCCGTTCGTAGAGTTCGGCCGGGCTGCCCTGCTGCTCGATGCGACCGTCCTTCATCAGAATCACCCGGTCGGCCATGGTCATGGCCTCGATCTGGTCGTGGGTGACGTAGATCATGCTGAGCCCGAGCCGCTGCTGCAGGGCGCGGATCTCCACCCGCATCTCGCCGCGCAGCTTGGCGTCGAGGTTCGACAAGGGCTCGTCCATCAGGCAGACGGGCTGCTCGGCGATGATGGCGCGGGCGAGGGCCACGCGCTGGCGCTGGCCGCCGGACATCTGGCCGGGCTTTCGCTTCAGATAGTCGGAGAGGCCGACCAGGGCGGCGACGCGGGCGAGGCGCTCGCGGCGTTGCGCCCTCGGCACGCCGCGGACCTCGAGGCCGAAGGTGATGTTGTCGGCGACCGTCAGATGGGGGAAGAGCGCGTAGGACTGGAACACCATGGCG
Source organism: Prosthecomicrobium sp. N25 (assembly GCF_037203705.1). NCBI lineage: Bacteria > Pseudomonadati > Pseudomonadota > Alphaproteobacteria > Hyphomicrobiales > Kaistiaceae > Prosthecomicrobium > Prosthecomicrobium sp. N25. The sequence goes on from NZ_JBBCAT010000002.1 coordinate 137,907, forward strand.
ATGCGCCGGTCCTTCGGCGCCAGGTGGGTCACGTCGCGGTCGGCGATGCGGATGGTGCCGTCGTCCGGGTCCTCGAGGCCCGCGATCAGGCGCAGGGTCGTCGACTTGCCGCAGCCGGAGGGGCCGAGCAGGACGCAGAGCTCGCCCGCCTCGACCCGGAACGAGACGGCGTCGACGGCGCGCCGGTCGTCGAAGGCCTTGGTGAGTTCCGTGACTTCGATACGCGACACGCGACGTCGCCCCCCTTGGCGCCGGACCTGATCACCGGCCCGTGACGGCCCGATGACGGCGCATGCTAGGACATCTGCGCAGGAAATCGTAGGGACCAGCCCGGCTTGGTCGAACACCGCCCGGGGCGGCCCTGCGGAGGGCGGCGGCGCAAGCCTTTCCTAACGGGCCGGCGGCTATCCTGCCGCCATGACGCGAACTCCCAAGGCGAAGGGCGGCGGCGGCCGGGACGGCGCGATACCGCCGCGGCCGGCGCACCGGATGGCGATCCGGCTGGCGCGGCTGGCGCGGCGCGCCCGGGGGCCCGGCGCCCGGGGCGGTGCCGCGCTGGCGGCCAGGGTCGAGCGGCTGGAGGACGAGAACTGGTCGCTGCGCGACGCAGCGGAGCGGTACCGGTCCGTGCTGGAGGTTTCGGGCGACGTGGTCCTGCGCTGCGACGCGGACCGGCGGATCGTCTTCGTCAACGACGGCTTCTCGACCACCTTCGGCCTGCCGGCCGCGCGCGTTCTCGGGCGGCGGCTCGACCGGCTGGTCGCGGGGCTCGTCGTGCCGGGCGGCGAGGCGGCACGGGCGGACGAGTCGGAACCCGGGGCGGGCGACCTCCTGCTTTCGACCCCGGCGGGGCCGCGCTGGTTTTCCCTGCGCGAGGTGCCCCTGGCCGCGCGCGACGGGGACCGCGCCACGCGGCAGTGCATGCTGCGCGACGTGACCGACCGGCGGGCAACCGAGACGGAGCTGCGGCGCGCGCGAGACCTCGCGGAGGCCGCCAACGCGGCAAAGTCCCGTTTCCTGGCGCTCGCCAGCCACGAGATCCGGACGCCGCTGAACGGCATCCTGGGCATGGCCGACCTTCTCCTGCAGACGCCGCTCTCCTCCGAGCAGCAGACCTATGCGGCCGCCGTGCGGACCTCCGGCGAGGCCCTGCTGTCGCTCGTCGACGACGTGCTCGACCTGGCGAAGATCGAGGCCGGACGGCTCGACCTGCAGCCCGGCCCGCATGCCCTGGAGACCGAGATCGAGAGCGTGGTCGAGCTGATCGCGCCGCGCGCGCAGGCGAAGGGGATCGAGCTCGCCGCCTATAGCGGGCCCGGCCTGCCGGCGCGGATGGTCTTCGACGCGGTGCGGCTGCGGCAGGTTCTGATCAACCTGGTCGGCAATGCCATCAAGTTCACCGAGACCGGCGGGGTGTCGCTGTCGGTGACGCGGGCGGGCGGCGCCGAGAACGCCGCGGACGGCGATGCGGGTGCGGTGCGGCTTTCCTTCACGGTCACCGACACGGGCATCGGCATCGCGGCGGCGGATCTCGACCGCATCTTCGGGGAATACGAGCAGGCCGACTCCGGGCCGGCGCGGCGCTTCGGCGGCACCGGGCTCGGTCTCGCCATCGCCCGGGCCATCGTGCGGCGCATGGGGGGCGACATCGCGGTGGCGAGTTCGCCGGGGGCGGGTTCGGCCTTCTCGTTCGAGGTCGCCTTTCCGGTCGCGGCGGCGGAGAGGAGCGGGCCGGAGCGGCGGCGCGCCCCGCGCGAGCGGCTGCTGGCGGGTCGGCGGGTGCTGGTCGTCTCGGCCGGCCGGATCGAGGCGCCGCTGATCCTCCGCCGCCTGTCGGACCTCGGGGCCGAGGCCCGGCTGGTCGGTCCCGCGGACGCGCCCGGCGCCGCCTCGGCGGCCAGGGCGGACGCGGTGCTGGTCGACCACGGGCCGGCGGCGGATGCCGAGCCGCTGCTCGCCGGGCTCGCGGGCCTTGCCCCGGCCGCCGTGCTCATCGCGCCCTCGGACCGCGGATCGCTGGCGAGGCTCAAGGCCGCCGGCGCGGTCGGCTACCTGGTGAAGCCGGTGCGCCGGCGGTCGCTGGAGCGGGTCGCCGCGGCGCTGGTCGAGGGACGGCCGGTGGCGAGCGACGCCACGGACGTGCGGGTTCCCGGTGAGCCGACCCTGCCCGGGGGCCGCAGCCTCCGCCTCCTGGTGGCGGACGACAACCCCATCAACGCGCTCCTGGCGCGCGCCCTGCTGGCCAACCTCGGCCACGCGGCCGAGACGGTCGGGGACGGCGCGGTGGCGGTCGACACTGTCGAGGCGGCGCTGTCGGCGGGCCGGCCCTTCGACGCGGTGCTCATGGACCTGCACATGCCGACGCTCGACGGCTACGGGGCGATCCGGGCGATCCGGGCCGCCGAGGCGGCCGCAGGGCGGGCGCGGCTGCCCATCGTGGCGCTGACGGCGGACACCACCCCCGACACGGAGCGCGCCGCGCTCGACGCCGGCGCGGACGCGAGGCTGGTCAAGCCGATGGATGCCGGGGCGGTCTCCGCGGTGCTCGACCAGCTCACGGCGCCGGCCGCGGGGCGCCGGCGGGCCTGACCGAGCCGGCCCTCACGCCTTAGCGTAGCCCTCGATGCGGGCGAGGAGCGCCGCCGGAACGGTGATGCCCTCCGCCGCGGTGCGCAGGCGGGCGGCGGCGCGACGGTCGCCGGGAAGCCTTGCACCAGGCTGCTCGGCGATCGCGCCGAGGAGGCGGGCGAGGCGCGGGCCGGCGGCCTCCCCGGTGAGCGGCGACGGCGCGACGGCGATGAAGAACTGGCCCGTGCGGGGCGGTCCTCCCGTGTTGTCGGCGAAGGACGAGGCGTCCATCGACAGGCAGGCGCCGGTGACCCAGGCCGCCAGGATCTCGACCATCAGGGCAAGGCCCGCACCCTTGTGGCCGCCCGCCGGCACCATGGTTCCGCCGTCCAGGGCGGCGGCCGGGTCGGTGGTCGGCCTGCCGTCGCGGTCGAGCGCCCAGCCGAGCGGGATCGGCTCGCCGCGCTGCCGGTGCAGGACGATCTCGCTCTTGGCGACGACGCTCGACGACTGGTCGAGGACGAGCGGGTCCGCGCCGGGCCGGGGAACCGCGAAGGCCAGCGGGTTGGTGCCGAAGACCGGGACGGTGCCGCCGACGGGCGCCATGGAGGCCGGGGCGTTGACGAAGCCGAGGGCGAGGAGGCCCTCTGCGGCGATCCGGCGGACGTGGTAGCCGACGACGCCGCAGTTGTAGGAGTTCGTCACGGCCAGCGCGGCGATGCCCTGGCGGCGGGCCGTCCCGGCGAGCACCGGCAGGCCGAGGTCGATGGCCGGGTGGGCGAAGCCGTCGGCGGCGTCGACGCGGACGAGACCGGGGGCGGGGCGGCTCAGGGTCGGCGTGGCGCGGCCGTCGATCTTGCCCACCCGGGCATGCTCGCAATAGGTGGGCAGCCGGGCGAGGCCGTGGCTGTGGACGCCCTCGGCCTCGGCATCGACCACCGAGGCCGTGACGGCGCGGTTCTGCACCTCCCCGACTCCGGAGCCGGCGAGGGCGCGGAAGGTCAGGTCCTCGACCTCGCGGAGCGAGAGGCGGATGCCGCCGGGCGCGGTCGTGCTCATGGGGTGTTCTCCTTCCGGGCCGGGTAGTCGGCGGAGACCCGTCCGGGGGTGACGAAGCCGTCCGCGAGGTCGCGCGCGACGCTGGCCGGGTCGCGCCGGGCCGGGTCGCCCCAGCCGCCGCCCCCGGAGGTCTCGATCGTGACAACGTCGCCGGCGCGGATCGGCACGCCCGAGACCTTGGACCGCAGGGGCTCGACGGTGCCGTCGGCACGCGTCACCGTGGTGCGGCTCAGGGAGCCCGGGCGGCCGCCGGCCAGCCCGTAGGGCGGATGGCGGAAGCGCTCGAAGTTGGTGCTGAGCGAGCCCGCGGGGGCGTCGAGGCGGAATTCGCGGACGAGCCCGAGGCCGCCGCGGTGGCGGCCGGGACCGCCGGAGTCGGGCAGCAGTCCGTAGCGCAGGAAGGTGACGGGGTACTTCGCCTCGACCATCTCGATCGGGGCGTTGGTGTTGTTGTGCAGGCCGCACGAGAGCGCGCTCGCGCCGTCGCCGCCGGCGTGGCCGCCCCAGCCGCCGACCTCGATGTCGAAGTAGACGCGGCGGCGGCCCGAGGCCTCCACGGTGGCGAGCGCGTAGACGTACGAGATGGCGTAGTAGGCGGCCGGGATGCGCTCCGGCACGATGGCGGCCAGCGCGCCGAAGACCGCGGTGGCGATGCGGTGGTTGACCACCATGCGGCCGGTCACCGGGGCGGGGAAGCGGGCGTCGACCACGCTGCCGGGGGGCAGGACCACCTCGATCGGACGATAGCAGCCGCTGTTGGCCGGGATGTCCGTCCCGAGGGCCGCCAGCAGGGCGTAGTAGACGGCCGATTCGGTCATCGCCCGGGTGTTGTTGACCGGACCCTGCACCTGCGGGCTCGACCCGGCGAAGTCGAGGCGGATGCGGTCGCCGGCCTTGTCCAGGCGGACCTCCAGGCGGATCGGGCCCTCGGTTTGGCCGTCGTCGTCGACGAGCTCGACGAAACTCGCGGTGCCGTCGGGCAGGCCCGCGATGGCGGCGCGCATCATGGCCTCCGAGCCGTCGAGGATCGCCGCCATGGCGGCGGCGAGATCGGCCGGGCCGTACTTGGCGGCGATCCGCTCCAGGGCGCGGGCGCCGATGCCGAGGGCGGCGATCTGGGCTTGCAGATCGCCGGAGGTCTCGTCCGGCTGGCGAACGTTGGCGAGCACCAGGTCCATGACGGCGCGGTTCGGCACGCCGCGCTCGACGAGCTTGAGGGGCGGGATGCGGATGCCCTCTTGGAAGATCTCGCGAGCGTCGGCGTAGTAGCTCCCCGCGGCGCCCCCGCCGACGTCGACGTGATGGCAGAGCGTGCCCACGATGGCGACGCGCCGGCCCTGGTGGAACACGGGGCGGAAGGTCTGGATGTCGGGCAGGTGCTGGCCGCCCGAATAGGGGTCGTTGGTGACGACGACATCGCCCTCGTGCCAGTCGGCGAGGGGGATGAAGTCGGCGATCAGGCGCTCCAGGCAGGCCGACATGGAGTTGAGATGGACGGGGATGCGCGCCGACTGGGCGATCTGGCGACCCTCGGCGTCGAAGACGGCGGTCGAGAAGTCCAGGATCTCGCGCACCACGGTCGAGCGGCTGGTGCGCCAGATCGTGATGCTCATCTCCTCGGCGGCGGCGACGAGGGCGTTGCGGATGATTTCGACGCGGACGGGGCCGATGGCGGTCATGGATGCCTCCTCAGGCGCCGACGAGCCGGGCGACCAGCGCGCCGGACGGCTCGAGCCGGGCTTCCCAGCCCGGCGGGATGTAGGACGAGGTGTAGGCCTCCTCGACGACGGCGGGGCCGAGGACCGGTTCGGCGTCGAGCCCGTCGCGGCTCCTGACCGCCGTCTCGACGAAGCCGCCGCGGGCCCAGGCCCGGCGGGAGCCGGCGCGGTCGCCCCCGGCGCGGGCGGGCGGGGGCTCGGGGGCGGGCTTGGCGAGGCGTCCGACGGCGGCGAGGCGCAGCGCCACGAGCTCGACCGGCGTGGCGGGCTCGTCGTAGGAGAAGCGCTGGCGGTGCAGGGCGTGGAAGGCCGCCGCCGCGCCGGCCAGCCCGGCGGCGGAGAAGTCCGGCCCCGCGATCGGGACGGGCAGGTCGAAGGCCTGGCCGGCGTAGCGCAAGTCCAGGCTCCAGTCGAAGCGGCGGGCGTCGGCCGGGACGCCATCCTCGTCGAGCAGGCGCGCCGCCTCGGCGGCGAGCCGGCCGGCCGCCGCTTCCAGGCGGGATCCCGCCTCGGCGAGCGGCGCGATGTCGGTGCGGGCGAGGTCGTGGACGATGTCGGACCAGAGGATGCCCCAGGCGGAGAGCGTCGAGGCGTGCGGCGGGAAGACGACCCGGCGGATGCCGAGATCCTCGGCCACCTCACAGGCATGGAGGCCGCCGGCACCGCCGAAGGAGAGGAGCGCGAAGTCCTCCGGGTCGAGCCCCTTTTCGAACAGGCTGAGGCGGATCGCGGTGGCGAGGTTGGAGTTGGTGACCGAGACGGCGCCCGCCGCCGTCTCCTCGGCCGAGAGCCCGAGCCGGGCACCGACGCGCGCGGCCGCGGCGCGGGCGGCCGCCGGATCGAGCGGCATGGCGCCGCCCATGAAGCGGGCGGCGTCGAGGCGGCCGAGGACCAGGTTGGCGTCCGTGACCGTCAGGTCTGTGCCGCCGCGCCCGTAGCAGGCGGGGCCCGGCCGCGCGCCGGCGGATTGGGGGCCGATGCGGAGGCGCCCGCCGTCGTCGACCCAGGCGATCGAGCCGCCGCCGGCCCCGATGGTGCGCATCTCGACCATGGGGAGCCGGACCGGCAGGCCGTCGATGTCGCCCTCGGCCACCATGGCGACGGCGCCCCGATGCACGACCGAGACGTCGAAGGAGGTGCCGCCCATGTCGACGGCGACGAGGTTGGGTTCGCCGAGGTCGGCGGCGAGGCGCCGGGCCGCGGCAGCGCCGCCGCTCGGGCCGGAGAGGAGCAGGCGGGCGGGCTCGCGGCCCGCCTTGGCGAGGCCGCTGACGCCGCCGTTCGACTGCACGAGGTAGACCTGGGTCCCGGGCGCCTCGGCGGCGAGGCGCTCGGAGAGGCGGCGCGTATAGCCAGAGACCACGGGGACCAGCAGGGCGTTGAGCACCGTGGTGGACAGGCGCTCGTATTCGCGGATCTCCGGGCTGATCTCGGAGGAAAGCGAGATGGCGACGCCGGGAAGCTCGGCCGCCAGGATCTCACCGACGCGGCGCTCGTGGAGGGGGTTCGCGTAGGCGTGGAGCAGGCAGACCGCCACGGCGGCGACGCCCGCCTCGCGCAACGCCGTCGCGACTTGGCGCACGGCGGCCTCGTCGAGCGGCTGGCGGACACGGCCGTCGGGGCCGATGCGTTCGGGGACCCCGAAGGCGTGGCGTCGCGGCACGAGGGGCGGCGGCGGGGCGAGCGTGAGGGCGTAGACGTCGCGGCGGCCGTGCCGGCCGATCTGCAGGAGATCCTCGAAGCCGGCCGTGGTCACGATGGCGCCGGCCGGCAGCTTGCGCTCCAGCACCGCGTTGGTGGCGATCGTGGTGCCGTGCAGGATGTGCTCCACGGCACCGACGTCGAGGCCGAAGCGGGCGGCGGCGGCGCGCAGGCCGCCGACGAGGCCGATGGACGGGTCCTCGGGGGTCGACGGGGTCTTGAACTGGTGGACGCGGCCGGTGGCCGTGTCCAGGACCTCGATGTCCGTGAAGGTGCCGCCGATGTCGACGGCGACGCGCAGGGGGGATGTCATGGAAGGGTTCCGGTCAGGGCTCGGGCGGGCGGGGTCAGTCGAGGAGGGTCGGCCTTACAGGATGCCCTCGCCCTCGAGCTGCTCGACGAGGGACTTGAAGGCGGCGCGGACCAGGTAGAACTGGGCGCCGACGACCAGCACCTCGGCGCCGTGCTCCTTGCCGAGCTGGCGTTCGGGCGCCGTCCAGGCGGGCAGGATCCAGGTCTTGCCGGCGGCGCGGGCCGCGTTCGCGATGCGGACGAGGTCGGCGCGGTCCTCGGCCGAGAAGCTGTAGCGCGGGCGGCCCTGGCTCAGCGACAGGTCGGTCGGGCCGGCGAAGAGGCCGTCAACGGCCGGCAGGGCCGCGATCGCCTCCACGTCGGCGAGCGCCTCGGCGCTCTCGATCATGGGGTAGCACCTGGTCCGGGCGTTCTCGGCGGCGCCGTAGTCGTCGGTCGCCGGCCCGTAGCGGATCGGGCGGCCGCCCGAGTAGGAGCGGTTGCCGAGCGGCGGGTACTTGGCGGACCGGCAGACCGCCTCGGCATGGGCCGCGCCCCCGATATGGGGGATGACCACGGCGTCGGCGCCGAAGTCGAGGGCCTGCTGGATCGTCTCCGCCAGCGGGCCGAGCACCTTGGCGTAGACCGTCATGCCCAGGGCCCGGCAGAAGGGGATGACCCGGTCCAGGGTGTCGAGGTCGAAGGTGCCGTGCTCGATGTCGAGCACCACGCGATTGAAGCCGCAGTCCCGGGCGATCTCGATATGCGGGATGGTGGGCTGCGTCATCCAGAAGGCGAGCTCGGGCATGGGCAAACTCCATCGTTCGCCGAGCCGGGGCATCCGGCACGGCGTGCTGAGGACAGGGGCGGCGCGAGGGCGCCGGGGCTACTTCACGAAGGCCTTGGCGAGACCCAGCGAGCGGTCGACGACCACCACGATGACGAGGGTGAACAGGACGAGGAGCACCGAGATGGCCGCGACCAGCGGGTCGGCCCGGGTCTCCACATGGCGGTACATCTCGACCGGCAGCGTGGAGAGCCGCGGGCCGGACATGAAGAGCGAGAGGACGACTTCGTCGAAGGAGACCAGGAACGACAGCGCGCCGGCGGCCACGATGCCGGGGAGCATGAGGGGCAGCGTCACGCGCCGGAAGACCGTCAGCGGCGAGGCGCCGAGGGTGGCGGCGGCCTCCTCGACGGCGATCGGCAGGGTGGACAGGGCCGTCGAGACGACGCGCAGCGCATAGGGGAGCGTGACCACGAGGTGGGCGAAGTAGAGACCCTGCGGCGTGGCGAGCAGGCCCGCGCGGGCGAAGACGATCAGCATGGCGAGGCCGAGCACGATCGTGGGCAGGAGCAGCGGGGCCGTGAAGAGGCTCGTCATCGCCTCGGCGCCGCGCGGGGCGAGGCGGACGAGCGCGTAGGCGGCCGGCACGGCGACGATCAGGTCGGTGATCGTGACGGCGGCGGCGAGCTTCAGGCTGAACAGGAAGGCGTCCAGCATCTTCGGGTTCTGCCCGATGGCCTCGTACCAGCGCAGCGACCAGCTCTTCGGCGGGAAGGACAGGAAGACCTCGCCCGAGAAGGACAGCGGCACCACCACGAGGACCGGCGCCAGCAGGAACACGAAGGCGAGCGCGGCGCAGAACTTCAGAAAGGGGGAGACCGGGCGCTCGTCCATGGCTTCACCCGACCGACTTGAGGATGCGGCCGTAGAGCGCGATGGCGACGCCGAACACCACCAGCACGACGATCGAGAGCGTCGCCGCGAGCGGCCAGTCGAGGTTGACGATCGACTGGTCGTAGACCTCGGTGGCGAGCAGGAAGACCCGGCCGCCGCCGAGGAGCTTCGGGGTGATGAAGGACGAGACGGCGAGCACGAAGGTGAGGAGCGAGCCGAGCGCCACGCCGGGCAGCGAAAGGGGCACCACCACGCGCCAGAAGACCTTGAAGGGCGGCGCGCCGAGGGTCGCGGCGGCCTCCTCGACGCGGGCGTCGAGGCGTCCGAAGCCGGCCAGCAGCGCGAGGATCATGTAGGGTATGAGGATCTCGGTCAGGCCGATGGTGACGCCGGTCAGGTTGAACATCAGCCGCCAGGGCTCCCGGGCGCCGAACGCCTTCAGGGCGGCGTTGACAAGGCCCTGGTCGGACAGGATCGCGATCCAGCCGTAGGTGCGGACCACCGCGGAGAGGAGAAGCGGCGAGATGACCAGCACCAGGAGCAGGCTCCGCCAGAGCCCGGTGGAGCGATGCAGGTAGAGGGCGATCGGGTAGGAGACGACCAGGGTCAGGAGCGTGATGACGAGGCTCGTGCGGATGCTGTTGCCGAGGAGCTCCCAATAAAAGCTGTCGGTCGCCACCGCCTGCCACTTGGCCGTCGACCAGCCGCCCGTCATGGCGCCGGAGGCCTGCACCTCCTGGAAGGACATGACGGCGAGGTTCAGCACCGGCAGGAGGAAGCCGATGGCGTTCAGGACCGCGATCGGGGCCAGGAGCAGGGCGACCAGCATGGGGCCGCCCGGGGCGGCTTCGCGGCCGATCGGGGCGGAGAGAACCGCAGCGGTCACGGGGCGGCCCCGAAGACGAGCGTATCGGCCACGGCCCAGGCCAGCGTGACGGGGGTGCCGGCCGGGGCGAGGCCGCCGGAGCCCCGGGTCGCCTGCTCGACGGTGAAGATCAGTCCGGCCGCCTCCACCTCGTACTGGACGACGTTGCCGGCATAGATCGTGCGCCGAACGGTGCCGGCCGCGTGGTTCATTCCCGCCTGCGCCGGCAGGCCGGCGGGTTCGATCTGGATCCTGTGGGGCCGAACCATGACGTCGACGGCACCCTCGTGGGGGGCGGGAGCGGCCAGCGCCAGGGCGCCGGCGGTGACCGTCGTGCCCCGGGCGATGCCCGGGAAGCGGTTGGTGCGGCCCACGAAAGCGGCCACGAAGGGGCTGGCGGGGCGCTCATAGAGGTCCTCGGGCGTTCCGACCTGCTCGATCCGGCCGTGGCTCATGACGACGACCCGGTCCGACATGGTGAGCGCCTCGTCCTGGTCGTGGGTGACGAAGACGGCGGTCGTCCCGAGGCGGCGCTGGATGTCCCGGATCTCGGCGCGCATCTCCTCGCGCAGCTTGGCGTCGAGGTTCGACAGGGGCTCGTCGAAGAGCAGAATCGAGGGGCGGATGACGAGCGCGCGGGCGAGCGCGACGCGCTGCTGCTGGCCGCCGGAGAGCTGCGCGGGGCGGCGGTCCTCCCGACCCTCCAGGCGCACCAGCGCGATCGCCTCGGCGACCCGGGCCTTGATCTCCGCCTGGGGCAGACCCCGCATCTCGAGCCCGAAGGCGACGTTGCCGGCCACCGTCATGTGGGGGAAGAGCGCGTAGCTCTGGAAGACGAGCCCCATGTCGCGGCGGTGCGGCGGGACCCGGGTCAGGTCGCGGCCGGCGACCACGATGCGCCCGGCGGTCGCCGGCGCGAGGCCGGCGATCATCCGGAGCGTAGTGGTCTTGCCGCAGCCGGACGGCCCGAGAAGGGCGACGAACTCGCCCTTGCTTACGTCGAGGTCGACCGCGTCGACGGCCACGAAGTCGTGGTAGCGCTTCGTCAGCGCCTGCAGGGACAGGAAACCCTCGCCGGGGGCGGGCCCGGATCCGGCGAGGGTCATGGCGGTCGGCGCCTGGTGCATCATCGGTCCCGTACTCTCGTCTCGACTCTGCGCCGGGGCGGCGCGGGGCGGCAAGCGGATCCCGAAGCTCGACGGGTCCCGGCGAGGCTCAGCGCGACAGCGGGATCACCCGGCGGCGCCACTGCTCGGCGACCTGGTCGCGCACCTTGGCGACGGCGAGCCAGTCGATCGGCACGACCTTGTCGAGGAACTTGACGGCCGTCCGGTCGATGGCCTTGGCGTCGATCTGCGCCTTGGCGTTCGTCGGGGCGTAGAACATCGACTCCGTGAAGGCCTTCTGGGCTTCCGGCGAGAGCGCGTAGGCGATGAACTTCTTGGCCGCCTCGGGCTGGGGGGCGCCCGCGACGAGGTTGATCACGTTGATCTGGAAGGCGGTGCCCTCCTCGGGGATGACGGCCTTGAGCTTGCCGCCGGAGGTGTCGGAGTTGACCTGCGCACGGGCGTTCCAGCCGATGCCGATGGTGGCCTGGCCGGCGATCACCGGGGCGTAGACCTCGGGTTTCGGCTCCCAGGTCTGCACATTGGGGGCGATCGGCGCCATGGCCTCGATGCCCTTCTCGAACTTGCCGTCGACACCCGGGCCGCCGTTCTTCCTGTCCAGGATGGCGATCAGCGAGAGGCCCTGGATGTCCGGGATCCCCGGAATCACCACCTTGCCCTTGTTGGCCGGGTCGGCGAGGGCGGTGAGCGCCTTCGGGGGGGTCGGGAAGGCCTCGGTGTTGTAGATCATCACGAGGTTGTCGAAGGTCACGGCGACGCCGGCCACGTCCGGGAAGCGGGCGTTCGGGTAGAGGTCGGCGATGACGGGCAGGACCTTGTCGTCGAGCTTGACGTAGAGGCCCTCGTCGGTGCCGGCCTTGGCGACCGACACGTCCATGATGACCACGTCGGCCTGCGGAGCGGCCTTCTGGGCACGCAACTGGCCGATCATGGCGGCCGAGGACTGCTGCGGCGCGTAGGTGACCTTGATGCCCGGGTTCGCCTTCTCGAAGGGCTCGATGACGGCCGCGGTGTAGCGGTCCTGGAACAGGCCCGAATAGGCCATGACGGTGACGGTCTGTTGGGCGCCGGCGGGTGCGGCGGCGAAGCCGAACGCGAGGACGACGGCCGAGACTGCGAAGCTACGCCTGTTCATGTCGCATGTCCTTCCTTGCTTTTCTGGCTTCCATCCGCGTCCGGACCGGGAGGCCCGGTGGATCCGCCCCGGGTCAGCGGACCCGCTTGGCCTCCACCATGGCACGCGCGCCCGAGATGTCGGGCAGCTTTTCCCCCCTGCGGAGCCGGTCCAGGAGAACGATCTCGTTCTCCTGCATGGCGATCGCCTTCTCGGCGACCGCGCGGGCACGGGCCGGGTCGAGCACGATCACGCCGCTCTCGTCGCACAGCACCGCGTCGCCCGGGTGCACCACCTGCCCGCCGACCGACACCGGCACGTTCACGGCGCCTTCGAGGCCGAGCAGCTTGGTGGTGATCGACGAGGGTCCGCGGCACCACATGGGCATGTCGACCCGGACGATCTCCGAGAAGTCCGTCGCCGGTCCGTCCACCACGCCCGCCTTCACGCCGGCGAGCTTCATGGCGTTGGTGATGACGCCGCCCCAGCAGGCGTGCCGGTCGTCGCCGCAGCGGTCGACCAGGACGACGTCGCCGGGCCGGACCTCGGCGGTCAGCCAGTGCAAGAGCGCGGAATCCGCATGCGGGATGCGGATCGTGACGGCCGTGCCGGCGACGCGCTTGCCGGGCAGGACGGCCGCGATCCGGCGGTCGACGAAGCCGGAATGGAGCACGTGGCCGACGGTCGCCGTCTCCACTCTCTCCAGGAGCGCCACGAGATCGTCCGGGATCTGCGGCGGCATCGGTTCGATGACGAACATGGGGCGGGTCTCCGGGCGATCAGAGGACGTGATGGTTGGCGACCGGCAGCTTGGTGCGGATCGTGGCCAGGCGGTCGAAGTCGAGGGTCGCGGAGGCGGTGCCGACCATGTCGGGCACCATGGCGGTCACCTGGCCCCAGGGGTCGATGACCATGGAATGGCCGTAGCAGGCCTTCTTGCCGCCGGCATGGGAGAAGACCTGCGCGGAGGCGAGCACCCAGCATTGGGTCTCGATGGCGCGGGCGCGCAGGAGCACCTCCCAGTGGTCCTTGCCGGTCATCAGCGTGAAGGCCGCGGGCAGGACGATGACCTCGGCGCCCTTGTCGCGGAGCGCCCGGAAGAGCTCGGGGAAGCGCAGGTCGTAGCAGATCGAGCAGCCGACGGTGCGGCCGGCCACCTGGTAGGTGACGACCTCGTCGCCGCGGCCCACCATGTCGGACTCGCGGTAGCTCTCGCCGCCGGGCACGTCGACGTCGAAGAGATGGATCTTCCGGTAGCGCGCGATCTCGCGGCCGTCCGGGCCGAACACGTAGGTGGTGTTGTAGAAGCTGTTGCCGTCCTTCTCGACGATCGAGCCGGCGTGGATCGTGACGTCGAGGCGGGCGGCGAGCGCCGACATGGTCCGGTAGGCGTCGCCCTCGGGAGGGGTCTCGGCGCTGTCGCGGGCCGACTGGGGATCGGAGCCCAGGAACGCATAGTATTCGGGAAGCACGATCAGATCGGCGCCCTCCTGGGTTGCGATCTTCTCGATCAGCTTGGTGGCGACGGCCAGATTGGCGGCCTTGTCGTCCTGGGTGTTCATCTGAACGATGCCGACCTTCATGGCTCCGCCTCCTCGTTTCGTCGACGTCAACGAAGCAGACGGGGTCGGTTCCGACAAACGGGAAAAATCGATCCGGCCGCACAAGAAAAACTTATCGAGCGATCCGGCGGCGGGCGGCCGGAGGCCGGCGGGGGCGTCAGGCCGGGCCGGTTTCCGTCGCGGCGCGGAAATCCGCCGCGATCTCGGCCGCCATGCCGGCGATGGCGGCGGGGATCGGATTGCCCGGCCGCTCGGCATAGGCTGCATGGAAATGCAGCGGCGGGATCGCGGCGTTGACCTCGATCTCGCGGATGCGGCCGGCGTCGAGATGCTCCTGGACGACGCAGCGGGGCAAGGTGGTCACGCCGACCCGGTCGCAGAGCAGGCGGATCATGGTGGCGATCGAGTTGGTGTTGTAGATCCGCGCCTCGTCGGGCTGGATGCCGACGCGGGCGAGGAGGCGCAGGATGGCGTGGTGCGGCTGGGACCCGCGCGAGTAGGCGAGGATCGGCACGCGGACGAGGTCGGAGAGCTCCAGCGGCTCGGCGGGGAGATCGAGCCCGGCGGCCGCGAACCAGACGCAGTCGAAGCTGCAGATCTCCAGGTTGTGGATGTCCGGGCCGATGACCGGACCCATCAGGATGCCGAGGTCGACGGTGCCCTCCTGCAGCTGGCGGGCGATGTTGAGGCTCGTGTCGACCGCCAGGTCCATGCTGACGTTCGGGTAGCGGTTCTTCATCTGCTCGATCAGGCGCGGCAGCCAGGCGTACACGATGGTGTCGACCGTGCCGATCGCGATGGAGCCGCGCAGGCGGGAGCCGTCCCCGGCGAGGTCGCGGAACTCGGTGGCGAGCCGCACGATCTCCTCGGCGCGGCGCAGCGCGTCCTGTCCCTGCGGGGTGAGGCGCACGGTGCGCAGGTCGCGCTCGAAGAGGCGCACCCCGAGGTCGCGCTCCAGGGTCGCGATGCGGTTGGAGACGGCCGCCTGGGTCGTGTGCAGCTTCTCGGCCGCGCTCGAGAAGCTGCGCAGCTTGGCGACCCACAGGAAGGTTTCGAGGAAGCGCAGGTTCAAGGGCGGCGTCCGGGTCCGGTCGGGTCCGCATGATACCCCGGATCGACGCGGAGGCCATGGCGCCTCTCCTCGCGGGCGCCGCAACATGGCAGAAGAGGCGGCACCGGTGGCCGGCAGGGAACGGAGAGCAGCCGACATGATGCTGAAGCACGGGCTGTATCCGCCGCTATTGCCGTTCCGCTCGTTCCGCCTCGCGGTCGACCCGCCGCACGAGCTGCATGTGGAGGAGGGCGGCGACCCGGCGGGGATCCCCGTCCTGGCCCTGCACGGCGGGCCGGGCTCCGCCTTCCGGTCGCACACGCCGCAGAGCTTCCACCCCGGGCGCTTCCGGGTGGTCCGCTTCGACCAGCGCGGCTGCGGCCGCTCCACCCCGCTCGGGTGCCTGGACGCGAACACGACGGAGCACCTGGTCGCCGACATCGAGCGGGTGCGGGAGGCGCTCGGGATCGAGCGATGGCTGGTGACGGGGGCGTCCTGGGGCTGCCTGCTGGCGCTCGTCTACGGCCTCGCGCACCCGGACCGCTGCCTGGGGTTCCGCCTGCAGGGCGTCCAGTTCGCCGACCGCGCGGGCATCCGCGCCTGGTTCCACGACGCCGGGCGCTTCTTCCCGGAGGCCTACGAGGCCTTCGCGGGGCACGTGCCGGAGGAAGAGCGCGGCGACCTGGTGGCGGCCTACCATCGCCGGCTGGTCGATCCCGACCCGGCCATGCACGAGCCGGCCGCGCGCGCGCTCCGCCTCTGGCTGGCGACCGTGCAGGTGGTCTCGGCGAGCCCCGCCTACGTCTTCTCACTGTCGGACCCGGTGGCGGCGCGGGTGATCGGGACACTGATCACGCACTATTGCCTCAACGGCTATTTCGTGCCCGAAGGCGCGGTGCTCGCCGGGATCGGCCGGCTCCGGCACCTGCCCTGCGAGATCGTCCAGGGGCGCATCGACATGGTCACGGCGCCGGAGGCGGCGTGGCGGCTGAAGGCGGCCTGGCCGGGGGCGCGGCTCACCGTCGTGGACGTCGCCAACCACGTGGCGACGCCCGAGGCGCCGGACCTCTCGACGGCCATCACGGAGGCGACGGACCGGCTCGCCGACCGGCTGGAGGGCCGCGGCCCGGCGCTCGCCGACTACCTGGCGCTCGCGTCCCATCAGGCCCCCACCCTCTCGGACGACGGTACGCTGCTCGCCTGGATCGCCGACGAGACCGGCTCCGGGCAGATCTGGACGATGGCGCGCCCCGGCGGCCGTCCCTCCCCCCGGCTGATCCTTCCCGATCCGGTGACCAGCGTCGCGTTTCGGCCGAAGAGCCGGGACATCCTGTTCACGACCGATGGCGGCGGCGACGAGCGGACCCAGCTTTGGCTGCTCCGGGACGGGCAGGCCGCGCCGGAGCCGCTGACGCAGGACCCCAGGGTCTTGCACGCGGGGGCGACCTTCGATCCGCCCGGGCAGCGCCTCGTCTACGCGGCGAACGCCCGGACCGCGGCCGACATGGACATCCACCTGAAGAGCCTCGAAACCGGGGAGACCCGCGTGATCCTCGCCGGCCAGGGCTGGCGGACGCCCATGAAGGTCTCGCCGGACGGAACGCTGATCCTGGTCCAGGACAACGGGCGCGGCCTCCACGACGCCGATCTCCTGACCGTCGAGGTGGCGACGGGCGAGATCCGGCCGCTCCTATCGCGCCGGGAAGCCCATGTGGCGGCGGCGCGTTTCGTGGAGGGCGGCGCGGCGCTGCTGCTCGTCACGGATGCCGGCCGCGCGTTCCACGGCCTGGCCCGTCTCCCGCTCGCCGGCGGCGCGCTCGAATGGCTGGCGACCCCGGAGGGGGACGTGGAGGCGGCGGTCACGCTCGGCGACGACGGCCATGCGGCCGTGGCGGTCAACCGGGACGGGGTGTCCCGCATCCTGATCTTCGACCTCGGCACGGGCGAGAGCCGCCCGGTCGAGGGCCTGCCGGCGGGGCGCGTCACGAGCCTGCTCGCGGCCGACGGCGGCCGACGGCTCGTGGTGGCGCTGGCGCGATTCGACCGGCCGTCCGCGATCCTTGAGGTCGACCTGGATGCCGGGGCCGTCGCGACGCTGGCGGCCGGGGCGCATCCGCTGGCCGCGGAGGATACTGTGGTGCCGATGCCGGTCGCGATCCCCAGCTTCGACGGCGCCACGGTGCCGGCCTTCCTGTTCGAGCCGGCGGAGCCACGCCCCGGCAGGCCGGCGCTCGTCTTCGTGCATGGCGGGCCGGAATCGCAGTTCGCGGCGCATTGGCGGCCAGACCTGCAGTACCTCGTCCGCCGCGGCTGGACGGTGCTCGCCCCCAATGTCCGGGGCTCGACGGGCTACGGACGCGCCTGGCAGGCGGGCGACGACCTGGACAGGCGGATGGACAGCGTGCGCGACCTCGAGGCGGTGCGGGCCTGGCTCGCCGCGCAGCCCGGACTTGATGCGGCGCGCATCTGCGTGGCCGGCCAGTCCTACGGAGGGTTCATGGCGCTCTCGGCCCTGGCCGAATGTCCCGACCACTGGTGCGCCGGCGCGGACTTCTACGGGATCGCCGACTTCCCGGCCTTCATGGCCACGACCGGGCCGTGGCGGCGCAGGCTGCGCGCGGTCGAGTACGGCGATCCGGATACGCCGGAGGGAGCCGCGCTGCTGGCCTCGCTGTCGCCCCTGGCGAAGCTCGACCGGATCCGGGCGCCGCTCTTCCTGGCCCACGGCCTGGAGGATCCGCGCGTCAGCCCGGCGCAGAGCGAGGCGGTGGCCTCGGTGCTGCGCGGACGGGGCCATCCGGTCACGCTGGTGCGGGTTGCGGACGAGGGGCACGGGTTCCGGCGGGCGGCGAGCCGACGGCTGGTCTTCGACACGTTCGTGCGCTTCCTCGAAGCGGCGGCCGGCGTCCACGAACCGGGCCGGCGCGCGGCGGCGGCTTCGCAATTAACGTAAAGTCAACGGCCCTGAACATTCCGCGATCGGGTGCGGGCAGGACCGGCAACGACCGGTACTCTTCCCGAGGAACGAAGCACGACCATCAGGCGAGCCGGGGATGGCCACGCAGCGCCGGAACCTTTCGCGAACAGTGGACGATCCGCGGTTGCAGGCGGTTGCAGGACCGGAACGGACCGCGTCCGCCCGGCCTAGCCGCCCGGCTTGATCAGGTCGAGGCGCGTGAAGGTGTCGAAGCCGACATAGACGACCTCCGGGACCTTGCGCCCCTTCTTGAGGTCGAGCAGCAGGTCGACGGCCTTCACGCCCATGTCGCCCGGGCGCTGGCCGACCAGGACGTGGCCGAGCCCCTCGCGCACCAGCGCCTTCTGGGCGGGAAGCGCGTCGGCGACGACCAGAACGGTCTGCGCCTGGTCGATGCGGGGCTTGTACTTGGCGACCATGGCGCGCCAGTCCTCCGGCGCCAGCATCGGCCAGGCGCCGACCGAGAAGACGACGTCGAGGTCGGGGCGGCGGGCGAGCGTCTGGTCCATCATGCGCACGGCATCCACGAAGGTGCCGTCGGTCACGACCGGGCTCTCCTTCGCCTCGCTCCAGGATCCCGTCGACAAGGCGTCGCGGATGCCGGCGATGCGCTCGGACAGGTTGGGCAGGGTCGGATCGGCGGTCAGGATCACGAATGTGCCGCCCTTCGGCTTCCAACGCTTCACCGACTGGCCGAGGGTGCGGCCGAAATCCTTGGCGTTGGTGCCGATGAAGGCCTGGCGCCGGGTGCGCGGCAGGTCGGCGTCGAAGGTGACGACCGGGACGCCGGCCGCGACCGCCTCGTCGATCGCCTGGGCGGTCTCCTGGGTCGGGTCGGGGGAGAGGGCGATGCCGTCGATTCCTTCCTTCACGAGGTCCCGGAGCAGCTGGGCCTGGCTGCGCTTCTCCTCGCCGCCCGGGGCGGCGTAGAGGCAGGTGACCCCGGTGACCTGGCGGGCGCGTTCGCCGCAGCCGTCGCGGATCGCCTGGAAGAAGGGGCTGTCGGCGGTCGGGGGCACGATAGCGAAGCGATAGGGCTGCGCCGCGGCGCCGAGGGACGGCGCCAGCCAGAGCAGCGCGAAGGCCAGCAGCAGGGCGAGGGCGCGCCGGTGGTCCGACATGGGGGGTCTCCCGCTCAGGACCGGCCGAGCCGCGCTTCGATGCGGTCCCAGACGAGGGCGGCGATGTCGGGGCCGCCGAGGCGCTTGACCGCCCGGATGCCGGTCGGCGACGTCACGTTGATCTCGGTCAGGAAGCCGCCGATCACGTCGATGCCGACGAAGATCAGGCCGCGTTCCCGGAGCGCCGGGCCGAGGCGCTCGCAGATCTCGCGTTCGCGCGGAGTGAGCTCGGTGGCGACGGCCTGGCCGCCGCGCACCATGTTGGAGCGGAGGTCGTCGACCGCCGGGACCCGGTTGATCGCCCCGGCGAACTCGCCGTCGACCAGGATGATGCGCTTGTCGCCGTCGCGCACCTCGGCGCGGTATTGCTGGGTCACCCAGGGCTCGCGGAAGGTGGTGGTGAACATGTCGAGCAGGGAGCCGAAATTCTCGTCCTCGGCCTTCACCCGGAACACGGCCGCGCCGCCGTTGCCGTAGAGCGGCTTCATGACGACGTCCCGGTATTCGGCCCGGAAGGCACGGATCTCGTCCGGATCGCGCGAGATCAGCGTCGGCGGCATCAGGTCGGGGAACTCGGTGACGAAGACCTTCTCGGGGGCGTTGCGGACATGCGCCGGGTCGTTGACGACGAGGGTCTTCGGATGCACGCGCTCCAGGAGGTGCGTGGCCGAGACGTAGTGCATGTCGAAGGGGGGATCCTGGCGCATGTGGATCACGTCGAAGCGGGAAAGGTCGGCGCGCTCCTTCGTGCCGAGGGTGAAGTGGTCGCCCTCCTGGTCGCGCACCTCCACGGGCTCGACAGCGGCGTAGACCTTGCCGTCGCGCAGCGCCAGCCGGTCGGCGGTGTAGTGCCAGAGGCGGTGGCCGCGGGCCTGGGCCTCCAGCATGAGCGCGAAGGTGGAATCGCCGCGGATCCGGATCCCCGCGATGTGGTCCATCTGCACGGCGACGTCGAGCGGCATGGCGGGCTCCGATCCTTCTGGTTCGTCCTGTCTAGCGCCCGCCGCGCCGGGGGGCAACGCGGGCCGGGCCCTCAGCGGGCGGGCCGGAACGCGTCCTTCATGTGGTGGGGCCAGCGGCGCGGGACCACCAGCACGATGTCGAAGCGCTGGTCGAAGTCGGCGAAGGCGGGATGGCGGGCGACCCAGAGCTCGGCGGCGGCGGCGATCCGGCGCGCCGCCGTGTCGGAGACCGCCTCCAGGGCGGCCTCGCGGGTCTGCCGGGCCTTCACCTCGACGAAGGCGAGGAGGCGGCCGCGCCGGGCGACGAGGTCGATCTCGCCGGCGCCCGAGCGGTAGCGGCGGTCAATGACCGCGTAGCCCTTGAGCCGGAGCGCCCAGGCGGCCAGGGTCTCGGCGGAGAGCCCCCGGCGGTAGGCCTGCCGGCGGGCCGGGGCCGGACCGCTCACGGGACGTCCCCGGCCTTTAGGGTGAGGGCGCGCTCGTAGAGCGCCTTGCGGTCCGCCCCGAGCAGGCGCGCCACCTCGGCGGCCGCCTTGCCGGGCGGCAGGCGCTCCAGGGCGGCGCGAAGCATGCGGTCGATGTCGTCGGGACCGGCCTCGGCCGGGGCCGGCGGGCCGATGACGATGACGATCTCGCCGCGGGGGTCCTTGTCGGCCCAGCGGCCGGCGAGCTCGCCGAGGCTGCCTCGCACGGTCTCCTCGAAGGCCTTCGTCAACTCGCGGGCGACGGCGGCGGGGCGCTCCGGCCCGAGCCGGTCGGCGAGGTCGGCCAGGGATTCGGCGAGGCGATGGGGCGATTCGTAGAGGACCAGGGTGGCCGGGACGGGCGCGAGTTCCTCGATGCGCCGGCGGCGCGCCTCCGTGCGGGCCGGCAGGAAGCCGGCGAACAGGACCGTGTCGCTGGGCAGGGCGGAGACAACCAGCGCGGCGAGGAGCGCGGAGGCGCCCGGCAGAGGCACGACCTTGTGGCCCGCCGCCGCGGCGGCCTCGACCAGCTTGTAGCCCGGGTCGGAGACGAGGGGCGTGCCGGCGTCCGAGACCAGCGCGACCACCTTGCCCTCGGCGAGCGCGGCGAGGATCCGGGGGCGCTCGGCCGCCGCGTTGTGCTCGTGATAGGCGGTCAGCCGCGGCTTCAGTCCGTAGCGGTCGAGGAGCACGCGGGTCACCCGGGTGTCCTCGCAGGCGACCAGGTCGGCGGTCGCCAGGGTCTCGAGCGCGCGGATCGTCATGTCGCCGAGATTGCCGATCGGGGTCGCGACGATGTAGAGGCCCGGGGCGGGACGGGCAGCCTCGAAGCGGTGGGGCCCGATGTGGTAGCCGGGGCGGCTGCCGGTCTCTGCGGCCAAGGCGGGTGTCCTTCGACGGGGATGGTCCCCCTGCATAGCCGACCCGTGGCGGTTCGGCCACAGAGGGGGGCCGCGAAAGGCTATTTTGACTAAGGGTCACGACGCGGTCACAATCCGCCGGCTTTTCCCGCCGAAATCCTGCGCTGGAGATCGTCCCCGTGACGCCTGCCGATCGCCGTTCGTTCCTCCTGTCGGCCGCCCGACTTCCGCTCGCGGGTGGCCTCCTCGCCCTGGCGGGTTGCACCGGGACGAGCGGGCCGGGCACACTCTTCGGCGACGGCAAGACGGTGACGTCGCCGCCTGCGGGGGCGGGCGGCAACGTGATGGGCGCGGGCGGCGTCAGGGTCGCGATGATCCTCCCGAACTCGGCGGGGGGCCAATCGAGCGCGCTCGCCCAGCAGATCAAGAACGCCGCGGACCTGGCGCTGCAGGACTTCCCCGGCTCCAACATCCAGATCATGGTCAAGGACGATGGCGGCACCACCGAGGGCGGCCAGGCGGCGGCGAGCCAGGCGGCCGCCGAGGGCGCGCAGCTGATCGTCGGGCCGCTCAACGCGGTCGCGGCGCGCGGCGCCGCCGGTCCGGCCCGGCAGGCAGGCATTCCGGTCGTCGCCTTCACGACCGACACGAGCGTGGCGAGCCGCGGGGTCTACCTGATCGGCTTCCTGCCGAGCGCCGACGTCGAGCGCATCGTCGCCTTCGCGGCCCAGCAGGGACGCCGGTCCTTCGCGGCCCTCGTGCCCGACGACGCCTACGGGTCGGTCGCCGAGGCCGCCTTCCGGCAGGCGACCGCCCAGGCGGACGCGCGGGTGATGGGCATCGAGCGCTATCGCGACTCCACCGAGATGCAGGCCAAGGCCGCGGTGATCGCGAAGCTCGGCGCGCAGATCGACGCGGTCTTCGTGCCCGACCTCGCCGCCAATGCCGCCCAGGCGGTGCAGGCCATGTCGGCTGCCGGGCTCGACACCCGCAAGGTCAAGATCCTCGGGACGGGTCGCTGGGCCGACCCGGCCGCCCTCGCCTCCCCGGCGCTGGCGGGCGGCTGGTACCCGGGGCCCGACCCGGTCAAGATCGACGGCTTCCGCCAGCGCTACCGGCAGGCCTACGGGGCCGAGCCGGCCTCCCTCGCGGTCCTCGGCTACGAGGCGGTGTTCCTGGCCGCCGGGCTGGTGCGCAACGCCGGCTCGAACCCGTTCCGCGAGGACGTGCTCCTGTCGCGCAACGGCTTCCTGGGCGTGACCGGCCTGTTCCGGTTCCGCCCGGACGGGACGAGCGAGCGCGGGCTGGCGGTCTTCGAGATCGCGCAGGGCGGCGCCAAGGTGGTCGGCCCGGCCCCGAAGCAGTTCGGCAGCGGGACCTGACGCGGATCCCTGCAGACGCGGGGGCGCGAGCGTTTCACGTGAGTCCGGCGCGGACCGGGCGGGGGCCGGTCACGCGGCGAGGTCGGCGACCAGCGCATCCAGGACCGCGAAGCCGGCCGGCGTGGCGCGCAGCCGGCGGCCGGGTCCGACCTCGACGAGGCCGTGGCCGGCCAGGTCGGCCAGGCGGGCCCTGTCGAGGCAGCGCCCGGAGAGCAGCTCGTAGCGGCCCAGGTCGATGCCCTCGCGCAGGCGCAGGCCCATCAGCAGGAACTCGTCCCCCTGCTCGTCGAGGGTCAGCAGGTCGTCGGTGACGAGGCCATGGCCCGCCGTCTCGACGCTCTGGAGCCAGCGCTCCGGCACCTTCTCGCAGGCCGTCGCGTGGCGGCCGTCGGCGAGCGCGAGGCGGCCGTGGGCTCCGGGCCCGACGCCGACATACTCGCCGTAGCGCCAGTAGACCAGGTTGTGCCGGCATTCCGCCCCGGGGGCGGCGTGGTTGGAGATCTCGTAGGCGGGCAGGCCGGCGGCGTCGAGTTCCGCATGGGTCGCCTCGTAGAGGTCGGCGGCGAGGTCCGGACCGGGCACCACCAGCTTGCCGGCGCGGTGCAGGTCGGCGAAGCGCGTGCCCTCCTCGATGGTCAGCTGGTAGACCGAGAGGTGGTCGGCGGCGAAGGCCAGGGCGCGGGCGAGCTCCGCGCGCCAGGCCTCGACCGTCTGCCGGGGGCGGGCGTAGATCAGGTCGAAGGAGAGGCGCGGGAAGGTGTCGCGCGCGAAGCCGATGGCCTTCAGGGCGTCGGCGACGTCGTGAAGACGGCCGAGAGCCTTGAGGTCCGCGTCGTCGAGCGCCTGGACGCCGAGGGAGACCCGGTTGACCCCGGCGGACCGGTAGCCCCGGAAGCGCTCGGCCTCGACGCTCGACGGGTTCGCCTCGAGGGTGATCTCCACGTCCGGGGCGAAGGCCCAGTGGCGGGCGATCTCGTCCAGGATGGCGCCGACGGTGGCGGGGGCCATGAGGGAGGGCGTGCCGCCGCCGAAGAAGATCGAGTCCACGCTGCGCCCCGGCGTGCGCGCCGCCATCGCGGCGAGTTCGGTGGCGAAGGCGCGGGTGAAGCGGGCCTGGTCGGGCGGGTCGTGCCGGACGTGGCTGTTGAAGTCGCAATAGGGGCACTTGGCCGCGCAGAAGGGCCAGTGCACGTAGACGCCGAAGCCGGGATCGGCCGTCATCTCAGGCGTCCAGGCAGGCGCGGGCGAACTGGCTGAAGGCGCGGGCCCGGTGGGAGAGGCCGTCGCGCCCGGGCCCGCGGCCATGCTTCTCCTCGGCGGTCATCTCGCCGAAGGTGCGCGTCTCGCCGTCGGGCAGAAACATCGGGTCGTAGCCGAAGCCGCGCTCGCCCCGCGGCGGCCAGACCAGCATGCCGTGGACCTCGCCCCGGAAGGTCTCCTGGTGGCCGTCCGGCCAGCACAGGCAGAGGGCGGCGACGAAGTAGGCGCGGCGCGCGTCGGGGGTGACGGCGCCCTTCTGCTGCAGGAGCTCCTCGACGTTGCGCATGGCGCGGCCGAAGTCCTTGTCGGGACCGGCCCAGCGGGCGGAGTAGATGCCCGGGTCGCCGCCCAGCGCCACCACGGCGAGGCCGGAATCATCGGCGAGCGCCGGCAAGCCGGAGGCCTCGGCGGCCGCGCGGGCCTTGAGTTCGGCGTTGGCCTCGAAAGTCAGGCCGGTCTCCTCCGGCTCGGGCAGGCCGAGGCTACCGGCCGAAACCGCCTCCAAGCCGTAGGGCGCGATCAGGTCGTTGATCTCGACGAGCTTGCCCTTGTTGTGGGTGGCGACCACGAGGCGGCCCGACTCGAGCTTGCGGGGCATCAGAGGATCGCCATCCGCTGCAGGTCGACGAGGCGGCCGATGCCGGTCCGCGCGAGGCCGAGGAGGGCGTGCAGCTGCTCCTCCGTGAAGGGCTTGCCCTCGGCCGTGCCCTGGATCTCGACGATGCCGCCCGAGCCGGTCATGACGAAGTTGGCGTCGGTCTCGGCGGCGGAGTCCTCCACATAGTCGAGGTCTAGAACCGGCTCGCCCTTGACGATGCCGCAGGAGACCGCGGCGACGTGGTCGCGCAGCACCTTGGTCTTGATCAGGTCGCGGGCGCGCATCCAGGCGAGGCAGTCGTTGAGGGCGATCCAGGCGCCGGTGATCGAGGCGGTGCGGGTGCCGCCGTCCGCCTGGATCACGTCGCAGTCGACCGAGATCTGGCGCTCGCCGAGGGCCTCCAGGTCGACGACGGCGCGCAGCGAGCGGCCG
Source organism: Prosthecomicrobium sp. N25 (assembly GCF_037203705.1). Taxonomy (NCBI): domain Bacteria; kingdom Pseudomonadati; phylum Pseudomonadota; class Alphaproteobacteria; order Hyphomicrobiales; family Kaistiaceae; genus Prosthecomicrobium; species Prosthecomicrobium sp. N25. The sequence goes on from NZ_JBBCAT010000002.1 coordinate 162,700, forward strand.
ATCAGGCGCTGGATCTCCTGCGTGCGGCCGGAGGGCTTGCCGGCGTTCACCTCGCGGCGGGTGCGGTCGTGTGTGGCGCGCGGCAGCATGCCGTATTCGGCGGTGACCCAGCCGCGGCGCTGGCCGCGAAGCCAGGACGGGACGCCCTCCTCCAGGCTCGCCGTGCAGTAGACGTGCGTGTCGCCGAACTTCACCAGGCAGGAGCCCTCGGCATGCTTGGAGACACCTCTCTCGAGGGTCACGGGGCGCATCTCGTCGGGCGCGCGCTTGGATGGACGCATTCGGCGGTCTCGCTTCTCGGGTCGATCCGGGTTCCGTACTCCTCGACGGCGCGGCGAGCAAGCCGAAAGGGGAACCGAGACGGCCTCCGGGTGATTGAACGGCGCGGCCAGCCGTGGTTCCATCGGCGGCGGTAAGGCGAGGACAGGAGGTCCATGACGAAGGCCGTGACCATCCCCCCGAGCAACAGCCTGTCGCAGCTCGACGAACGCTCGCGCGAGATCTTCAAGCGCATCGTCGAGGCCTATCTCGACACCGGCGAGCCGGTCGGTTCGCGCAACGTCTCGCGCGTCCTGCCCATGACGCTATCGCCCGCCTCGGTGCGCAATGTCATGCAGGACCTGGAGCATCTCGGCCTCATCTATGCGCCGCACACGTCGGCCGGGCGTCTGCCGACCGAGCAGGGCCTGCGCTTCTTCGTCGACGCGCTCCTGGAGATCGGCGACATCGCCCAGGACGAGCGGGCGCGTATAGAGGCCGAGATGAAGGCCGGCGGCGAGACGCGCCCGATGGAGAAGGTGCTCACGGAAGCGAGCCAGATGCTGTCCGGCCTGTCACGCGGGGCCGGCGTGGTGCTGACCCACAAGGCGGACCTTCGGCTGAAGCACATCGAGTTCGTCCGGCTGGAGCCGCAGAAGGGCCTCGTGGTGCTGGTCAGCGAGGACGGCACGGTGGAGAACCGGATCGTCGACCTGCCGGCCGGCCTGCCGCCTTCGGCGCTGGTCGAAGCCTCGAACTTCCTCAACGCCAACATCCGCGGCCGGACGCTCGCGGAGGCGCGGGCGGAGAACGAGCGGCTGCAGGCGGAGCGCCAGGCGCGGCTCGACGAGCTGACCGCGCGGGTGGTGCAGGCCGGGCTCGCGACCTGGGCGGGCGCCGCGGAGGACCGGCCGCAGCAGCTCATCGTGCGCGGCCGCGCCAACCTGCTCGAGGACGTCAAGGCGGCGGAGGACCTGGAACGCCTCCGGCTCCTCTTCGACGACCTGGAGCGCAACCGGGACCTGATCCAGCTTCTCGGCTCCGCGGAACGGGGCGAAGGGGTCAGGATCTTCATCGGCTCGGAGAACAAGCTCTTCTCGCTCTCAGGCTCCTCGCTGGTGGTCTCGCCCTACCGCGACAAGGAGAACCGGATCGTCGGCGCGCTCGGCGTGATCGGCCCGACCCGCCTCAACTACGGCCGCATCATCCCGATGGTCGACTTCACCGCCAAGATGGTCGGCAAGGTGCTGGGGTGAGGCGGCGGCTGACCCTGTGGAAATCCCGCGAGGGCATGACTAAGTGAAGGCGCGTGGCGGGACGCCCGTCCCGCCGTTCGTATCGCCGTCCGCGTTCGGCCATCCTCCCGATCGCGCGCCCGCGGGCCGGCCGGAGTCGCTTTCCATGGACAATCAACAGGGTTCGCCCCTCGCCTGGCACGGCACAACCATCCTGGCGGTGCGCAAGGCGGGCCGGGTGGTCATCGCCGGCGACGGGCAGGTGAGCCTCGGGCAGACGGTCTTGAAGTCGACCGCCCGCAAGGTGCGGCGCATCGCCAAGGGCGAGGTGATCGCCGGCTTCGCGGGCGCCACCGCGGACGCCTTCACGCTGTTCGAGCGGCTGGAGTCGAAGCTCGAGCAGTATCCGCGGCAGCTGACGCGGGCCTGCGTGGAGCTCGCCAAGGACTGGCGGTCGGACCGCTACCTGCGCAAGCTCGAGGCCATGATGCTGGTCGCCGACAAGACGGTCACGCTGGTGGTCACCGGCAACGGCGACGTGCTTGAGCCTGAGGGCGACGTCATGGGCATCGGGTCGGGCGGCAACTATGCGCTGGCGGCCGCCCGGGCGCTCGTCGACCTCGACCTCGACGCGGAGGCGATCGCCCGCAAGGCGATGGGCGTGGCCGCCGAGATCTGCGTCTACACCAACACCAACCTCACCATCGAAACGCTCGACAGCGAGCGCTGAGCCGGGCCCGGCCCCAACGGATTTTTTGAGCGATGACCCAGTTCTCCCCGCGCGAGATCGTGTCCGAACTCGACCGCTACATCGTCGGCCAGAAGGAGGCGAAGCGGGCGGTCGCCATCGCCCTCCGCAACCGCTGGCGCCGCCAGCAGCTGACCGGCGCCATGCGGGACGAGGTGCTGCCGAAGAACATCCTGATGATCGGGCCGACCGGCGTCGGCAAGACGGAGATCTCGCGGCGGCTCGCGAAGCTCGCCGGGGCGCCGTTCCTGAAGGTGGAGGCGACCAAGTTCACCGAGGTCGGCTACGTGGGACGGGACGTCGAGCAGATCGTGCGCGACCTCGTCGAGGTCGGCGTCGGCCTGGTGCGCGAGCAGAAGCGCAAGGCCGTGGAGGCCAAGGCGCATCTGGCCGCGGAGGAGCGCGTGCTCGACGCGCTGGTCGGCAAGAGCGCGAGCCCGGCGACGCGCGAGAGCTTCCGGGTGAAGCTGCGCGCCGGCGACCTCGACGACAAGGAGATCGAGATCGAGGTGGCGAGCAGCGGACAGGGCACGCCCAACTTCGAGATTCCCGGCATGCCGGGCGCCACCATCGGGGTCATGAACCTCGGCGACGTGCTGGGCAAGGCCTTCGGGGGGCAGAAGAAGCCGCGCCGCGTGACCGTCAAGGACAGCCACGGAATGCTGCTGACGGAGGAATCCGACAAGCTGCTCGACCAGGATCAGGTGGTCGCGGAGGCGATCCGCTCGGTCGAGAACGACGGTATCGTGTTCCTCGACGAGATCGACAAGATCTGCGCCCGCAGCGAGGGCGGCCGCGCCGGGGCCGACGTCAGCCGCGAAGGCGTGCAGCGCGACCTGCTGCCGCTCATCGAGGGCACGACGGTGGCCACCAAGTACGGGCCGGTGAAGACGGACCACATCCTCTTCATCGCGTCGGGGGCCTTCCACGTGGCGACGCCGGCCGACCTGCTGCCCGAGCTGCAGGGCCGCCTGCCGATCCGCGTGGAGCTGAAGCCGCTCGACCGGGACGACTTCCGCCGCATCCTGACCGAGACCGAGGCGAGCCTGATCAAGCAGTACGTGGCCCTGATGGCGACGGAAGGCCTGACCATCAGCTTCACGGACGACTGCATCGACGAGATCGCCTCGGTGGCGGTCGACATCAATGCGACCGTGGAGAACATCGGCGCCCGCCGGCTGCAGACCGTGATGGAGCGCGTCCTCGACGAGATCTCGTTCACGGCGCCCGACCAGGCCGGCGAAGAGGTCGTGATCGACCGCGCCTATGTGCGGGACCACATCGGCGACCTCGCCAAGAACGCGGACCTCAGCCGGTTCATCCTCTGACGGCTTGCCGACTCCTTCGGGTCGGACCCATCCGGCTCGACCTCTCGATCTGCGCCGCGAGGCCGGACGCTCGGTTGGATGCCCGGGACAGAGCCCGGGCATGACAGAGACTGAGTCCGTGCAAGGGTCATGTCTCGGGCCACCCGCCGTCACACCCCGTCCTTGGCGGCCGCGGCGCGGACCCGGAAGCTGAGGTCCTTTAGGGAGGCCTTGGAGAGGCCCCGGATCTTCACGGCCAGGAGGTTGGCGAGCTCGGTGGCCTCCGGGGCGAGGCCGGCGGTGTCGATGACGACCCGGGGGTCCGAGCTCTCGGCGAGGCGCTGGAGTTCCTCGGCCTCGTCCCAGATCACGTTGAAGTAGGCGATGATGCGCTGGACCATGTACCAGGTCGGCACGCCGCGCTTGCCGTGCTCGAGGGCCGAAAGGTAGGCGGAGGAGACCCCGAGGGCGCTCGCCATCTCCTTCAAGGTGACGTTGCGGGCGCGGCGGAGCTCGCGGACCTTGGCGCCGAACGGGGTCATGCACCGCCCTCCACCCTGAAGCGCCGCGCCTTGCGCAGGCGGACATAGAGCGCGCCGGCGCCGCCGTGGGCGAGATGCGCCTCCTCGAAGCCGACCACGTAGTCGCGCATGTCCGGCAGGGCCAGCCATTGCGGCACGACGCGGCGCAGGATGCCGCGCTCGTCCGGGTCGCGGAACCCGCCCTGGACCGGCCGGGCGCCCTTGCCGGTGATGACGATCACCATGCGGGCGCCGCGTGCCTGGGCGCCGGCGACGAAGCGGCGTAGCGCCGCATGCGCCTCGTGCTGGGTCATGCCGTGCAGGTCGAGGCGCTCGTCGACGCCCATCGTGCCGCGGACGAGCTTGCGCTTGGTGCGCTGGTCGATCGGGGCGAGCGGCGTCGGCTGCGGGCGAGCCTTCGGCTTCGCGGGCGCAGGATCGGGGCGCGGCTGGGGGGGATGCGGATGGGCGGTCGGCGATGCGGCGGAAACCGGGGCGTCGTCGTGGACCGGCTCGATCATCGACTCGGCGGGGGGCGGCGGCGCGGCCTTGCGGCGGCGGGTCTTGCGTCCGGGCTCGAGCGGCGCCACCGACTCGGCGACCTTGCGCCACAACGCCCGCTCCTCCTCGCTCAGGTCGCGCTTGCGCCGGCTCGCCATGTCAGTCCCTCGGCACCAGGACGACGAAGGACCGGGGCTCGTGGCGGACGTACCCGGCAAGGACGCCGGCCTCGGGCCCGCAACCGACGAAGACGTCGCCCCGGGCCGGGCCGACGATGGCCGAGCCGGTGTCCTGGGCGACCATCAGGCGGCGGACCGGCGCCAGGGCGCCGCCGGGGCCGAACGGCAGGTCGGCGTCGAGGAAGACGGGCGTGCCGAAGGTGTGCAGGCGGCGGTCGACGGCGAGGGACCGGCCCGGCGTCAGCTGCACCCCGGCGGCCGCCACGGCGCCGAGCGCGGGGTCCAGGCCGTCGAGCACCTTGAAGAAGATGTAGGAGCGGTTCTCGCGCATCAGCGCGCGGCCGGCCGCCGGGTCGGCCTCCAACCAGGCCCGGAGCCGGTCGGCCGTCATGGCCTCGGCGGGCGCCACGCCGCGCTCCACGAGCCGGCGGCCGATGGAGGTGTAGGGCCAGCCGGCCTTGCCGTCATACGCGACCCGGAGCGGGTCGCGGCCGGGCAGGCGGATGCGCGCGGAACCCTGGACGTGGATGAAGAAGGCGTCCACGGGGCTTTCCAGCCAGACCAGCTCGAGGCCGCGGCCCGCCAGGGCGCCGTCCTCGATCTCGGCGCGGTCGAAATAGGGTACCAGCCCGTCCGGGGCTCGGCGGGCGAAGGCGAAGGACGGGTCCATGCCGGCCGGGCGATTGCGGTCGTTGACGTCGACGAGGTCGTCGGGGCGGGCCAGGAGCGGGACGGCGAAGCGCCCGGTGCGGACGGGCGAGCCCTCGACTTCCGGTTCGTAGTAGCCGGTCAGGAAAGGCCGGCCCTCGGTCGGGCGAACGCGGAAGGGCGCAAAGGAGGTCTCGAAGAAGCGGCGGCAGGCCGCGTCGCCCTCGGGGTTCTCCGCGAGAAGGCGGCGCGCGACGCGCGCGAGTGCCTCGCCGTCGACCCCCGCCGGCCCGAAGGCGGCATCGGCCAGAGTGCGGGACTTCGGCGCCGCGCCGGCGATGTGGCGGGCGGTCAGCCGGAAGGCCGCCATGGCTTCGGCGTGGCGGTCCTCGGCCCAGCCGGGCAGGTCCGCGAAGGCGAGGGGTTCGAGGCTTGCGGCGGCGGTCATCGGGGGCGGGGCAGCGGCGTCGGAGACGGGAGATCGCGGCCGGCACCCGCCACTTTCCCGGCCTCGGCGGGGTCAGTCGGGGGTCTGGGTGGCGACGAGATACCAGTTCGGGTCGCTCGACGTGGCATTCCGCTCGAAGGTCCAGACGTCGACGAGCTCGGCGACCTTGCCCGGATCGCCGTCCACCACCTCGCCCTTCTGGTCGCGGGTGACGGTGATCAGGTGGCTGACGAAGCGGACGGTGATCTGCACGAGCGAGCCGCGCAGGGAGGCCTCGACGATCTCGGCCTTGTCGATACCCACGAAGGTGGTCTCGACCGTCTCGCCGCGCGCCTCGCGGTCCTGGATGGCGGCCACGAAGCCGTCGTAGACCTCGCGGGAGAGGAGCGGCTTCAGCGCCTTGCGGTCGCCCGCCGCGAAGCTCGTCACGATCATCTCGTAGGCGATGCGCGCGCCGGCCAGGAAGCCGTTCGGATCGAAGGTACGGTCGGCCGAGACGATGGTCCTCAGCGCCCGGTCGAGCGCCGGGCTCTTGGCGAGGGGCGGAGCCGGCGCCTCGGCGGCCTCGGGGGCCCCGACGCCGTTCGGGCGCGGCATGGGGATGACGTTGTCGCGGTCGGCGGCGTTGTCGACCCGGTCGCGGTTGGCATAGGGCGGCTCGATCGGGGGCCGCTCGCTGCCGGTCTTGCGCCCGAGCACGCTGCGGAGCCGCAGGAAGATGACCACCGCCAGCACGAGGAAGATGATGTTGTAGATATCCAGGAACTGACCCATCGGACCTCGACCTCGCGCGCGACGGCTCCGGCCCGAAGGCGGGGCCCGCGCCGTGTTATGTATGCTATCCCATCCTGCGATCCAGACGGAATCGTCGGCCGGGGCCGTTTTCGCGACCCTCCATCCCACAGGCTGCACGAAACGTGAAGATCACGGGGCGGCCCGCATCTTTCCCCGGCGGCCGGCCGACCCCATCTGAACCGCCATCGGCGGACGCATGGCGCCGCCCACCGAGGATTCGTGACGATGCCCTTCGGGCTCCTGCTTCTCGTCGGCCTCGCGGCCTGGCCATTCCTGGAGATCGCGGCCTTCATCGCCGTGGGGCGCGAGATCGGCATCCTGCCGACCCTTCTGACGATCGTCGCGACGTCGGCGACCGGCGCGCTGCTGCTCAGGGTCCAGGGCCTCTCGGCCCTGAACGCCATCCGTCGCGACCTGAGGGCCGGCGGCCTGCCCGTCAACGCGCTCGGCCATGCCGCCCTGATCGGGATCGGCGGGCTGATGCTGCTCCTGCCCGGCTTCGTCAGCGACGTCGTCGGCCTGCTCCTGTTCCTGCCGCCCGTCCGCAGCCTGATCCTGGCGGCGCTCTCCCGCAATGCCAGCGTGGTCGTCGTGCGCTCGCGCCAGTCGCGGCGCGTGCTCGACCTGGAGCCCGAGGAGTGGCAGCGCCGGGGGGACGACGGGCCGGGGCCCGAGGGCTACCGCCCGGCTCTCCCCGAGGCCGATCGGCGGGAGCCGCCGCGGCCCTGAGGCTGCGGCCGGGTCCGCAGGGGCGGTTTCCGGCCATTCGGCTTGTCGGGCCCGGCGGGGCGTGCTAGCGGGGTGCCTCCCCGGAGCGAAGGATCGGCCAGCTCGGCCCGGTCGCGTGCTCCGGCCCGCGATCTTCCGAGGAAACCATGACCGACATCGACGGCAACGCCCGTTCCAACATCGGCGGCCCCGCGCCGACCGAAGCGCCGTCCATCAACGTGCTCGCCCAGTACGTGAAGGATCTCTCCTTCGAGAACCCGAACGCGCCGCAGTCGCTGCAGCCGCGCGAGAACGGGCCGGCGCTCAACATCAACGTGAACGTCGGCGCGCGCCCGCTCTCCAACACCGAGTTCGAGGTCGACCTGACCCTGCAGGCCCGGGCCGCGCAGGGGCAGGAGGTCGTGTTCGCGGTGGAGATCGTCTATTCGGGCCTGTTCCGGATCGTGAACGTGCCGGAGGAGCACCTGCACCCCTTCGTGCTCATCGAGTGCCCGCGGCTGCTCTTCCCCTTCGCGCGCCAGATCGTCTCGGACGCCACGCGCAACGGCGGTTTCCCCCCGCTGATGATCGACCCGATCGACTTCGTGGCGCTCTACCAGCAGAACATGGCGCAGGCGCAGGCCGCCCAGCCTAACTGACCGCCGCGGTCCGTCGGACGATCAAGAAGCCCGGCTCCGGCCGGGCTTTTTCGTTCCGGACCGGCGCAGCCCGGTTCAGCCGGCCAGGGCGGGCGCCGGGACCTCGGCGGGCTTGTCCTCGTATTTCCTCCAGACCGCCGCGTCGCCGAGCCGGGCCACGAAGGCCTCGTGGGCGGTAATCTCCTCGGGCGTGAGGCGGGAGGGGAGCGGCACCGGGCGCTGGCGTGCCTGGCGCACCCGGGTGACGTTGCGACTCGTTGTCGCGGTGGCCGTCTCGGTGGCGAGCAGCAGCGCGGCCTGCCGCCCGCCGATCAGCTCGATGTAGACCTCGGCGAGCAATTCCGAATCGAGCAGCGCGCCGTGCTTGGTGCGGCGGCTGTTGTCGATGCCGTAGCGGCTGCAGAGCGCGTCGAGGGAGTTCGGCCCGGCCGGATGGCGGCGCTTGGCGAGCGCCAGGCTGTCGACCACCAGGTCCGGCGGGATCGGGCCCCTGCCGAGGCGGGCGAACTCGGCGTTAAGGAAGCCGATGTCGAAGGCGGCGTTGTGGATGACCAGGCGCGCGCCCTCGATGAAGCGGGCGAACTCCTCCGCCACGGCGGCGAAGACCGGCTTGTCGCGCAGGAACTCGTCGGAGAGCCCGTGAACGTCGAAGGCCGCCTTGGGCATCGAGCGTTCCGGGTTGATGTAGACGTGGAACGTGCGGCCGGTCGCGATGTGGTTGACGAGCTCGATGGCGCCGATTTCGACCACGCGGTCGCCAGTCCTCGGATCGAGGCCGGTCGTTTCTGTATCGAGGACGATCTCGCGCAAGCTGCGGCTCCCGGGAACAGGGAGACGGAATCACACCGGGGAGTCGGGCGCAAGCCCGCGGCGTCCGACCGTCCCCACCATCTGGGCGGTCGTCCGCAGGATGCCGTCGACCTGGGCGCGCGCGGCCTCGAGGCCACGGCCGGTGTCGATCACGAAATGGGCGCGGCGGCGCTTCTCGGCGTCCGGCATCTGCCGGGCCAGGATGGCATCGAGCTTCTCGGCCGTCATGCCGGGACGGGCGAGCACCCGGGCGCGCTGGACCTCCGGCGGGGCGCTGACGACCGCCACCGCGTCGACGCGGTCCGCCCCTCCGGTCTCGAAGAGGAGCGGGATGTCGAGCAGGACGAGCGGAACGCCGGCGGCGCGGCAGCGGTCCAGGAACGCGGCCTCCTCGGCGCGGACCAGCGGATGCACGATCGCCTCCAGGCGGGCGATGGCCTCCGGGCGGCCGAGCACGGCGGCGGACAGGCGCTCGCGGTCGACCGCGCCGTCGCGGGTCGTGCCCGGGAAGGCGGCCTCGACGAACGGCACGGCGGAGCCCCGATAGAGGCGGTGCACGGTCGCATCCGCCTCGTGGACCGGCACGCCGCGCTCGGCGAAGATGCCGGCGGTCGTCGACTTGCCCATGCCGATCGAGCCGGTCAGGCCCAGGACGATCACGGTGCCCTCCCCTCGATGTCGGCGAGGATGATATCCCGCAATTCGGGCGTCACGGTCGGGCGGAGGCCGAACCAGCGTTCGAAGCCGGGCACTGCCTGGTGCAGGAGCATGCCGAGCCCGTCGACGGTGCGCAAGCCGCGGGCGCGGGCTGCGGCCAGCAAGGGCGTCTCGAGCGGCACATAGACGGCATCGGTGACGAGCACGTCCCCTGGCAACGGGGACAGGTCGATTTCCAGGTCGCCCTTGCCGGCCATGCCGAGCGAGGTCGTGTTGACCAGAAGGCGGCTGTCGCCCAGGAGCCCGGGCAGGTCCGGCCAGCCGTGGGCGGTCGTGCCGGAGCCGAAACGGCGGGCGAGCTCCTCGGCGCGGGCGAGCGTGCGGTTGACGAGGCGGACCGTGAAGCCCCGGCCGATCAGTCCCCAGGCGATCGCGCGGGCCGCCCCGCCGGCCCCGAGCACGACGGCGACGCCCGGGTCTCGGTCCCAACCTTCGGCACGGTCGTCGAGATTGGCGAGGAAGCCGATCGCGTCCGTATTCGTGCCGCAGAGTTCTCCCCGCTCGATCCACAGGGTGTTCACGGCCCCTATCGCCTCGGCGGCGGGCTCGACCCGGGCGCAGGCGGCGAGCGCGGCCTCCTTGTGGGGGACGGTGACGTTGCAGCCGGCGAGCCCGGATCCGGGCAGTTCGGCGAAGAAGCGGGGGGCATCCTCGGGAGCGACGGCGATGCGCTCGTAGGATCCGTCGATGCCGTACCGGCGAAGCCAATGACCATGGATGAGCGGCGAGCGGGAATGGGCGATGGGCCAGCCGATGACTGCGGCGCGGATGGTCATGCGAAACTCTCCCCCGGGGCGTCGATCAGCCCGCGGCCGCGCAGCCAACCGAGGAGCGGCAGCATGGGAAGGCCCAGGACCGTGAAATAGTCACCCTCGATCGCCTCGAAGAGGCGGATGCCCAGGCCCTCGAGGTGGTAGCAGCCGACGCTGCCCAGGATCCCCTCCCCGGCCGCATCCAGATAGTCGTCGACGGCGGCGGGGTCGAGGGGACGCATCGTCAGGCGCGCGACCGACACGTGGCGCCAGACGACCACGCCCGCCTCGGCCGCGGCCACCGCGGCATGGAGCTCGTGAGTGCGGCCCTGCAGGCGGCCGAGCTGGCGGCAGGCCTCGGCGCGGGTCTCCGCCTTGACGAGGACTTCGGCGCCAAGGCCGAGCGTCTGGTCGGCGCCGAGCACGAGGCGGCCCGGCATCCGGGCCGAGACGGCGAGCGCCTTGGCCTCGGCCAAGTGCAGGGCGACCTCGCCCGGGCCGGCGCCGCGGGCCAGGAGAGGCGTCTCGACGGCGCGCTCGTCGACGCCGGCGCCGATGGCTTCGAAATCGAGGCCTGCGGCGCCGAGGAGCTTCATGCGGGCGGGGCTCCGGGAGGCGAGGACCAGGAGCGGGGCGGCGGCGCGGGTCACTTCCGGTCCCTCTGCAGATTGATGATGGCGGCCGCCGTCTCCTCGATCGACCGGCGGGTCACGTCGATGATCGACCAGCCGTTGTCGGCGCAGAGCCGCCGCATCTGCGCGACCTCCTGCGCGATCGCCTGACGGTCGACGTAGCTCGTGTCGAAGCTGCGTCCGCCGAGCGCCAGGATGCGGTTCTCGCGGATCTGCGCGATGCGCTCGGGGCTCGCCACCAGGCCGACCACCAGCGGCTTCTCGGCGGCGAAGACCGATTCGGGGATGGGGACGCCGGGGACGAAGGGAATGTTCATCACCTTCACGCCGCGGTTGGCGAGGTAGATGGAGGTCGGGGTCTTGGAGGTGCGCGACACGCCGATGATCACCACGTCGGCGTCGTCCGCATCCTCCGGGAGCTGCCCGTCGTCATGCACGAGGGTGAAGTTCATCGCGTCGATGCGGCGGAAATAGGTGGCGTCGAGTTCGTGCTGCGCGCCCGCGCGGTGGGTCTGGGCGACGTTCAGGTAGGTGCGGAAGACGTCGTGGACCGGGGCCAGGACCGACACGCAGGGCGCGCCCTGGTCGCGGCAGAAGCGTTCGAGCCGGGCCGAGAGGTCCTGGTTGACGAGGGTGTAGAGGACGATTCCCGGCGCGGCCTCGATCTCGATGAGCGCCCTGTCGAGCTGCCGGTCGCTGCGGACGAGGGGATGGACGTGCTCGATCGGCTCGATCGCCTCGTATTGCGCCGCGGCGGCGCGCGCGACGGTGATGAGCGTCTCGCCGGTGGAATCGGAAACCAGATGGAGATGGAAGTAGTTGGGCGCGTTCTGCACGGACTTGTCCCCAGCGCGCGGCGGGTCGGTGGGCAAAGGGCCGCCGACCGGCCTCGCCCGTCCAGTCATACCGGTCGGCCAGCGGCGATCAACAGGGCGGTGGGCTGGGGACGAAAATACGGGTTTCTCCGGAGTCGGCCCGACCCCGTCGGACTCGCAGAGGTGGTCGACTCCTTCTCCACAGGGGGGAGTCGCGGCGCGGCGGCGTTAACGGTCTGGTAAGAAAGGTAAATGAATGGTTAACGCCGACGCTCGGGAAAACAGGGGGCCGCGTCGGCCGTCCGCGCCGGAGGGCGTCGAGTTTCACGTGAGTCATTGTGGAGAGCCGCCGATCCCGGTAATCCACGGGCCAGACTCAACAACAGATCTCTTCTCGAAGAGAAATCTTTAGGGACGAGAAGGGACGAGGGACGTGCCCGATGGCGAGGGAAGGCCGGAAGCTCCTGGCGGTGATCGAGGGGGAGAGCGTCTTCCCGCCGCCGATCTGGATCATGCGGCAGGCGGGCCGCTATCTGCCGGAGTACAGGGCAACGCGGGCGGAGGCGGGCGGGTTCCTGGACCTCTGCTACAACCCGCGGCTGGCGACCGAGGTCACCCTGCAGCCGATCCGGCGCTACGGCTTCGATGCGGCCATCCTGTTCTCCGACATCCTGGTGATGCCGGATGCGCTCGGGCAGCCGGTGCGCTTCGCCGAAGGCGAGGGACCGCTTCTCGATCCGATCCGGCTCGACGAGGTGGGACGGCTGGATCCTTCCCGCATCGACGCGCACCTGGCGCCGGTTTTCGAGGCGGTCGCGTCCATCCGGGCGAAGCTGCCGGCCGAGACCACGCTTCTCGGCTTCTGCGGGGCCCCGTGGACGGTCGCCACCTACATGATCGCGGGACGGGGCACGCCCGACCAGGGACCCGCCCGGCGGGCCGCGCTGAGCGATCCTGAGGGCTTCCAACGGCTGATGGATCTCCTGGTGGAGGCTTCGGTGCGCTACCTGGCCCGGCAGATCGAGGCCGGCGCGGACGCGGTACAGATCTTCGACAGCTGGGCGGGCGTGCTGGACGATCTGGAGTTCGGCCGCTGGGTGGTCGAGCCGAACCGGCGGATCGTTGAGGGGCTCAGGGCCCTCAAGCCCGAGGCGCGGGTGATCGGCTTCCCGAAGGGGGCCGGGGCCATGCTGGAGGACTACGTGAGCCGCACGGGCGTGGACGCGGTCGGGCTCGACTGGACGGTCCCCCTCTCGTACGCACGGGATCGCCTCCAGCCCCGGACGGCGGTGCAGGGCAACCTCGACCCGCTCCGCGTGATCCTCGGCGGTCGGCCGATGGAGGAGGGCATCGACCGGATCCTCGCCGAGCTCGGACAGGGACGGCTGATCTTCAACCTCGGGCACGGAATCACGCCGGACGCCGATCCGGAGACGGTCGGACGGCTCGTCGAGCGCGTCCGCGCGGCGCGGCGCTGAGGGGCGGCCTGCCATGACCGTTCGGGACGAGACGACGGCCGGCAAGGCCAATCCGGGGCTCAGGGCCATGGTGGCGCTGGTCATCACCGTGGCGCTCTTCGGTGCCCTGGCCTGGGTCGCGCCCACCGGGGCCTACGACTGGGTCAAGGCGCTGCACGTGATCGCCATCATCTCCTGGATGGCCGGGATGCTATATCTGCCGCGGCTCTTCGTGAACCATTGCGGCGTGGCGGTCGGCTCGCCCGAATCGCAGTTGCTCAAGGGCATGGAGCGCCGCCTTCTGCGCATCATCGTCAATCCGGCGATGACGCTCGCCTGGGTGTCGGGGATCTGGATCGCCTGGAACGGTGCCTGGCTGAAGTCCGGCTGGTTCCACGGCAAGCTGCTGCTGGTCCTGCTGCTGTCGGGCGCGCACGGCTACTTCTCGGCGGCCGTCCGCAAGTTCGCCGAGGATCGCAACACCGTCTCCGAGCGCCACTGGCGCATGATCAACGAGATTCCGGCAGTGCTGATGATCGGGATCGTGATCCTCGTGGTCGTCAAGCCCTTCTGAGCCGATGCTCGTGTGGTGCGTGAACGCGTCCCGCCGGGCAGGGGCACTGAAACTTCGGCGGGGGGCTTGTTCGAATCCTCCGGCGCGACTAAATTCCCCGCGCCTCGCACTTCCCGAGAGACGGTCGGGCGGCACCCATCGGTCGCCGGCCCGACGCCACCGGAACAGATGTTCCGAGCGCGCGCTCCGTTTCTCTCGTTCCCCACCGTCCCGTTCCGATCCCTGTCCCCCCGTATCGGAACTCTCGCCGATCGGCCTCGCTTCAGGACGGCCCTGCCGAAAGAACCCCCGCCTATGCAGCAGTTGAAACTCCAGGACCTCAAGTCGAAATCGCCCACCGAACTGCTCGCCTTCGCGGAGGAGCTGGAGGTGGAGAACGCCAGCACGATGCGCAAGCAGGAGCTGATGTTCGCCATTCTGAAGCAGCTCGCGGCGCAGGACGTGGAGATCATCGGCGAGGGCGTCGTCGAAGTGCTGCAGGACGGGTTCGGGTTCCTGCGGTCCCCCGATGCGAACTACCTGCCCGGTCCGGACGACATCTACGTCTCGCCCTCCCAGATCCGCCGCTTCTCGCTCAGGACCGGCGATACGGTCGAAGGGCATATCCGCAGTCCGAAGGAAGGCGAGCGCTACTTCGCGCTCCTGAAGGTCAACACGATCAACTTCGAGGATCCCGACAAGGCGCGTCACAAGGTCCACTTCGACAACCTGACGCCGCTCTATCCGGACGAGCGCTTCAAGATGGAGCTCGACGAGCCGATCTCGAAGGACATGTCGGCGCGGGTGATCGACATCGTGGCACCCCTCGGCAAGGGACAGCGCGCCCTCATCGTGGCGCCGCCGCGCACCGGCAAGACGGTGCTCCTGCAGAACATCGCGCGATCGATCACGACCAACCACCCGGAGTGTTACCTCATCGTGCTGCTCATCGACGAGCGGCCCGAGGAAGTGACCGACATGCAGCGCACCGTGAAGGGCGAGGTCGTCTCCTCGACCTTCGACGAGCCGGCCATCCGCCACGTGCAGGTCGCCGAGATGGTGATCGAGAAGGCCAAGCGGCTGGTCGAGCATGGGCGCGACGTGATCATCCTGCTCGATTCCATCACGCGACTCGGGCGCGCCTACAACACGGTCGTGCCCTCCTCCGGCAAGGTGCTCACGGGCGGCGTGGACGCCAATGCGCTGCAGAGGCCGAAGCGCTTCTTCGGTGCGGCCCGGAACATCGAGGAGGGCGGCTCGCTGACCATCATCGCGACGGCGCTGATCGACACGGGCAGCCGCATGGACGAGGTGATCTTCGAGGAGTTCAAGGGCACCGGCAACTCGGAGCTCATCCTCGACCGCAAGGTGGCCGACAAGCGCACCTTCCCGTCGATGGACATCACGCGGTCGGGCACCCGCAAGGAGGAGCTCCTCGTGCCCTCCGACGTGCTCAAGAAGACCTACGTGCTGCGGCGCATCCTCACGCCGATGGGCACTGTCGACGCGATCGAGTTCTTGCTCGACAAGCTGCGGCAGACCAAGACGAACGCGGATTTCTTCGATTCCATGAACACCTGAGGCGCTCGGGCCCCACGCGATTCACGTGGAACACTGATCGATTCGGAGATGCAACGAAACCCGGTCCCGGCCGGGTTTCGTCCATTTGGAGAGGAGCCCTGCTCCTCAGCCCGGCGATGCGGCCCTGTCGGGCGCCACGACCGGCACGGCGGACAGAAGAGCCTGGAGCCGGTCCGGGTCGGTGGTCGGCAGCGAACAGGCGTTGGCCCTGCACACATAGACGGTGGCCCGGCCCTCGAGCGCCTCGCGACCCTGGGCCGGATGGTCGGCCGGCAGACCGGCCGTCGAGCGCAGCGGCAGGGCGACGACGCGCCGGTCCGCTGCACCGGCGATCACCCGCAGGAGCGCACGGGGGTCCGTAGCTTCCGGTGCGATCAGCACGGCCTCGATCGGCTCGAGACGGGTGTCCAGGGCATTCAGCAGCGAGGCCGTGCCATAGACGTTGGCCAGGATGTCCCCCGAGAAGGCCGTCAGGAGACGATCCGCCCGCTCGCGGTAGCGGTCCTCGCCGGTCAGGATCCACAGGCGCACGAGGCACTCGGCCATGAGGCCGTTCGGGTTCGGAGTCGCCTCGTCGAGGGGGGACTTGGGTCGCGTGATCAACGCCTCGGCGTCGTCGGCGGTCAGGAAGTAGCCGCCGGTCCTGTCGTCCCAGTGGTGGGCATGGAGAGCTTCCGCGAAGCCGACCGCATCGGTGAGGTAGGCGGGCTCGGTGGTCGCCGCGAACAGCGCCAGGGAGGCGGAAGTCAGAGCGGCGTGGTCGCTGGAAAGGCCCGGGAAGATCAGCTGTCCGCCGCGCCAGCTGTGGCCGAGGCGATCCTGCCGCGTCATCGTACCGGTGACGAACGCGTAGCAGCGCTTGGCGAGGTCAAGCCAGTCGGGGCGGTCCAACACCGCGGCGGCCCGTGCCAGCGCCGCGATGGCGAGACCGTTCCAGTCTGCCAGAACCTTGTCGTCGAGCCCCGGGCGAATGCGGTCGGCGCGGCGTCGGAGCAGGAGTTCGTGGGCTGCGGCGAGGCGGGCCTCCTCTTCGGCCCCGCGACGTTCGAGGGCGCCGAGGCGGTTGAGGATCACCTTTCCTTCCCAGTTGCCGGCGGGCGTGACGTCGTAGACGGCCTTGAACAGGGGAGCCTCCGGGCCGAGCACCGCGTCGATCTCGGCCTCCGTCCAGACGTAGAACCGGCCCTCTTCGCCTTCCGAATCGGCGTCCAGGCTGGACGCGAAGGCGCCTTCGGGGGTGAGCATCTCCCGCTCGAGCCATCCGACCGTCTCTTCGATTCGGATCCGGAACAAGGGATCCCCGGTCCGACACCAGGCGACGGTGAGGAGGTCGACGAGCTGGGCGTTGTCGTAGAGCATCTTTTCGAAATGGGGGACCAGCCACCGGTCGTCGACGGCGTATCGCGCGAAACCTCCGCCGAGGTGGTCGTAGATGCCGCCCTGGCAGAGTTGGCGCAGGGTCAGAAGGACTTGGTCGATCGGCTTGGAGTCCCCGGTCCGATGGCCGGCGCGCCAGAGGAGGTCGAGCAAGGCGGCCTGCGGGAACTTGGGCGCACCCCGGGTGCCGCCGGTGACCGGGTCCATCAGGCCGAGGAGGCGGGCGCCGGCCTCGTCGAGCAGGCCGCGGTGGAGGGCCACGCCCGAGCGCGCCCGCGCCTCGATGGCGGCGGTGAGAGCCGTCCGGTTCGCCTCCACCCTGTCGGGCTCCTCGCGGAAGACGCGGGCGACCTCCTGCATGACCTGGATGAAGCCGGGCCGCCCGTAGCGGGCCTCCTTGGGGAAGTAGGTGCCGCCCCAGACCGGACCGCCGTCCGGCGTCAGGAACATGGTGAGGGGCCAGCCGCCCTGCTGCCCGAGCGCGTGCAGCGCGGCCATGTAGATCTGGTCGACGTCGGGGCGCTCCTCGCGATCGACCTTGATGTTCACGAACAACCGGTTCATGACGTCGGCGACGGCCGGATCCTCGAAGGACTCGTGCGCCATGACGTGGCACCAGTGGCATGCCGCGTAGCCGACGGAGAGGAGAATGGGTCGTCCGGTCTCCCGCGCCTCCGCCAGCGCCTCCGGCCCCCACGGGCGCCAGTGGACCGGATTGCCGGCGTGTTGCCTGAGGTAGGGGCTCTGCGCTTGGTCGAGGAGATTGCGGGGGGCGAGCGGCACGACGGTTCTCCCAGGAGGTTCGGCCTGAATGCAGGAAGATAGGGCTTGGGGTCCCGGTTCCCACCCGGGAGCCGCGGGGTACGGGGAGGCAGTCCGGGCCGAGACGATCTTCGCGGTCTCGAGCGGGCCGGTGCCGTCCGGTGTGGCCGTGATCCGGATCAGCGGTCCGCATGCCCGATTCGTGGCCGAAACGATGGCCGGCGGGCTGCCGCCGCCGCGCCGAGCGTCGCTCCGCCGCATTCGGGCCAGGGACGGTCGCCTGCTCGACGAGGGCCTGGTTCTATGGATGCCGGGGCCGCGCAGCTTCACCGGCGAGGACATGGCGGAACTGCATGTGCATGGGGGACGGGCGGTGGTCGCCGCCGTCCTGGAGGAACTCGGATCCCTGAACGGGCTCCGTCCTGCCGAGGCGGGGGACTTCAGCCGGCGCGCCTTCCTGAACGGGCGTCTGGACCTGACCGAGATCGAGGGCCTGGCCGACCTGATCGGGGCCGAAACGGAGTGGCAGCGGCGCCAGGCGATACGCCAGGCGGACGGCGCTCTGCGGCGCCTCTACGAGGGATGGCGGAGCGAGATCCTCGCCCTGCGGGGGTTCGCCGAGGCGGAGCTCGATTTCGCTGACGAGGCGGATGTTCCGGAGTCGGTGGGCGCGGGGCTGTCGGAGGGGGCGGCCGTGTTGGCGTCGGCCATCGAGCGGCATCTCGCCGACGGGCATCGCGGCGAGCGCCTGCGCGCCGGGTTCGAGGTCGTGCTGATGGGACCGCCGAATGCCGGGAAGTCCAGTCTCCTGAATGCGCTGGCGCGGCGGGAGGCGGCGATCGTCTCGACGACGCCCGGGACGACCCGGGACCTCATCGAGATCCACCTCGACATCGGGGGTTGGCCCGTGACGCTGGTCGATGCGGCCGGTGTCCGGGTAGGCGGCGATGCGATCGAGCAGGAAGGGATCCGGCGGGCCCTGACGCGGGCGTCCACCGCGGACCTGGTGCTGTGGCTCGACGCTGCCGATCTGCCGCCTTCCGATCCGCCCGCAGACGTGGATGCGGAGAAGGTCCTGCGGCTCGTCAGCAAGGTCGACTTGAGCTCGGACAGCAAACGTGGCGTCTCCGTGGAGACCGGTGCGGGGCTCGACGACCTGCTGGCCGCCATCAGCGAGCGCGCAGCCGGCCAGCTCCTGCCTGGGCCCGAGCCGGCCCTGACCCGAACCCGGCACCGGGCCGCGCTGGACACGGCCGCGTCCGCGCTGCGACGGGCGTCGAGTGTCGGCCTGCTTCCCGAGTTCCGGGCGGAGGAACTGAGGCATGCCGGAGATGCGCTGGGCCGAGTCACCGGGGTGATCGCCGTCGATGACGTCCTGGACGTCATATTCTCGCAGTTCTGCATCGGAAAATAAGGTCATTTCGTATTCGGTTCGATTCATTGTTTCACGTGAAACACCGATTCGACTCCGAACCGATCGGATTTTGACGTCCGGGGGTTCAACGCGCTAGAGCAGGGCCAGATGGCCCGTGTGACGGAGAAGAGACGTGAAGGCCGATGTAATCGTGATCGGGGGTGGGCATGCCGGGGTGGAGGCCGCCGCGGCGTCCGCCCGTGTCGGGGCGTCGACCGTGCTCGTCACCCATCGCGCGGATACGATCGGAGCCATGTCGTGCAATCCGGCGATCGGCGGCTTGGGCAAAGGTCATCTCGTCCGCGAGGTGGATGCTCTCGACGGACTCATGGGTCGCGTGGCCGATCTCGGGGGAATCCAGTTTCGTGTGCTCAACAGGCGGAAGGGTCCGGCGGTGCGCGGCCCCAGGGCGCAGGCCGACCGGCGTCTCTACGCCGCGGCCATGCGGGCGGCCATCGCCGAAACGGAGCGGCTGACCGTGGTCGAGGGGGAGGTCACGGACCTCTCTCTGGAGAATGGACGCGTGGAGGGTGTCCGTCTCGGAGACGGCCAGTTCATCCCGTGCGGCGCCGTGGTGGTGACGACCGGGACCTTTCTGCGGGGGGTGATCCACATCGGCGACAGGCGCATGCCGGCCGGGCGCATGGGGGAGGCTCCCTCACTGGGGCTTTCGCGGCGCTTCGCCGACCTGGGATTCACGCTGGGACGCCTGAAAACGGGGACGCCACCGCGGCTTGACGGGCGCACGATCGATTGGAGCGCGGTCGAGATGCAGGCCGGCGACGACGTGCCGGAGGCCTTTTCGGCGCTGACGACGCGTCTGCCGAACCCGCAAGTCTCCTGCGGCATCACGCGGACCACCCCCGCGACCCATGCGGTCATCCGTGGCAATCTGGAGCGATCGGCCCTTTACGGCGGGCATATCGAGAGCCGCGGTCCGCGCTACTGTCCGTCCATCGAGGACAAGATCGTCCGCTTCGGCGACCGGGAGGGGCACCAGGTGTTCCTCGAACCCGAAGGACTGGACGATCCGACCGTCTACCCGAACGGGATCTCGACCTCGCTCCCCGAGGACGCGCAGCTGGCCCTGCTTGCCACCATCCCGGGGCTTGGGCATGTCCGCATGGTGCGGCCCGGCTACGCCATCGAGTATGACCATGTGGACCCGCGCGAACTCGAGCCCACCCTGGAAACGCGGCGTGCGCGGGGGCTCTTTCTCGCCGGCCAGATCAACGGAACCACGGGGTACGAGGAAGCGGCCGCGCAGGGCCTGGTCGCCGGGCTGAATGCGGCTCGATTCGTGTCCGGAACGGTCGGCTGCGTCTTCACGCGCTCGGAAGGCTATGTCGGGGTGATGATCGACGACCTGGTGACCCGGGGCATCACCGAACCATACCGGATGTTCACCTCGCGGGCGGAATTCCGGCTGACGCTGCGCGCCGACAATGCCGATCAGCGGCTGACGGCCCGCGGGATCGAACTCGGTCTGGTGGGGGCGGAGCGCCGCGCTGTGTTCACCGCCAAGATGCAGGCCGTGGAGGCGGCGAGGGCGCTGGCGCGGTCGCTGACCACGACGCCGAGCGAGGCCGCCCGTATGGGCATTCCCGTGAACCGGGACGGGGTGCGCCGCTCCTGCTTCGACCTTCTGGCCTATCCCGAGATCACGGTCGAGCGCCTCGTGGCGCTGTGGCCGGACCTTGCGGCCCTTTCTCCCGGCGTGGCCGAGCAGCTCGAAACCGACGCCAAGTACGCGGTCTACATGGAACGGCAGGCGGCCGATATCGAAGCCCTGCGCCGGGACGAGGCGCTCGCCATCCCGGACGGCTTCGACTATGCGGGGTTGCCGGGGCTCTCGAACGAGTGCCGGCAGAAGCTCTCCGCCGTGCGGCCAAGGACCATCGGCCAGGCCTCGCGCGTCGACGGGATGACGCCGGCCGCCCTCACCCTCGTCCTCGCCCATGTGCGCAAGGCGGAGGCGAAGAGCGGCCCGCAGGGCCGCGGGCTTGCGAGGGGGCCAGGGGCGTGATTCCCTGGCGGGGTCACTGCGCACCGCGAGAGCGATCGATTCGAAACCGAAATGCCATCACGCCTGCCCGAGACTCCCGACAGCCTGGACGCCGTGCTGACTGTTTCCCGTGAAACAAAGGAACGGCTGTCCGTCTATGTCGAGCTGGTCCGGAAGTGGCAGCGCAGCCAGAACCTGATCGCCCCCGGAACGGTCGAGCGGATCTGGACCCGGCACGTAGCCGACTCGGCCCAGGCCTTGGCGGCGTTGCCCGAGGCCCGGCGCTGGGCGGACCTTGGATCCGGGGCGGGCTTTCCGGGCCTGGTCACGGCCATCTGTCTCGCCGGCGCGCCGGGGGCGCATGTGCATCTGGTGGAGAGCAACCGGGGCAAGGCGTCCTTTCTGCGGACCGTGATCCGCGAGACGGGTGCCCCGGCGTCGGTCCATGCGGAACGGATCGAGGGCTTCACGGCCACCTTCGCGGAGCCGGTCGACGCGGTGTCGGCGCGGGCGCTCGCGCCTCTTGCGGACCTCTGTCGGTTGGCCGAGCCGTTGTCCCGTCGCGGGGCAGCCCTGGTTTTCCACAAGGGACAAGATTTTGCGTCCGAGCTCGCCGAAGCTACTCAATCTTGGGTCCTCGATCTGGTAGAACATCCAAGCCGGATCGATCCGGGCGGCCGGATCGTCGTGATTCGATCGCTCAGACCCCGCTGATGGGAGACCGGAGCAGGCCATGTCGGTTCTCATGAAATCGCCTCGCGTGCTCGCGCTCGCCAACCAGAAGGGCGGCGTGGGCAAGACGACCACCGCGATCAATCTCGGCACGGCGCTGGCCGCCATCGGCGAGTCGGTGCTGATCGTCGACCTCGACCCTCAGGGCAACGCCTCTACGGGCCTGGGCATCGAGCGGAAGGCCCGCAAGCGATCGACCTACGACGTGCTGGTCGGCGAATCCACGATCGAGGAGGTGGTGGTCGAGACGGCGGTGCCGCGGCTCTGGGTGGCGCCCTCGACGCTCGATCTGCTCGGCGTCGAACTGGAGATCGCCGGCACGGCGGACCGGGCCTTCCGGCTGCGCAAGGCGATCGCGGCCTGCGCCGGGTCGACCGACCCGGCCGTGCCGCGCTTCACCTATGTGCTCGTCGATTGCCCGCCCTCGCTGAACCTCCTGACCATCAACGCCATGACGGCCTCGCATTCGGTTCTGGTGCCGCTACAGTGCGAGTTCTTCGCGCTCGAAGGCCTGTCGCAGCTGCTGTCGACGGTCGAGCAGGTGCGCGGGTCGCTGAATCCGGAGCTCACCATCCACGGCATCGTGCTGACCATGTACGACGCCCGCAACAACCTGTCGGGCCAGGTGGTCGCGGACGTGCGCCAGCACATGGGCGAAACGGTCTACGAGACCATCATTCCCCGCAACGTGCGGGTCTCGGAGGCGCCCTCCTACGGCAAGCCGGCGCTGCTCTACGACCTGAAATGCACCGGCAGCCAGGCCTATCTCCGGCTCGCCTCGGAGATCATCCAGCGCGAACGGCGGCTCCGCTCCGCTGCGGCGGCGTGAATGTTCCGGTATCGAAACGGACTGGGGGTATGGTGATGGCGGACAATCGCAGACTGGGCCGGGGGCTTGCGGCCCTCCTGGGCGACATGGCCGAGCCGGACACCGGGTCGGATCGCGGCGGTGCGAAGCGCGTCCCGATCGAGTTCGTGCGCGCCAATCCCCGGAACCCCCGCCGGAGCTTCGCGGAGGCCGATCTCGCCGACCTCGCCCAGTCGGTGCGCGAGAAGGGCATTGTTCAGCCGATCCTGGTCCGACCGGCCCGAGGCATGCCGAACGTCTTCGAGATCATCGCCGGCGAACGACGGTGGCGGGCGGCCCAGCGGGCCGGCCTGCACGAGGTTCCGGTGCTGGTCCAGGACGTGACCGATAAGGAGGCCCTGGAGCTCGCCATCATCGAGAACGTCCAGCGGACGGACCTGAACGCGCTTGAGGAGGCCTACGGCTACGAGCAGCTGATCGCCGAGTTCGGCTACACGCAGCAGGATCTCGGGCAGGTGATCGGCAAGAGCCGCAGCCACGTGGCCAACACGCTGCGCCTTCTCAAGCTGCCCGAGAGGGTGAAGGACTATGTGCGCGAGGGGCGGCTGACGGCCGGGCATGCCCGTGCGCTGGTGGGCGCTGCGGATCCCGAGGGTCTGGCGGCGCGGATCGTCGAAGAGGGCATGACGGTCCGCGACGCCGAGGCGCTGGCGCAGGCGCCGAAGGCCGTCGAACCCGCCAAGGCCGAGAAGGCCAGGCGCGAGAAGGACGCGGACACGAAGGCGCTGGAGAAGTCCTTGTCCGACCTTCTGGGCCTCGCGGTCGCGATCGAGCACAAGGACGGGGGCGCCGGCGAAGTCCGGATCCGCTATCGGACGCTCGAGCAGCTGGACGAGGTCTGCCGTCGCCTGCGGGACTGACGGCCGGACGAGACCTTGGGCAATACGAGGGCCGCGACGGGCAGCACCCGCCGCGGCCTTCGTGCTTTCAGGAGATCAGCGCCGCGAGGCGGACGAGGCCGCGCGGGCGGCGCGGGCCAACTGAAGGAAGGCCTCGGACAGCAGGGCCGAGGCGAGCGTTGGCTTCAGACGCGACTGGACCATGGCCTCGTCGAGAATGCCGAGAGCGCGGTCGATGCGCGGCAGCGACCAGAGACCGAGCTGGCGGACAACCGCCGGGCGCCGCTTGTAGAAGACGGGTGGCTGCAGCCTCTCCACGACGGCATCGGGCCTCTGCCCCGTTTCCATCTCGGCGCGGGCGCGCTGCAGCGTATGGAAGTGCCGAATCACCATGGTGCCGGCCACGGAGGCGGGGGTGCCGGAGGCCTCGAGTCGCGTCAGGACGCTGTCGAGCGTCTCGGGGTCGCCTCCCGCCACCGCGTCCACCACCTCGTCCATTGCAAAGGCCGAGGCGTCTCCCACGATCGCCGCGACATCGTCCTCGGTGATGCGGCCGCGGCCATGGGCATAGAGGCAGAGTTTGCGGACCTCGCTGCGCGACGCCAGCCGGTCGGCGCCGAGCAGGGATTCGAGCGCGTGGCGGGCGGCCGGATCGACCGCCAGGCCCGCGAGGCGGGCCTCGTCGTCGATCAGCCGGCCGATGGCCGCGGTGTCGTCGGCCATGCAGGCGATGGCGACCGCGCGGGGGTGGTCCTCGAAGCGCTTGCGCAGGCCCGTGCCGCGTTTCAGGTCGCCGGCCTCGATGACCACGAGGCTCTGCAGGTCGTCGATGGCGAAGAGCGGCTCGACGGCGCCGAGCAGGTTGGCGCGGCCCGGGTCGCGCAACCAGACCACGCGGCGCCCGCCGAACATGGAGACCGTCAGGGCTTCGTCGACGAGGCGCGACGGGTCCCCGGCGAGGTCGGTGCCCGCGAGGCGGACGAGCGTGAAGGGGTCGTCCACGCCGCCCGTGACGGCGTTCACGATGGCGCGGCCCCGTTCGGCGACGAGGCCCTCGTCGGAACCGAACACGAGGACGAGGCTGGCGCCGGCCGGCGGCTTCTTCTGGAAGGACTCGATCTCGGTGGGCTTCAGGGCGACCATGGACGACCGATTCGGAGGCGGAACGAGGGACGGACCTGCCCGTCCTTCTCGCATCTCTGCGGGACGGGCGCCAGCGCCGGGGCGCGCCGCGCCAGGGATGCCGTCGCAGCATGGCGTGCCGCGCGCATTTTGCACTTCAGCTTTTTTCGCGGGCACCATAGCTTGGCGTCGGCTCCCGATCCGGAGCCGATCGTCTTCGAGGATTGCCCATGCTCCGTGCCACAGTCGCCGCCGCCGTCACGCTCGCCCTGGTCGCCGCCGGACCGGCCCCCGCGCAGGGCAAGAAGACGCTGACCATCTCCTGGTGGGGCTTCAACGGCGACAAGCTAGAAGAATACCTGATGAAGCCGTTCAAGGCGCAGTGCGGCTGCGACATCGTCTACGAGACGGGAAACAATGCCGATCGCCTGAACAAGGTGAAGATCCGCGGCGGGGGTGGCGTGGACCTCATCTATCTCACCGACAGCTTTTCGGAGATCGGCATCAAGGAAGGGCTGTTCCAGAAGATCGACCGGTCGAAGATCCCGAATCTTGCAGGCGTGTACGACATCGCGAAGGCGCCGCAGGGCGACTATGGCCCGGCCTATACGCTCGGGCGCTACGGGATCATCTACGACTCCGCCAAGGTGAAGCCGCCCGTGACGGCCTGGAAGGACTTGTGGCGCGCCGACCTGAAGAGCGCCCTGTCGCTGCCCGGCATCACCACCACGGCCGGGCCCATGACGGTGATCCTGGCCGGCACCTATGCGGGCTCGGACGCGTTCAAGGATCCGGACGCGGCCTTCAAGGCCCTGGCGGGACTGAAGCCGAACCTCGTGAAGACCTACAACACGGGGTCGGAGCTCGTGAACCTGTTCTCGACCGGCGAGATCACCACGGCGGCCGCGCAGGACTTCACGCTGGCGCAGATCCAGAAGGCCGTCCCGACCGCCGTCTGGGCGGACCTGTCGGACGGGGCCTACGCGACGCTCAACACGATCAACATCACCAAGGGGGCGAAGGAGGTCGAACTCGCCCACCAGTTCATCGACTTCCTGCTTCGCCCGGACATCCAGCAGAAGCTCGCCGAGAACGGCGTCGACGCGCCCGTGGTGAAGTCCGTGACGCTGACGCCCGAGCAGGCCCGGCAATGGACCTACGGCGCCGCCATGGTGGCGTCCCTCAAGCCGGTCGACATGGCGAAGATGAATGCCGCCAAGGCCGAGTGGACCGACCGCTGGCAGGAGCTCTTCGGCAAGTGAGCGGCGCCGTGGGGGGCCGGGGGTCGAGATCGTGACGCCGCGCAAGGCTTGGGGCCTCGCCCTGCCGGCCACGGTGGCCGTGCTCCTGCTGCTGGTCCTCCCCGTCCTGGCGACCCTCGGGACGACGTTCACGACCGACAAGGGGCCCTTCGCGCCCTATGCGGCCTTCTTCAACTCCGGCTTCCGCTGGGCCGCGCTGGTGCGAACGCTACAGATCGCGCTGACCACGACGGCGATCGCGCTGGTGGTGGGGTTCCTGACCGCCTATGTGGTCGCCCGGGCGCCAAAGCGGCTGAAAGGCATCCTGATCGTCGCCGCTGTCTTCCCGCTGCTCACCGGCGTGGTGGTGCGGTCCTTCGCCTGGCTCGTGATCCTCGGCAAGAACGGCATTCTCAACACTGCGCTGGTAGGGCTCGGCGTCGTGGACCAGCCCCTGCCGATGCTCTACAGCCAGGGCGCGGTCGTGGTCGGGATGGTCTACCTCTTCGTACCCCTGATGGTGCTGACGCTGACGGGCGTGCTGGAGGGCATCCCGGAGGATCTGCTGCAGGCCGCCGCTTCGCTCGGGGCCGGGCCGGCCGCGACGTTCCGGCAGGTGGTGCTGCCGATGGCGGTCCCGGGGCTGATCGTCGGCGCCGTCCTGGTCTTCACGGGCAGCTTCACCGCCTACGCGACCCCGCATCTCCTCGGGGGGGAGCGCCAGACGGTGCTCGGCACCCTCATGTACCAGCGCGCCATGGTGAGCTTCGACTGGGTCGGCGCCTCGACCATCGCGGCCGTTATGGTCGTGGTCACGCTGGCGGTCGTCGCCGTGATGACGGGTCTCGCCCGGCGTCTCAACCCGGCGACGGTGTAGCGGCCATGCCGACCCGCCTGCACCCCCTGCTCGTCGGCTTCGCGGCGCTCACCTACGTGTTCCTGGTCGGGCCGCTGGTGATCATCGTCGGGGCCGCCCTGTCGGACACGACCTACCTCACCTTCCCGCCCCGCGGCCTGTCGCTGCGCTGGTTCGAGAACATCTTCGCGGTCTCGGCCTTCACGACCACGATCGTGACCAGCCTCCAGGTCGCGCTCGCGGGGACGACGCTGGCGCTCCTGATCGGAATCCCGGCCGCCTACGCGCTGAGCCGCCATCGCGTTCACCTGCCCGGTTGGCTTTCCACCCTCTTCGTTCTGCCCGTCCTGATCCCGGAGATCGTCTTCGGCCTGTCGCTGCTCAAGTCCGTGGTGGTCGGCGCCGGCGTGCCCGTGCCGGCGGCGCTGGTACTCGGCCATACGCTGCTGGTCCTGCCCTACGCGGTCCGGGTGGTCGGGGCCAGCCTGGCGGGCTTCGACTTCGCCATCGAGGAGGCGGCGGTCAGCCTGGGGTCGCCGCCGTGGCGGACCTTCTTCACGGTCGTCCTGCCGAACATCCGGTCCGGCGTGATCGCGGCCTTCATCCTGGCCTTCATCACCTCGCTCAACGACGTGTCCATGTCGATCTTCCTCACCGGCCCGGGGGTCTCCACCCTGCCGATCCAGATCCTCGCCTATGTGGAGCAGTTCTTCGACCCGACGATCGCGTCGGTATCGGTCCTGCTGATGGGCTTCACGGTGGCCGTGATGGCGATCGTGGAGCGGACGCTCGGCCTGACCGTCCTCGCGAGGCGGCCCGGACCATGAGCG
Source organism: Prosthecomicrobium sp. N25 (assembly GCF_037203705.1). NCBI lineage: Bacteria > Pseudomonadati > Pseudomonadota > Alphaproteobacteria > Hyphomicrobiales > Kaistiaceae > Prosthecomicrobium > Prosthecomicrobium sp. N25. The sequence continues at coordinate 190,070 of NZ_JBBCAT010000002.1, forward strand.
AACCCCTCGTCCTCGACCGGATCTCGGCCGTCTACGGCGAGACGCGCGTGCTGGAAGAGCTCTCTCTCGCCGTGGGGGCGGGCGAGCTCGTGTCGCTGCTGGGTGCCTCGGGATGCGGCAAGACCACGACGCTCAGGGTCGTGGCGGGCTTCCTGGAGCCGTCGGCCGGCACGGTGAGACTCGGCGCGCGCGACCTGACCCGCCTGCCCGCCCACCGGCGCGAGATCGGCCTGGTGTTCCAGACCTATGCCCTGTTCCCGCATCTGAACGTCCGCGACAACGTGGCCTTCGGGCTCAAGCAGCGCGGCGTCGGCTCGGCCGAGCGGGCGAAGCGCGCCATGGCGATGCTGGAGCGGGTCGGGCTGTCCGGCTTCGCCGACCGGCTGCCGGCGGCCCTGTCGGGAGGGCAGAGGCAGCGCGTCGCCCTCGCCCGGGCGCTGGTCATCGAGCCGCCGCTCCTGATGTTCGACGAGCCGCTGTCCAACCTGGACGCCAAGCTCCGGATCGATATGCGGGTGGAGATCCGGCAGTTGCAGCGGGCCAACCGCACGACCTCGCTCTACGTGACCCACGACCAGGAGGAGGCCTTCTCGATCTCCGACCGGGTGGCGATCATGCACCAGGGACGCGTCATGCAATACGACCGGCCGGAGGTGCTGTATCGTCGCCCGAACGGCGCCTTCACGGCCCGGTTCGTCGGGTTCGAAAACCTCGTCCCGATGCGGGTGGTGGAGCGGAACGGTCCGGCGGTGACCGCCGAGGCGCAGGGCGGGGCCCGGCTGGCGCTCGACCAGGACGGGCTCGGGGCGATCCCGGACCGGTTCGTGCTCGCCGCGCGTGCGGATGGTCTGGCGGTGGCGCCTCCGGACGCGCCCGGGGGACTGCCGGCGCGGCTGGGGCTCAGGACCTATCTCGGCCGTGCCTACCAGTACCAGTGCGAGACGGAGGCCGGCCGGATCGTCGCCAACGGGCCGCTCGGGATGCCGCTGGAGCCGGGAGCGCCGGCGCGACTGGTGCCGGTTCCCGAGCAGTGCTGCATCCTGGCGGCGGAGCCCGGCCCATGAGCACCACCCTTCTCGTCAACGCGACCCTGCTGCCCTGCGACGATGCCATGTCGGTCGTGGAGGGCGGATGGGTGGAGGTGCGGGACGACGTCGTGCAGGGGCTGGGGGCCGGTCCGCCGCCCGACCGCCCGGGCGCCGCGGTGATGGATGTCGGCGGCGACATCGTCATGCCGGGGATGGTCAATCCCCATTGCCACATGGCGATGACGCTCTTCCGGGGGCTGGGGGAGGACGTCGACGACCGGCTCTTCCGCTATGTCCTGCCGCTCGAGCGCCGCCTCGTCACGCCCGAGATGGTGCGGGTCGGGACCCGGCTCGCCGTGCTGGAGCTGATCGAGGGCGGCGTCACGACGGTCGCGGACATGTACTACTTCGAGACCGAAGTCGGCCGGGTGGTGGACGAGGCCGGCCTCAGGGGCGTGGTCGGGCAGACGCTGGCCGACTTCGACCCGCCGGATCACCGGACGATGGACGAGGGGTTCGCGCTCGTGGAGGCGCTGGCGGCCGAGTTCGCTGGGCACCCGCGCGTCACCGCCTCGATCGCGCCGCATGCGCCCTACTCGACGGACGTGCCGGTGCTGGCGCGGGTCGCGGCCTGGGCGGAGGAGCATCCGGGCGTCCCGGTGCAGATCCATCTCGCCGAAATGGACAGCGAGATGGCGTGGTGCGCGGAGCGGCACGGGCTGCGGCCGGTGCAGCTGGTCCGCAAGGCCGGGCTCCTGCGGCGCGGCCTGATCTGCGCCCATTGCCTGCATGTCGACGCCCACGACATCGCCTGCATGGCGGAGGCCGGCGCGACGGTCGCCCACAATGCGCGCTCGAACGCCAAGGCGGGGCGGGGCATCGCGCCGGTGGAGGCGATGCGGCGGGCCGGCATCCCGGTCGGGATCGCGACGGACGGACCGATGAGCGGCAACACGCTCGATCTTCTCGCCCAGTTCGGCCCCGTGACCATGCTCCAGAAGCTCGCGGGCCACAGCCGTAAGCCGATGCCCTGCGTCGAGGTGGTCCGGATGGCGACCCGGGAGGGGGCGCGCGTCCTGGGTCTGGAGGCGCGGATCGGTTCGCTGGAGCCCGGCAAGCAGGCGGACCTCGTCCGCATCGACCTCTCGTCCGCGAGGGTCCAGCCCGTCTACGACGTCTACGCGACCCTGGTCTACGCCTCGCTCGCCAGCGACGTGCGCGACGTGATGGTCGCCGGCCGCTGGCTCATGCGCGACCGCACCGTGCTGACGCTCGAGCGCAAGAAGGTGCTGCGCGACGCCGGCCAGATCGCAGCCGCGTTCCGGGCCGAGATGACGCGCATCGACGCGGGGTGACCGGCTCGGCGATGATGCGGGGAAGACTCTGTGGGGATGGGAAGTGGTGTCCCGGAAGAGAATCTAATAGGTTTCGTAATCAACCTTATGTCGGTTCATTGCTCCATGAGTGGTAACACCATCAGAAGTACCAAGGGCGGTAAAGCCGGGCAGGCTCGTTTGGCGTATCATCTCATCTAACAGGAGCAAGGACACCAGCCTTTATCACGAACGGTTCGCCGTCGGATGGCTGGGAGAAGATCGCAATTCGGTCGATGGGCATTTCCGCTTCGCCGCAGGATCGCTGATGCAGGTCCGCCAAAGCCGCTGCAACCTCGTCGACCCGCGACCCGATCGCGCCCGTCAAGGTCATATGGAAGCGGAATTCTTCTCGGACGTAGGGGTAGCCGAACCGCAGGAGATAGTCTCGCTGTCGACCCGTGAGCCGGTCCGGCCGTCGGCGAGCGATCTCGTCGGCCGTCAGAGGCGCCCGGAGCGGCTCGAAGGCGTCGACCGCTGCATCGGCGAGACCGGCGAGCGCGGGGTTCGGGCTGGCAGGAACGAGAGCCACGAAATCGCCGATCGGCCGCACGACCAATTGGACGGACGGCACAGGCCCGAGGCCTGCCGACCAGATCCGGAAGCGGTCGAGCAAGTCCTGCTCGGTCACCCCCTCCCGCAGACGGAAGGGTGCCTTGAGGGTGGCGTGGAAGCCGTAGCGCCGGGGGTCAGCCGTTGCGGCCCGCCAGGCCGCCGGCTCCCAACTCGCCGGGACGATCGGAACGACCTCCCGGGCGGCCGCGGCGTCGTAGCCGATGATCGCCGATCCGAAGTGCCAGAGCGCGCTTTCGGGAGGGGGTGCGAAGTAGATGGCGTAGCGGGCCGTCATGCGGCGGTCTCGCGGGAATGTGCCTCGAATTTCTCCAGGAACGCCTCGATGCCGAGCTGGCGGAAGTCGGGGAGCGCCGCGCGAAGCGCCTCGTGGCTCCAGTCCCACCAGGCGAGTGCCTGGAGGCGTTCGGCGACGGGCTCCGGAAAGCGGCGCTTCACCGGACCGGCCGGCACGCCGGCCACGATGGTGTAGGGGGCGACGTCCCGGGTCACGACCGCTCCGGCCGCCACGACTGCGCCGGTCCCGATGGTTCGCCCCGGCAGGACGATCGCCCCGTGGCCGATCCAGACGTCGTGCCCGATCGTGACCGGAGAGGAGCGGCGCCAGTCGAAGAAGGCCGCCTCGTCGGGCTCGCCGGGAAAATACGCCGAGGCCCGGTAGGTGAAGTGCGCCTGCGTGGCCCGATGCATCGGATGGTTGCCCGGGTTGATCCGCGTCATCGCCGCGATCGAGCAGAACTTGCCGATCGCGGTGTAGATGACGTTGCTGTCGTTCACCAGGTAGGAATAGTCGCCGAGCGTCGATTCGACGAAGGCGGTCCGCTCGCCGATCTCCGTGTAGCGCCCGAGCCCCGAGTCGCGCACGGTCGCGGTCGGGTGGATCAGCGGCTCGGGTCCGAGCACCTTGGCCATGGCATGCCTCCGGCTGTCACGTCGAGGGTGCCTTGCTGCCGCGCTACCGTGAAGGTTGGATGACGGTTTCGGGCGCCCCCGGGCCGTCCGGCCTTGTCATGAGACCGTTGCACGAGGCCGCTAGGAGGTCGTTCCGGTTCGAACGGATCGGGACTGCCCCATGCTCGTCATCGAAGGCCTGACGCGACGCTTCGGCACCAAGGCGGCGGTGGACGACGTGAGCCTGTCGATCGCGCCCGGATCCTTCGTGGGCGTGATCGGGCGCTCCGGGGCCGGCAAGTCGACGCTCCTGCGCCTCGTCAACCGGCTCAACGACCCGAGCGGCGGGCGCATCCTCTTCGAGGGCCGCGACGTGACCACCCTCAAGGGCGCCGCCCTCCGCGCCTGGCGGGCCGACTGCGCCATGATCTTCCAGCAGTTCAATCTGGTCGGCCGCCTCGACGTGCTCACCAATGTCCTGATGGGCCGGCTCAACAAGGTGTCGACCCTCTCCTCCGTGCTGCGGCTCTGGAGCGACGACGACAAGGCCGTCGCGCTCGCCGCCCTGGAGAGCTTCGACATGGGCTCCTTCACCCACCAGCGCGCCGAGAGCCTCTCGGGCGGCCAACAGCAGCGCGTCGCCATCGCGCGGGCCCTCGTCCAGGAGCCGAGGATCCTGCTCGCGGACGAGCCGATCGCCTCCCTCGACCCGCGCAACACCAAGCTCGTCATGGACGCGCTGCAGCGGGTGAACAAGGAGTTCGGCATCACCGTGCTGTGCAACCTCCATTCGCTCGACCTCGCCCGTGCCTATTGCGACCGCCTGGTCGGCATGGCGTCCGGCAGGGTCGTGTTCGACGGTCGCGCCTTCGACCTGACCGACGAGGTCGCCCGCGAACTCTACGGCCTCGAGGCCGGCGACGTCCTCGACGAGACCGAGGCAGCCGGCGCCCAGCGCGCCAAGGCCTACGCCTGACGAAACCGGCCGACGGGCCGGGGCGCCTCCCGGCCGGGCCGAATCCTAAAGACCAGGGAGCCAAGACCCATGATCACCCGTCGCGCCCTCATCGGCACCGCCGCTGTCGGGCTCGCCCTCGCGCCGACCCCCGCCCTCGCGCAGGACTGGAAGGCGAAGTATCCGGAACTCGTCTTCGCCATCATTCCGTCCGAGAACGCCTCCGGGGTGACCGAGCGCTTCGGGCCCTTCGTCGACTACCTGTCGCGCCAACTCGGCACCAAGGTAACGCTCCGCATCGCGCAGGACTACGCGGCCATCATCGAGGGGCAGCGTGCCGGCCAGATCCACATCGCGAGCTATGGTCCGGCGTCCTTCGCGCGCGCCCTCATGACCGGCGCCAAGGTCGAGGCCTTTGCGATCGAGGTGAACCAGGGCGGCGTCAAGGGCTACCACTCCGTCTTCTACGTGAAGAAGGATAGCCCCTATCAGAAGATCGAGGACCTCAAGGGCAAGAATCTCGGCCTCGTCGATCCGAACTCGACCTCGGGCAACAACGTGCCGCGCTTCGCCCTCAACGGCATGAAGATCGATCCCGAGACCTACTTCGGCAAGGTCGTCTACACCGGCAGCCACGAGAACGCGCTGATCGCGCTGAACCAGGGCACCGTCGACGTCGCGGCCAACTGGTGGAACGCCGAGGACGACTCCAACCTGACCCGCATGGCCAACAAGGGCATGCTGAAGAAGGACGACTTCCGGATCATCTTCAAGTCCGAGCAGATCGTGAATTCGCCCGTCGCCTACCTGGGCGACCTGCCCGAGGACCTGAAGAAAGGCATCCGCGAGGCCTTCTTCAACGCCGCGAAGAACGACAAGGCTGCCTTCGAGAGGCTGTCGGACGGCAAGAACGAGCCCTACCAGCCGGTCGACAACAAGGCCTACGCGCCGATCATCGAGCTCAACAAGTTCGTCGACGAGCTTCGCAAGAAGAAGGCCTCGTAAGAGGGCTCGGGTCGCGCCGAAGGGCGCGTCCTCCTCTTCTGACCATTTCAGGCAAGCCATCGCCGACGGGGGTCGAGACGACCGCCGCCGGCGCCCTTCCCGGACGGACAGGCTCCATCATGGCCGCCTCGGCGCTTCCCAGTCTCGATCCCGCGCTGCGCGACCGGCTCCAGCGGAGCTACGCGGCCGCCACCCGCGAGCGGCGAACGAGAACCCTCATGGGCCTCGCCCTGCTCGCGGCCGCCATCCTGCTGGCCGGGTGGGTGGCCGAGGTCCAGCCGGCCAAGTTCTTCGCCAATGCCGGTCGCTTCACGAAATACCTCGGAGACATCGCCCCGACGCTCTCCCTTGCGACGCTTCCGGCCGACCTCGCCGAGTGGTTCTGGGGATGGAAGCACTGGCTGGCGCTCCTCGGAGACACCATCCTGATCGCCTACGTCGGTACGCTCGCCGGCGCTCTCGGCGCCTTCGTGCTGTCCTTCCTGGCCGCCGCGAACCTTGCCCGGTCGCGCTGGGCCTGCTTCGCGGTCCGGCGTCTGCTCGAGGTCTGCCGGACCGTCCCGGAACTCGTCTTCGCCCTGGTCTTCGTGGTCGCCTTCGGGCTCGGGCCGCTGCCCGGCGTACTCGCCATCGCGATCCACACCATGGGCGCGCTCGGCAAGCTCTTCGCCGAGGTGGTCGAGAACATCGACATGAAGCCCGTTGACGGCGTGGTCTCCACCGGCGCGACCTTCGTCCAGTCGGTCCGCTTCGCCGTGGTGCCGCAGGTGCTCTCCAATTTCGCCAGCTACGCCCTGCTCCGCTTCGAGATCAACGTGCGGGGGGCAGCCATCATGGGCTTCGTGGGTGCCGGCGGCATCGGCCAGGACCTGATCGAGGCGATCCGGAAATTCTACTACACCGACGTGAGCGCGATCCTGGTGATGATCATCGCGACGGTGATGATCATCGACTTCTCTACCGAGCGGCTGCGCCACGCCCTCCTGTCCGCGGAGGCCCGGCGATGAGCATGCCCGTCGCGAACGCCCTCCCGGCCGGCCCTTTCGCGGACCTCGACCGTGCCGCCCTGGCCGCCCGCCATCCCGACATCTTCCGTCCGACCCTCCGGATGCGCCTCGTCGTGGTCGGGATCCTCCTCGCGCTCGTCGCCCTCTTCGTCTTCGGCCTGTGGCGGCTCGAGTTCTCCGCGACCCGCATCCTCTCGGGCCTCGGCCAGCTCGGCACTTTCGCGGTCCTCATGCTGCCCCCGGATCCGGGTTCCTGGTCGCGCTTCTGGCTCTTTCTCCACGGCCTGGCCGAGACTCTGGCGATCGCCTTCCTGGGCACCCTGCTGGCGGCCACGCTCGCCCTGCCGTTCGGCTTCCTGGCGGCCCGCAACGTCGTCCCGAACTGGATCTTCCACTTCGGCCTGCGGCGCTTCCTCGATACGCTCCGGGGCGTCGACACGCTGATCTGGGCGCTCGTCTGGATCAACGTCGTCGGGCTCGGCCCCTTCGCCGGGGTCCTCGCCATCATGAGCTCGGACTTCGGCGCCTTCGGCAAGCTCTTCTCCGAGGCGATCGAGACGGCGGACCGCAAGCCCGTCGAGGGCGTCGTCTCGGCGGGCGGATCGCGCCTCCACGAAGTGCGGTTCGGCCTGCTGCCGCAGGTCCTGCCCGTCATCCTCAGCCAAGTCCTCTACTACTTCGAATCCAACACCCGATCGGCCACCATCATCGGCATCGTCGGGGCCGGCGGCATCGGGCTCCACCTCTCCGAGGCGATCCGCACGCTCGAATGGCAGCAAGTCTCCGCCCTCGTCCTGATGATCCTGGTCACGGTCTCCGCCCTCGACTGGCTGTCCACGCGGCTCCGCTTCGCGGTCATCGGACGCCGAGCCGCGCCCTGATCGCCGCGGCCCTTCCCGTCATCAGAGCTTCATCGAGACGCGCCAAGAGATCCCCGCGAACGGGAAAGGGAAGATCATGGATTCGAGTGAGCGGCGGGCAGATCCCGCCGGCCCCGAAAGCGCCGCCCGCCGCCGCGCCATGGCGGCCTTCGCGGCTGCGGGGATTGCCGAATTCGAAGCCTGCGACCTCGTCGCCCGCGCCGCCGAGACGGCTACCGACCTTCGTCCGCCGGAAGCCGGACTGGTCATGGTCCGGGGCCGGATCGGGGGCGACGGCGCCGCGTTCAACCTCGGCGAAGCGACCGTGGCGCGCGCCTCGGTGCGCCTGGCGCAGGGCCCCGTCGGGCACGCGTACCGGCTCGGACGGGACACACGCACGGCCCGGCTGGCGGCGGTCGCGGACGCGCTCTGGCAGGCTCCCGCCACCCGTGCCGGCATCGAGGCGTCGATCGTGCGCCCGGTGGAGGACCGGCTCGCGGCCGAGGCCGATCTGTCGTCCCGTCGCGCCGCGGCGACCCGGGTCGACTTCTTCACGCTCGTCCGCGGCGAGGATTGAGGGAAGCCATGAACGTCCCCGTCACGGCAGCCGGCTTCGATTCCCCCGTCCACGATGCCCAGGCCACCTTCCGATCCGCCATGCGCGCCCTCGCGGAGCCGGGCACGATCCGCACCGTCGAGCCGGCGCTGGTCGCCCCCGGTCCGGTCGGCCCGGCGGTCGCGGCCCTTCTCCTGGCGCTCGCCGACTTTGAGACGCCGGTCTGGCTCGACGCCGGTACGCTCGCCGCGCCGGGCCTCGCCGACTTCCTCCGCTTCCAGACCGGCGCCCCGGTCACCGCCGACCCGGGCCGCGCTTCCTTCGGGGTCGTCAGCGACCCGGCCGCCTTCGAGGGCCTTGACCGCTTCGCCCAGGGCACCCTCGAGTATCCGGACCGGTCGACGACCCTCATCGTCCAGGTCGCGTCTCTCGCGGCGGGCGGTCCGTTCCGGCTCTCCGGTCCCGGCATCCCCGGCGAGCGGCGGCTCGCGGTGGCGCCGGAGATTCCGGGCCTCGTCGAGAGCCTGTCGCGCAACCACGAGCGCTTCCCGCGCGGCGTCGACCTGATCCTTGCCGCCGGTGACCGGATCGTCGGACTGCCCCGGACCACCCGCGTCATGAGGGACCTCTGACATGTACGTCGCCGTCAAGGGTGGCGAGAAGGCCATCGCGCATGCCCATCGGCTGCTCGCGCACGAGCGCCGTGGCGACCCGTCCGTCCCTGAGATCTCTACGGAGCAGATCGCCGGCCAGCTCGCCCTGGCGGTCGATCGTGTCATGGCCGAGGGCTCGCTCTACGACCCGGAGATCGCCAGCCTGGCCGTCAAGCAGGCACGCGGCGACCTGATCGAGGCCATCTTCCTGGTTCGCGCCTACCGCACCACGCTGCCCCGCTTCGGCTATTCGGCGCCCGTGGACACCGGCCGCATGGCCGTCGTCCGGCGCGTCTCCGCCACCTACAAGGACTTGCCCGGCGGGCAGGTGCTGGGACCGACCTTCGACTACACCCACCGGCTGATCGACTTCGATCTCCACCAGGGCGGCATTCCGGACGCCCCGGCCGAGGCCGCCGTCCCGTTGGAGAGCGCGCCCCACGTCACGGCGCTCCTGGACGGGGAAGGCCTCATCGAGCCCAACCCGGCCCCGGTCCCCGGCCCCGACGGCGCGCCGGCGGAGCCGGGCGACCTGACCCGAGAGCCGCTCGCGTTTCCGGCCGGGCGCGACCTGCGGCTGCAGAACCTGGCCCGCGGCGACGAGGGTTTCGTGCTTTCGCTCGGCTATTCCACCCAGCGCGGCTACGGCCGGACCCACGCCTTCGCGGGAGAGATCCGCATCGGCGACGTGGAGGTCGAATTCTTCGCCGAGGAGCTCGGCTTCGCGGTCCCGCTCGGCCGGCTGCCCCTGACCGAATGCGAGATGGTCAACCAGTTCAAGGGCTCGGCCAGCGTGCCGCCCCAGTTCACGCGCGGCTACGGGCTCGTCTTCGGCCAGCTGGAGCGCAAGGCCATGTCGATGGCGCTCGTCGACCGGGCCCTGCGCGCCGCCGAACTCGGCGAGGAGGTCGGTGCCCCGGCCCAGGACGAGGAGTTCGTCCTCTCGCATTCCGACAACGTCCAGGCCACCGGCTTCGTCGAGCACCTGAAGCTGCCGCACTACGTCGACTTCCAGGCGGAACTGGGCCTGGTTCGGCGCATGCGGCGCGAGCATGCCGAGCGCGTCGCGGACGGCGCCAGGGAGGCCGCCGAATGACATCCGCCGCGACCTACAACTTCGCCTATCTCGACGAGCAGACGAAGCGGATGATCCGCCGTGCCATCCTGAAGGCGATCGCCATTCCGGGCTATCAGGTGCCCTTCGCGTCCCGCGAGATGCCGATGCCCTACGGGTGGGGCACCGGCGGCGTGCAGGTCACCGCCGCGATCCTCGGCCGGGACGACGTTCTCAAGGTCATCGACCAGGGCTCGGACGACACCACCAACGCGGTCTCGATCCGGGCCTTCTTCCAGAAGACCGCCCGCGTGGCGACCACCACCCGGACCGCGGAGGCGACGGTCGTCCAGACGCGCCACAGGATTCCCGAGGAGCCGCTCCGGACCGGTCAGATCCTCGTCTACCAGGTCCCCATTCCCGAGCCGCTCCGCTTCCTGGAGCCGCGCGAGACGGAGACTCGCAAGATGCACGCGCTCGCCGAGTACGGCCTCATGCACGTCAAGCTCTACGAGGACATCGCCCGTCACGGACATATCGCGACCACCTACGCCTACCCGGTCGTGGTCGCCGGGCGGTACCTGATGGATCCCTCGCCGACACCGAAATTCGACAATCCGAAGATGCATCTCTCGCCGGCCCTGCAGCTCTTCGGCGCGGGCCGCGAGAAGCGCATCTACGCCATACCGCCGCACACCCGCGTGGTGAGCCTCGACTTCGAGGACCACCCCTTCGAGGTCAACCGCTTCGACCGGCCCTGCGCGCTCTGCGGGGCCGACGGCGCCTACCTCGACGAGGTCCTCCTCGACGACCGCGGCGGCCGGATGTTCGTCTGCTCGGACACGGACTTCTGCGAAACCCGGCGCGCGGCCGGCCATCGCGGCGAACTCGCCCCGCCACGCGCCGCTGCCGAGGGGGGCTTTGCCCATGACTGAAGATCTGCCGCTCCTGTCCGCCCGCAGCCTCGGCAAGCGCTACGGTCACCGCGTCGGCTGCGAAGGGGTGACCTTCGACCTCTACCCCGGCGAGGTGCTCGCCGTGGTCGGCGAATCCGGCTCCGGCAAGTCGACCCTGCTCTCCGTGCTCTCCACGCGCCTGGAGCCGACCGCCGGCCGCGTCGAGTACCGCATGCGCGACGGGGTGATGCGGGACGTCTTCCTGCTCAACGAGGCGGAGCGCCGGCTCCTGATGCGCACCGACTGGGGCTTCGTGCACCAGGATCCGCGCGAAGGCCTGCGCATGGCGGTGTCGGCCGGTGGCAACGTGGGCGAACGCCTGATGGCCGTCGGCGAGCGTCACTACGGCCGCATCCGCGCGACCGCGGAGGATTGGCTCGCCCGCGTCGAGATCGACGTCTCGCGCATCGACGATGCCCCGCGCACCTATTCGGGCGGCATGCGCCAGCGCCTGCAGATCGCCCGCAACCTGGTCACCGCGCCGCGCCTCGTCTTCATGGACGAGCCGACGGGCGGCCTCGACGTCTCCGTGCAGGCGCGCCTGCTCGACCTCCTGCGCGGGCTCGTCGCCGACCTCGGCCTGGCGGTCGTCATCGTCACCCACGACCTCGCGGTCGCTCGCCTCCTGTCGCATCGGATCATGGTCATGCGCCAGGGACGCGTGATCGAGACCGGCCTTACCGACCAGGTGCTGGACGACCCGCGCGAGGCCTACACGCAGCTCCTCGTCTCCTCGGTGCTCGCATGACCGCGCTGATCCGCCTCGACGGCGTCTCGAAGACCTTCACCATGCACCTGCAGGGCGGGAAGCGCCTGCCCGTGGTGGCCGGCGTCTCCCTCGCGGTCGAGCCGGGCGAATGCGTCGTGCTCGGGGGGCCCTCCGGCGCCGGCAAGTCGTCGATCCTCAAGATGATCTACGGCAACTATCGCTGCGATGCGGGACGTATCCTGGTCGGCCGTCCCGGCGACGCCGTCGACGTGGCCTCGGCCGAGCCGCGCCGGATCGTCGGCCTGCGCCGGACGACTCTCGGCTACGTCAGCCAGTTCCTCCGCACCATCCCGCGCGTCTCCGCCCTCGATCTGGTCGCCGCCGCCGCGCGGGAGCAGGGTATCCCGACCGAGGACGCCATGGCCCGGGCACGCCGCCTGCTGAGCCGCCTCAACGTGCCCGAGCGTCTCTGGTCCCTGCCGCCCGCGACCTTCTCGGGCGGTGAGCAGCAGCGGGTCAACATCGCCCGGGGTTTCGTGGGCGACCATGCCGCCCTGCTCCTCGACGAGCCGACCGCCTCGCTCGACGCCCTGAACCGCGCCGCCGTCGTGGCCCTGATCGAGGAGAAGAAGGCGCAAGGCGTCGCCCTCCTCGGGATCTTCCACGACGAGGACGTGCGCGACCAAGTCGCCGACCGGATCCTCGACGTCACCCGCTTCGCCGTGCCCGCAGCCGCCTGACCGGAACCCGTCCATGCTGAAGAGAACGACTCCCGCCGAGTCCAGCGCCAGCATCGCCCTGGCGGCCCGCCGCATCGTCCTGCGTGACCGGGAGATCGCCGGGACCGTGGTGATCTCGCACGGCATGATCACCGACGTCGAGGAAGGGCGACTGGATGCCCAGGCGATCGACTGCGGCGACGACGTCCTCATTCCCGGCCTCGTCGAGCTGCACACGGATCATCTCGAGCCCCACTACTCTCCCCGCCCGAAGGTCTTCTGGCGCCCGCTCTCCGCCGTCTTCGCCTACGACGCCCAAATCGCCGCGTCGGGCATCACCACGGTCTTCGACAGCCTGAGGGCCGGTTCGGACGGGGACCGGCACTCCCTCGGTGCCGGGCTGATCGCCCTGGGCGAAGCGATCGAAGAGGCGAAGGCGACCGGCCTTCTGCGCGCCGACCACCACACCCACCTGCGTTGCGAAATCTGCTCGCCGGACGTGATCGACATGGCGACCGCCTTCGTCGACCGCTTCGACGTCCGCCTCATGTCTCTCATGGACCACACGCCGGGGATGCGGCAGTTCCGCGACGAGGACAAGCTGCGGGACTACTACCGTGGCAAGAGCTCCAAGTCGGAGGCTGAACTCGACGCCTACATGGCGGGCCGGAAGGACATGCACGCCCGCTTCGCGGCAACGCACCGCCGCGGCCTCGTGGACCTGGCGAAGCGGAACGGCATCGCCATGGCGAGCCACGACGACACCACGCTCGATCATGTCCGGGAGTCCCTGGCGGACGGCGTGGCGGTCGCCGAGTTTCCGACCACCATGGAGGCGGCCCGCGCCTCCCACGACTCCGGTCTCGCCGTCCTGATGGGAGCACCCAACGTGGTGCGGGGCGGCTCCCATTCCGGCAACGTATCGGCCCTCGATCTGGCAGCCGCCGGCGTCCTCGACATCCTGTCGTCCGACTACGTCCCGACCAGCCTCATAGAGGGCGCTTTCCGGCTCGCGGCCGTTCCGGCCATGGGCGGTCTGCCGGGCGCGATCCGCACTGTGACCTGGGGCCCGGCGCATGCGACGGGCCTGCACGACCGCGGGGAGATCGCGCCGGGGCGGCGCGGGGATCTCGTGCGCGTCGCGATGGTCGGAGGGCATCCGGTCGCGCGCGAAGTCTATCGGTTGGGCCGGCGGATCTGTTGACCGCGGCCACTCGGAAATCGTTCACCGGCGTGTCACAGGAGTTTCATCGGGTATCGGTAGCAGAGTCTCGTCGAACCGCGCGAATCGCCGGCTTCCCAGACCGAGGTTCTGATGACTTTCGAGCCTGTCGCACATCTCGAGCCCCGCTCGACTCTCGACCGGTTGAACGCTGCCGTCGGCGTGACCCGAGCCATGTCGGCGAAGAACTTGCTGGACCGGCTCTTTGCATGGGCCTTCACAGACCTGGTCTATGCCCAGATCTGGGAGGATCCGGTCGTCGACATGCACGCCCTCGGCCTGCGACCGGGGCTCCATATGGTCGCGATCGCATCCGGCGGCTGCAACGTGCTCTCGTATCTGGCGCGCGAACAGCTGCGCATCACGGCGGTCGACCTGAATCCGGCCCACGTGGCCTACGGGCGTCTGCGCAAGGCCGCCGCCCAGGTCATTCGCGACTACCCCACCTTCGCCGGGCTCGTCACCGGGACCGCGGGCCGGGCCAATCGCGAGATCTACGCCGCACATCTGCGGGAACGCCTGGACCCGGAGACCCGCGCCTGGTGGGAGTCCCGAGGCCGCCTCCGCATGCTCGAGGACAACCCGTTTCGATACGGGCTGCTCGGCCGCTTCATCCGAGCCTCGCATGGCCTTGCGCGGCTCTACGGCGTCGACCCGCGGGCGATGCTGCGGGCGAGAACCCGCGACGAGCAGATCCGCATCTTCGAGACCCACCTGGCGCCGCTTTTCGACCGGGCCGTCCTGCGCTGGCTCGCGTCGCGTTCGGTCTCCCTGTACGGCCTCGGGATACCCTCGGCACAGTATGAAGTTCTGGCCTGCGGCAGGCCCATGGCGGATGTTCTGCGCGAGCGCCTCCGCCGCCTGGCCTGCGACCACGACCTGGCCGACAACTACTTTGCCCGCCAGGCCTTCGGCCTGCGCTACGAGGGCGGTGAGCCGCCGCCCTACCTGGATCCGCAATCCTTCCCTCGCCTGCAGGCGAATGCGGCAGGCCTCGAGATCCTCAACAGATCCTACACGGACCACCTGAGGACGCTGTCTCCGGCCAGCGTGGATCGTTACGTGCTTCTCGACGCGCAGGACTGGATGAACGACCGCCAACTCGCGGAACTCTGGGGCGAGATCACCCGGACGGCTCGCCCGGGTGCCCGCGTGATCTTCCGCACGGCTGCCGAGCCGACGATCCTGCCCGGCCGCGTTCCCCACGAGATCCTGACCCGCTGGACCTACCAGCAAACGTTGTCCGAGCACCTGCACGGCCGGGACCGCTCGGCCATCTACGGTGGCTTTCATCTCTATGTATTCGGCCAAGGTCCGGGCGAAGAGGGGGACGCTCCATGACAGTCGCGGCAAATACCGACCACGCCTCCCTGATGGATCGGATGTACCGCCACCAACGGTACTTCTATGACCCGACCCGCAAGTATTACCTGCTCGGCCGCGACAAGCTGCTGCGGTCGATGGATCCGCCGCAGGGTGGTTCGGTGCTGGAAATCGGCTGCGGCACCGGACGCAATCTCGTCCTGCTCGGGCAGCTGCGGCCCGATCTCAAGCTCCATGGCCTGGATGTCTCGGCGGTGATGCTGCAGACCGCGGGCGACCGCGTCGCCCGAGCGAAGCTGACCTCGCGTGTTCGACTGGCAACGGCCGACGCCTCGCGGGCCGACCCGCGCCGGGTGTTCCGGTGCGACGGCTTCGACCGCGTCTTCTTCTCCTACACGCTGTCGATGATCCCGGACTGGCAGTCGGCCCTCGCGCTCGGCGTCGACGCTCTGTCGCCGGGTGGCGAACTCCACATCGTCGACTTCGGAGGGCAGTCCGGCTTGCCCAGGCTCTTCCGTTCGGGGCTGTCCGGCTGGCTCCGGCTTTTCCACGTGGCCCCACGCCCGGTCGAATTCTATCGCGAACTGCGGTCCCTCGCGCGGCCCCTCCGCGCCGGCGTCGACCAGAAGCAGCCCTATCTTGGCTATGCCTGGTCGGCCGTCCTGCGCCGTCCCGGTCTCGGAGCGGCCATCTGAGGAGAACGATGCCATGCTCGATCGGCCGAGACCGCACGAGCCGGACGAAGCGGAGCCCCTCCCGCGCCGAGTCCGGGCTTTGTTCCTGTCCGACGTGCACCTGGGAGCCAGGGCCTGCCAGGCCGACCTGCTTCTGGATTTCCTGCGCTACCACGATGCCGAGCGCATCTACCTCGTGGGAGACATCGTCGACGGCTGGAAGCTGCGCCGCACCTGGTATTGGCCGCAGAGCCACAACGACGTGGTGCAGAAGCTGTTGCGCAAGGGGCGGAAGGGGGCCGAGATCGTCTATCTGCCCGGCAATCACGACGAGTTCCTGCGTGACTACCTGGACGGTCAGTTCGGCAGCGTGCTGGTGCTCGATCGGGCGGTGCACGAGGCCCTGGACGGCCGTCGCTATCTCGTCCTGCACGGGGATCAGTTCGACCTCGTCGTTCGCAACATGCGCTGGCTGGCCTTCTTCGGCGACAAGGCCTACGACCTGGCCATATGGGCCAACACATGGCTGAACGCCCTGAGGCGACGCTTCGGTTTCGGGTACTGGTCGCTCTCCGCCTGGGCCAAATCGAAGGTGAAGAACGCCGTAAACTTCATCGGCGCCTTCGAGGACGTCTTGTCGGAGGCGGCCCGCTCGGCCGGAGCGGACGGCGTCATCTGCGGCCACATCCACCATGCCGTGATCCGGGACATCGGCCGCTGCCGCTACATCAACACCGGGGACTGGGTGGAGAGCTGTACCGCCATCGTGGAAACGCACGAGGGCCGGTTCGAACTGATCCGTTGGACGAAGCGTACCGGATCGGAGTGGGATTCCGATGTGCTCGGTCAGGCGGCCATGCTGCGGACAGTCCTGGACGTTGCATGAAGGTCCTCATCGCTACCGACGCCTGGCATCCGCAGATCAACGGGGTGGTCCGCACTCTGGAGCGCCTCGTCGAGACGCTGGACCGGCTGGGCGTGGCGGCGGAGGTCGTCTCGCCCCAGGGTCGCCCCTCGCTCCCCTGTCCGGGCTACCCGGAGATCAGACTGGGGGCGATATCGGCCGCCTCGGTCGCCGATCGATTCCGGCGGTCGGGCGCCACCGACCTCCACGTGGCGACGGAGGGCCCCGTCGGCCTGGCGGCCCGTCGGGCCTCTCGCCACCTCGCGCTCGGCTTCTCGACCTCGTTCCACACCCGCTTCGCGGAGTATCTGGCGGCCCGCGTCCCCGTTCCGATCGATTGGACCTACGCCTGGCTCCGGCGCTTCCACAATGCCGGGCTCTCCTGCATGGTGGCGACAGAGAGCCTCCGACAGATCCTGGCCGCTCGCGGGTTCCTTCGGCTCGACCCGTGGTCGCGGGGCGTGGATCTCGATCGGTTCCGGCCCGTCCCCGGCGCTCTGCCCCATGTGCCGCGACCCGTCTTTCTGTCCGTCGGCCGGGTCGCGGTGGAGAAGAACCTGCCGGCCTTCCTGGACCTCGACCTGCCCGGGACGAAGGTCGTGGTCGGTGACGGGCCGGCGCTCCCGGCGCTCAAGGCGGCCTACCCCTCGGTTGTTTTCACAGGTTCGGCCACCGGGGACGCGCTCGCGGCGCTTTACAGCGCGGCGGATGTCTTCGTCTTTCCCTCGGTGACGGACACCTTCGGCAACGTCATCCTCGAGGCGCTCGCCTGCGGTGTGCCGATCGCAGCCTTCCCCGTGATGGGCCCGGTGGACATCCTGGGCGGCTCGCGCGCGGGCGTGATCGATCGCGACCTGCGAGCCGCCGCCCTCGGTGCCCTTCGGTTGTCCCGGGACTGCGCAAGGGCGCATGCGGCACGCTTCACCTGGGAAGCCTCGGCGCGGCAGTTCGTCACGAACCTCGAACATGTGCGCCGGCGGGCGGGCGCGCGGCCGTGACCGAGCGGATCCCGGACGCACCCACTCCCGTCCTTATGCAAAGGGACCCCCAATGGGGAGACCGGGAACGTGAGCCGGACGGTGATCGGCCCCGGCTGTTTACCGCCGGCGAGCAGCCTGAACACCCTGACGTTCTCGTGAAAAGGGATGCCTCATGGATGGTTTCGAAATTCAGCGGCGAGTGGCGGCCGAAGCCCTTGGTACCGGCATGCTGGTCGCGACAGTGATCGGGTCGGGGATCATGGCCGAGAAACTGACCAATGACACGGCCCTGGCTCTGCTCTGCAACACCTTGCCGACCGGAGCCGTGCTTGCGGTGCTGATCACGATACTCGCACCCCTCTCGGGAGCCCACCTCAACCCCGCCGTCACCGGCATGTTCTGGCTGGCGGGACGCCATCCCGCTGGAGAGGTCCTTCCGTACATCGTTGCCCAAGTGGTCGGCGGACTGGTCGGCGCCGTCGTTTCACACATGATGTTCGCGCTGCCTCTGATCGACCTTTCGGTCAAGGCGCGAACGGGTCCGGCGCAGTGGTTCTCGGAAGGCGTGGCGACGTTCGGACTGATCGTCACCATCGTGGCAGGGCTTCGATTTCGGCACGGCGCCGTGCCTTGGATCGTGGGGCTCTACATCACGGCCGCCTACTGGTTCACGGCGTCGACCAGTTTCGCCAATCCCGCGGTCGCCATCGCTCGGTCCATCTCGAACACCTTTGCCGGCATCAGGCCGGTCGACGTTCCGGCTTTCATCGTGGCGCAGCTGGCCGGTGCATCGATCGCGATTTTCCTTCTGCAGTGGCTCCTCAATTCACCGTCGCAGACCGGATCCGCCGCTTCCCCGGAGCAGGAACCATGACCATCGTCATCTACCATCATCCGGACTGCGGGACGTCCCGCAACGTCCTGCGGATCATCGAGGCGGCCGGCTACGCGCCGACCGTCATCGAATACCTGAAGACCGGTTGGACCCGCCCGCAATTGCTCGGGCTCTTCGCGGCAGCGGCCCTGACGCCCCGCACGGCGCTTCGGGAGACCAAGTCGCCCGCGGCCGAGATGGGGCTGCTCGGGCCCGAGGTCGACGACGAAACCCTCCTCGCCGCCATGGTGAGCCACCCGGTTCTCGTCAACCGGCCGATCGTCTGCACGCGGAAGGGCGTCCGGCTGTGCCGTCCGAGCGAGACGGTTCTCGACCTTCTCGACCGATGGCCGCCGGGCCCGCTCTCCAAGGAGGACGGGACCCCCCTGCTGGACGCAGAGGGGCGCAGGGTCGGATGACGGCGCATCGGCCCCCGGGGCCGGACGGGCTCACTCCACGAGGCCGAGTTCCTTCAGGTGGGCGTAGCCCTTCTGGAGGTTGACGGGGTCCCTGACCTCGAGCACGCAGCGCGGCTTCGCGTCCAGGGTGGCGACCGCCCTGAACACGGCGTCCCAGCGGATCGTCCCCTCGCCGGGCAGCCAGTGCCGATCCGCATAGCCGTCGGCATCCTGGACATGGATATGCGAGAGCAGCTCCCCGGCCGCGTGAACGTAGTAGTCGACCGGCGGTGCGCCCGTGGAGCCGTGGGCGTAGTGCGCGTGACCCGTGTCGATCGAGACCCGGACGGCGTCGCTCTCGAAGCTGCGGACCAGGGCCACGCGCGCATAGGGGTCCTTGTCCTCGATGTTCTCGATGACAAGGGTCACGCCGATCCCCTCGGCGCGTCGGACCACCTCGCGCAAGGTCGCGTGGCAGCGCTCGATCACCTGGGCGCGGGCATTCGGCAGGCCGTCCAGGTTGTTGTAGTCCCACGTCGTGTAGGGCGAGTGGATCACCATCTGGGTCGCGCCGACCGCCTCGCAGACCTCGAGCCCCTGGAGGAGGCGGCGGGTCACGACCTTGCGGATCTCCGGGTCCTGACTGTCGATCTTGAAGCCCCAGAAAGGCCCGTGGATGCCGAGACGCCCCTGCCATCCGGCCAGCAGCTGGCGGATGCGCTGAGCCTTCGGATGCCAGTCGCCGTCGAGCACTTCCGCCCAGAAGAAATCCTGCAGTTCGAGGTCGCGGTTCCTTTCGAAGAGCCAATCGCGATGCATCTCGATCATGGGCAGCGCCAGGGCGGCGCCGAGCACGGGCAGCGGCTTGGTCATGGGTTGGTCCTTGGGTGTTCGAGGAACGACATCAGCGCAGCGTGGGATCCAGGCGGTCGCGCAACCAGTCGCCCACGGTGGAGACCGCGAGCGTGGTGAGCACGATCGTCGTGGAGGGGGCCAGCATGATCCAGGGCGCGCGGGTGAGGTACTCGCGGCCGTATCCGACCATGTTGCCGAGACTCGTCATCGGCGGCTGCACGCCGAGGCCGAGGAAGGACAGCCCGGACTCCATCAGGATGACCTCGGGAAAGACCAGGGTCATGGAGACGATGAGGGTCGAGGCGATGTTGGGGAGGATGTGGCGGAGATAGATGCGCGACGGCGTGGCGCCGAGCTGGCGGATCGCCCCGGCATAGCCCTGTGCGCCGGCCGAGATGGCGAGGCCGCGGGCGATGCGGGCGTATCGCTCCCAGCCGTATAGGCCCATCAGGCCGATGAGCAGCGGGAGCGCGCTGCCGAAGAAGGCGAGCACGGCCAGCGCCATGATGAGGAAGGGCAGGCTCGCCTGAAAGTCGACGAGCATGAGCACGATCTGCTCCGTGGGGCCGCGGAAATGGGCCGCCAGGAAGCCGAGCGTCGTGCCGATGAGGGCCGAGATGATCGTCGCGCCGAAGGCTATCGCAAGGGAGATGCGGATCGAGGCGACGAGGCGGGAGAGCACGTCGCGGCCGAGTTCGTCGGTGCCGAGCCAGTGGGCCGGATTGCCGGGCGGGGCGAGCCGGTTCTTGAGGTCCAAGGTGGTGAAGCCGTGCGGGGCGATCTGGTCGGCGAAGACGGCAACGACGATCATCCCGGCGATCCAGAGCATCGCGACGGCGACGCCTGCGGGGATCTTCGGTAGCGCGGGCCGGCGGGCGGGCGCAGGGGTGGCAATATCGGTCACGGTCAGTGTCCTCCGCCGGCGGGCGCCTGGCGCAGGCGCGGGTCGAGCAGGCCGTAGAGCAGATCCACCGTCAGATTGGCGGCGACCATCGTGGCCGCGACCACGAGCAGGATGCATTGGACGACCGCGAGGTCGCGGTTCGCCACGGCGACGACCAGGAGCCGGCCGACGCCGGGCCAGGAGAACACGCTCTCGACCACGACCGCGCCGGCGATCAGCGTGCCGACCATGAAGCCGACGATGGTCACGGTCGGGATCGCGGCATTGGGGAGGGCATGGTTGCGGATGGCCGCGGCCCAAGGAACACCCTTGGCGAGCGCCGTGCGCATATAGGGCTGTCCGAGCACTTCCAGCATGGCCGAGCGCGTGAAGCGCGCCAGGATCGCCGCGCCGCCGAGGCCCATGGTGACGATGGGCAGGATGGCGTGCCGCCAGGTATCCTGCCCGCCCGAGGGCAGCCAGCCGAGCTGCACGGAGAAGATCAGCACCAGCACGAGTCCGAGCACGAAGCTCGGCACGGTGAAGCCGGCGACAGCGAGGGTCATGACCAGCCGGTCGACCCAGCTCCCCCGGTGCAGGCTCGCGTAGACACCCGCCGGGATGCCGAGCCCGACCTTCAGGAGCAGCGCCGGAAGCGTGAGGGCGAGCGTCGCCGGGATCCGCTCGGCGACGAGCTGGATCGCGGGCCGTCCGTCGCGCATGGAGCGACCGAGTTCGCCCTCCGCGATGGCCGAGAAGTAGCTGAGGTACTGCTTCCAGATCGGGTCGTCGAGACCCCAGGCCTTGCGGAAGGCCGCGATCACCTCCGGGGGCGCCTCCGGTCCCATGATGATGAGGGCCGGGTCTCCCGACATCCGGAGCACGACGAAGGCGAAGGTGACCACCAGGGCGATGGTCAGCAGCGCGCGACACAGGCGGGCGAGGAGAAAGCGGAGCATCAGGCGGCTTCCGGCATGGGCGCGGCGGACGGCGCGACGTGGTGGCAGGCGGCGCGGCGTTCCCCGCCCAGGTCGACGAGCGCCGGGGCCTCCGTCCGGCAGCGTGCCACCGCCACGGGGCAGCGCGGATGGAAAGCGCAGCCGGGAGGCCGGTCGGCCGGATTCGGCGGATCGCCCGAGAGGACGATCCGATCCGCGCGGGACTTGCCCGGCAGCGGCGCCGCGGAGACCAGCGCCCGGGTGTAGGGGTGGAGGGGACGGGCGAACAGGTCGTCGGCGTCCCCTTCCTCCACGATGCGGCCGAGATACATGACGGCGACCCGCCGGCTCACCTGCCGGACCACTCGGAGGTCATGACTGATGAACAGCATGGCGAGGCCGAGCTCGGCCTGCAGGTCGCCCAGGAGATTGACCACCTGAGCCTGGATCGAGACGTCGAGGGCCGACACCGGCTCGTCGCAGACGATCAGGTCCGGTCGGGTGGCGAGCGCGCGGGCGATGACGACGCGCTGGCGCTGCCCGCCGGACAGTTCGTGCGGGTAGCGGCGGGCCTGGTCGACAGAGAGGCCGACTGCCTCGATCAGCTCGCGCGTGCGGGCCTGCCGCTCGGCCGGCGTGCCGAGACCGTGGATGTCGAGCGGCTCGGCGATCTGGTCGGCGACCGGCAGGCGCCGGTCGAGCGCGCCGAGCGGATCCTGGAAGATCATCTGCATGCGCGCGCGGAGCCTCCGCCATTCCGCCGTCCCGGGCGGCGGCATGGGCACGCCGCCGAACCGGACCTCGCCGGCGTCCGGCGTCTCGAGGCCCAGCACCATGCGCCCGGCGGTGGACTTGCCCGAGCCGGATTCCCCGACGATGCCGAGCGTCTCGCCGCGCGCGAGTCCGAGCGACACGCCGTCCACGGCGCGAACGTCGACCGTGCGGCTCAGGAGGCCGCGGCGCATCGGATAGCGCCGGGCGATGGTCTTCGCTTCGAGGAGGATCCCGCTCATGCTTCGACGAGCTCCCGGACAACAGCCTGGTGGCGGTGGACGGCGAGAATGCAGGCCATGCGCCTTTCCTCTCCGACGGGCTCCAGCGCCGGCGGTCGCACCTCGCAGCCGGGCGCCGCGTGAAGGCAGCGCGGCGCGAAGGCGCAGCCCCCGGGCAGGGACTTCGGGTCCGGTACGGTGCCGGGAATGGCGAGGAGCTTCCGGCGCGGGCCGGCGAGCGGCGGCAAGGCGCCGAGGAGGCCGCGGCTGTAGGGGTGGGCGGGGTCTTCGAACAGGAGCCTGGCCGGCGCCTCTTCGATGACCCGGCCGGCATACATGACCGCGACCCGGTCGCAGCATTCGGCGATCACGCCGAGATCGTGGCTGATGAGGACGAGGGCCATGCCCGTCTCCCGGCGGATGTCCAGGACCAGGTCCAGGATCTGCGCCTGGATGGTGACGTCGAGGGCCGTTGTCGGCTCGTCGGCCACGAGCAGATCCGGTTCGCCCGCCAACGCCATGGCGATCATGACCCGTTGGTTCTGCCCGCCCGAGAACTCGTGCGGATAGGCCGAGAGGCGGCGCTCGGCGTCCGGAATGCCCACGAGGTCGAGCAGCCGCTTCGCCTCGGCCCGGATGGCGGCGCCCGACAGCCCGCGATGAAGCGCGAGCGCCTCGCCGAGCTGGCGGCGGATCGTGAGGACCGGATTGAGCGCGCTGGCCGGATCCTGGAAGATCATGGCGATGCGCCCGCCGCGGATGCGGTCGAGGTCGCGGGCCGGGGCGCCGAGGATCTCGCGGCCCTCGAGCCTCACGCTGCCGGCCACCCTGGCCTTGCCCGGCAGGAGGCCCAGCGCGGCGAGCCAGGTGACGGACTTGCCCGAGCCGGATTCACCGACGAGGCCCAAGGCCTCGCCGCGTCCGACCTTCAGGTCGATCCCGTGCAGGACGCGGGTCCCGTCGAAATGGACCGTGAGATCGCGTATCTCCACGAGGGGGGTCATTCGCTTGCTCCGGGTTGGAACGGTCCGAGCCCGCGGGGGGCGCCCGCGGCCTCGTCGTGGCAAGGGCCGGCTCAGAGCGAGAAGTTGCCCGACCGGAAGTCCATGGCGAAGGCTGGCGCCGTCTTCCACTTGATGGACTTGGGCTTGGCCGTGAAGGTGGCGTTCTGGTGCAGGACCGTGTAGGCGGGGTCCTCGCGCTCGCAGATCTCGAGCATTCGGCGGAACGCCTTCTTGCGTTCGGCCCAGTCGGTCGAAGTCTCCAGGATCTCGGCCATCCGGTTGGCCTCGTCGTTGGTCCATTCGCCGATCTGTTGCTGCTGGCCGTTCGGCCCGTGCTGGGCGACGATCGAGGAGACCGGGTCGTTGAAGGGTGCCGAGTTGGACCAGTCGCGCACCCCGCGCGCCGTGCCGCGTTCCATGATCTGGGTCCAGTTTTCCTTCGACTCGATCTGGACGTTGAGACCGACCGACTTCCACATCTCGACAAGCACCTGGGCAGTGGCGACCTGGTTGGTGTAGTAGTTGTTGAGCAGTCGGTACGGGATGGCATCGCCCTTGTAGCCGGCCTGCCTGAGAAGATCCTGGGCGAGCTTCGGGTCATACTTCGGAACGTCCCAATCGGCGATGAACATGTCATCGTAATACGACCACTGCAGGCCCTTCGGCACCACCGTACGGCCCGCCCAGAGGCTGTCGACGATCGCCTGACGGTCGATGGCGTGCGTCAGGGCACGGCGGACCATCGGGTTGGCGAG
Organism: Prosthecomicrobium sp. N25; assembly: GCF_037203705.1. Classification (NCBI taxonomy): domain Bacteria; kingdom Pseudomonadati; phylum Pseudomonadota; class Alphaproteobacteria; order Hyphomicrobiales; family Kaistiaceae; genus Prosthecomicrobium; species Prosthecomicrobium sp. N25. Next base: position 214,211 of record NZ_JBBCAT010000002.1, read on the forward strand.
CACCGCGTGGAACTTGTCGAACACGGTCAGCCGGTGGTTCAGGATCGTGCCGCCCTGGACCTCGAAGGCGGCGTTCTTCTCGATGCCGGGGATCTGGTCCGGCGGCATGTCGCAGGCGAACTGGTATTCGCCCGAGAGAAGACCGTTCACACGGCTCGCCACTTCCGGCACCTCGACGAATCGGATGCGCTTCAAGGGCGGCCGGCCGCCCCAGTATTCGTCATGGGCTTCGAGGACCAGGTAGGTGTCGGGCTTGAAATCGACGATCTTGTAGGGACCCGTCGTGATCGGCCTGCGCGCCCAGTCGAGGTAGGTGGGGGCGTCATCCCAGCCCTTGCGGCTCATGATGTCCGAGCCGTAGCGGGACAGTCGCCCCTCGAGCGTGACGTCCGGCGTCGCGTTGATGAAGCGGACCGTGTACTTGTCCACGGCCTCGACGCGGATCAGATCCGGCCAGGCGCGGCGGGCGGCGGCGGGCACCTCGGGCGGCAGCTCCTTGCCGGGGCGCGGCGTCGGAATCTGCTCGAATGCCTTCAGCGTCGTGCGGTTCTTGGCCTCCGTATTGGAGAACATGCGCTCGCGAGAAAACGAGAAGACGACGTCCTCGGCGGTCATCTCCTCGCCGTTGTGGAACCTGACCCCCTGGCGCAGCTTCAGTTCCACCGTCTGGCTGTCGATCCGACGCCATTCGGTCGCGAGCAGCGGCACCTTGCGCAGGCCGTTCAGCCAGTCGCGCCCGATGAGCCCCTCCCAGACCGACGAGAAGAACACGCGCTCCCCGACGTTCGACTGTTCGCGCAGCACGTCGAGGGTGTTCGAGTTGGAGACCTTCTGCACGGCGACGGTGATCGACGGCCGGCTGTCGGCCTGGGCGATGGCGAAGCGGGGCAGGATCAGGCTGCCGGCGGCAGCGGCACCCAGTCCGAGAAGAGTGCGGCGGGATGGTTCGATCATTGGAGACGTCTCCTGAAGCGTCGGCAGGCGGGGCCGTCGAACCTGTCTCTGCAATTTTCAGTTGCCGGACAGGCCTCGGTCAGGAGCTATAGGAGGCGTTCGCGAAGCGGCGGTGACACTTGAGTGGAGCTTAGATGACAGGCGTCGCTCGCCCGCACAGCATCTATTCACGATCCGCTCGGCGGGTAGCGCTTGAGTTGACCAACGGGTTCGACCTGGAGAAACGCAGGTCGCCACGGAGCTCCCGAGCGTGTCTGGATCAGGGCCGTCGCGCCCGTCACGACCTGACGAGCGAGCCAACGCTCTCAGGCGCTGGAACCTCTCAAACGTGGCCATCGTCAGGCCCCGGAGGGATCTTCGGGGTAAGCAGGGTAGACCCGCTTGGTAGCAGAATGGGTTTGCGCGAAGCCGCCGTCCGCACGGCCTAGCCTTCAGGAGGCCGCCGCTATTTGCACAACCATCAGTTCTCAACACCACTAAACACTGCGGACCATTCTTCGGTGAGGTATGGCGATCAGGCAACTATGACGTGGATGGAGGCGCACCGATTCGAAGTCTGGCATCCGCAAGTCATTGACGAGCATGGAAGGCTGGAGGTGACGCAATTCGCAACTACTCACCATTCCGGTCTCGCAAATGCTGTATTATGTGCAGAACCTTCGCTGAACGACGTAGATGAATGGAATACGAGCCCGCTAGGACAAGTTTTTGCAGGTCACATTAACCGAGGGTGCTTGCACTCTCCACTTCCTCGTACTCTATAGTCCAATTCTCCCGATACCACTTCTCCTTCACCTGTCTGTACCACTCGGCAAGCTGCGGATAGAACGCCGACGATGCCCTGGCAAAGTCGATCATCCCGGCCGGATCCGACCCGCCCTCCGCGTTGAGGTCTCGCCAGAAGCCGACGAGGCCGCCGGGCAGGGCGCCGTCGATGAGGCGGATCGGTTCCCGCATCGTGAGTGGCAGCCGCGACGTCTTGGGCCGGACGGTGTAGCCGTCGCCCGCGCCCTGGTCGTCGTATTCGTCCCGGATCCGATAGGGGCGGCGCTTCGGCAGGTACTCACCCCCCATGAAGGCGGGATGGATGGCGGATCGGAAAGCACGTTCCTGGACGTCGAGCGAGGAGACCACCTCGGCCGGGTCGAGCGGGGTGCCGACTTCGGCATCCACCAAGGAGCGGCGGCGCAACTCACCGGTGATCCTGGCTTCGAAATGGGTCCGGAGCGACTGCGGCCCCCAGTAGGAGCGAGGGCGGAAATCGAGGTCGAACTGGCTGACGTCGGCATGGTCGTGCCTCTCACGCAAGAGCGGTTTCGAAGACGGGGTATAGCGTTGATGGCTTCGCAGGCCGGCCCTTTGGCACACTGAGCTCGTGCGATAGCTCCCTATGGACACCGGGCGGGCCGGAGTACCTGATGCGGCGGGGCCGGCAAATCGACCCCGGGCAGGCCGAGGCCGCCGGTACCTGCGCGGCGTCGCTCCGCGGGCCGGCGCCGAAGCGCATCGATTGCCGGACCGGGTACACGTAACGCGGGCGGAACTGTTCCGACTCGGGCCGGTCCGCGACCGTGATGAGCCATCGCAGTGCTGCGCGCTCCCGACGCGCGGTTGTTGCGGAGCCGCCCCCGACGGGGTGGCGCCGGACCTGACCGCACCGCCGGCACGCTCCCGAAGGACGATCCCGATGCTTCTTAACCCGTCTGCTGAGACGCCACCGCGACCTTCGATAACTGATCTCCCTCCATTCTAAAATTCTTGATGTATCGCAATGACTCAATCTGCCGGCAGACATAAAAGCTAAGTGAGGTACGGGAGGAAACCATGAGAGCTTCAGTGGTGCTGTCATCCCTGTTGTTTGCGGGCGTTTTGACCGCAGGCTCGGAAAGCGCCAGCGCCGTCGTGTACTGCCAATACATAAGCTATCCGGCTGGCTGCGTCGCGAGACCCGGCGTTGTTCTGGTCCCGCGTCCGGTTGCCCGTGCGGCAGTCACCCCGGGCGTCGGCGCCCCGGGCGTCGGCGTGCGGCCCGGAACGCCCGCCAACCGAGGCGGTCCCGTCAACCGCGCCGGCCGCCGCTGACGCATCAGCGGCCCGACCGCGCTGAGGCTCGTTGAGGGGTAAGCGAGACCTCCGCAGCAGCCCGACGCTCCTGGCCGGGATCGGCTGGAGCCCGCCGGGCTGCCCGCACCGTGGCAGCCGCCGGTCGCTGACCGTCGCGACGATGCCGTCCTCCCCAGCGACTACCCAGCAGTTCGGTTGACAGCCACACAATTGGCCTTGGCCCACCGAGGAACGAGGCTCTTACGGCCGAGCGGAAGGTGCTCCATGAGACTGTTGAAAGAGCCCCTGCTGCACTTCGCGGTCATCGGCGGCCTGATCTTTGCGGTCCACGGGGCGGTCGACAAGGGAAGCAAGGCAGGGCCAGCCACACAAACCGTACGGATCACGACCACCGATGCTGACTGGCTGCGCGAGATGTGGGCGCGCCAGTGGCAGCGCCCGCCGACCGACGAGGAGCTCACGCGGCTCCTGACCGACCATCTCACGGAAGAGGTCCTTGCCCGCGAGGCTAGAGCGCTGGAGCTCGACGTGGGAGATACGATCGTCCGGCGCCGTCTGGCGCAGAAGATGGCGTTTCTGCTCGACGACACCATTCGCCTGGCCGAACCGACCGAGGCGGAGCTCCGCGCCCTCTACGAGACGCGCCCCGACCTCGTCCGCACGCAGCCGCGGGTTTCCTTCACCCAGGTCTACTTCCGCCGTGGCAGCGACGACCAGGTCCGCGCCACCCTTGCGGCCCTTTCCGACGATGCCGCGGTCCCGGACGAAATGGGCGATAGCCTCGTGCTGGGGGACACGTTCGCCGACCAGGACGAACAAGCCCTGACCAACCTGTTCGGTGCCTCCTTCGCGAAGGCCGTTCTCGCTTTGCCGGTCGACCGCTGGTCGGGGCCGATCCAGTCCAGCTACGGTCTGCACATCGTGAAGGTCACGGCGTTGTCGCCGGTCGAGGCACGCCCCTTTGAGGTGGTCCGCGGACGCCTTGAGGAGGAGTGGCGCCGCGAGCGACAGGAGAGGGCCCGCTCGGACCGTCTCGGGGCGCTCTTCGGCAAGTACCAGGTATCCGTCGATCCTGCGGTGCGTCGCTGGGTTCGCGTGCCCGGCGAGGACCCGGGAGGCCGGCCATGAAATGGACGGCGATCCTCGTGGCGGTCCTCGCGCCCCTGCTGGCGCTGTCGGCGCCGCGCGTCGCCCATGCGCACGAGGTCCGGCCCGCCTATCTTGACCTGGTCGAGGAACGGCCCGGTGAGTTCAGCGTGCTCTGGAAAACGCCGATGCAGGGCGAGATGCGCCTGGCGCTCGCTCCGGTCTTCTCCGGCCCGGTCGATCTCCTCGCTCCGGTCGCCACAAAGGTGACTGGCGACGCCGCGGTTCAGACCTGGCGCATTCGGGCCGACGGCCTGCGCGGAATGTCGCTGCGGATCGTCGGCTTGGAGGGCACGCTCACCGACGTGCTCGCCCGCATCACCTTCGCGGATAGCTCCACCTGGGTCGTACGCCTCACGCCCCGCGAGCCCGAGGCCGTCGTCCCGGCCCGCCCGTCGGGCTGGTCCGTCGCGAGCACGTACCTGGCCCTCGGGGTGGAGCACATCCTGACGGGCGTCGACCATCTGCTTTTCGTACTGGCTCTGCTGCTTCTGACGAGCGGTCCGTGGCGGCTGGCAAAGACCGTGACGGCTTTCACGCTTGCCCACAGCATCACTCTCGCTCTCGCGACGCTGGGCATCGTCCGTGTTCCGCCCAAGCCCGTGGAAGCAGTGATCGCCCTGAGCATTGTGTTCGTGGCTTCGGAGATCCTGCGCAACCGCCGGGAAAAGGCCGGATGGTCAGAACGAATGCCGTGGCTCGTGGCCTTCACCTTCGGCCTGCTGCACGGCTTCGGCTTCGCCGGCGCTCTGAGCGATGTCGGCCTGCCTGATGGGCAGATTCCCGTGGCCCTGCTGTTTTTCAACGTCGGCGTCGAGGCGGGCCAGCTTCTGTTCATTGGCGGGGTGCTGGTGATGGCGGCCGGTCTGCAGCGTCTCAGGATCGTCTGGCCGCGCTGGTCCGTGCTGGCGACGCCCTATGCGATCGGGAGCCTGGCGATGTTCTGGATGATCCAGCGCCTGGCCGCGTTCTGAACACCGCGCAGCGCGCGACACGGAGATGTCGGGGCCTGTCCGGCCGCGACCTTGGAAGCCAAAGGAGGGAGAGAGGAATGAAAAGGACGATTATCAGGCGATCCCTGGCGACGGTCTTGATGGCGCTCGGCGCCGCTTCTTCGGCATGGGCGCAGGACGTCGGCACGACCACGCGGGAACAGATCGACAAGGTGCTGCCGAAACCGCCCTACTCCCCTTATGCCAACCGGGATTTTCCCACCCGGCCCTTCTTCGGCGACACCCATCTGCACACCTCCTACTCCTTCGACGCGGGAGCCTTCGGGGCGCGCCTCGGGCCGCGGGACGCCTATCGCTTCGCGAAGGGCCTTCAGGTGACAGCCTCGTCCGGGCAGCCGGCGAAGCTCTCCCGCCCGCTCGACTTCCTGGTCGTCGCAGATCATTCGGACAACATGGGCTTCTTCCCCGACCTGCTCAGTGGCAAGCCCGAGATCTTGGCCGATCCCACCGGCCGCCGCTGGTACGACATGATTCAGTCGGGCCGCGGCGGGGAGGCCGCCATCGAGATCATCTTCTCCTTTGTCCAGGGAACCTACCCCAAGGACCTCACCTACGCCCCCGGAACGCGCGCCTACCGCGGTGCCTGGCAGGAGACGCTGGCCGCCGCTGAGGAAGCCAACGACCCGGGCCGCTTCACCGCCTTCATCGGCTTCGAGTGGACCTCGACCCCCAAGGGCAACAACCTGCACCGTAACGTCATCTTCCGCGACGGCGCGAGCAAGGCGGGTCTGGTCGAGCCTTTCACCACCTCGCAGCCGCTCGGCAGCGAGGATCCGGCCGATCTCTGGAAGTGGATGGAGAACTACCAGGCCAAGACCGGCGGCAACGTCCTGGCCATTGCGCACAACGGCAATCTCTCGAACGGCATCATGTTTCCCGTCGTTGAGGCGTTTGGCAAGAAGCTCGACCGTGACTACGCCGAGACGCGGATGCGTTGGGAGCGTCTCTACGAGGTTACGCAGACCAAGGGCGACGGCGAGGCGCACCCCTATCTGTCGCCGAACGACGAGTTCGCCAACTTCGAACGCTGGGATTTCGCCAATCTCGATGCGAGTGCGGCGAAAAGCAAGGACATGTTGGAGTTCGAGTATGCCCGTTCGGCGCTAAAGAATGGGCTCAAGCTCGAGCAGACCCTGGGCGTGAACCCTTACAAGTTCGGACTTGTCAGCGGCAGCGACGCCCATACCGGGCTCTCCGCGATGGAAGAGGACAACTTCTTCGGCAAGACCACGCCCGCGGAGCCGAGCCCTGAGCGCCTGCACGCCACCTTCGTCGACAATCCGAAGACCGGCATCAAGATTATGGATTGGCAGGTTTCCTCGTCCGGCTACGCCGCCGTGTGGGCGCGGGAGAACACCCGGGAAGCGCTCTGGGACGCGATGCAGCGCCGCGAGACTTACGCGACGACTGGCCCCCGCATGCTCGTCCGGTTCTTCGGCGGGTGGGACTTCGTCCCGCAGGACGCGAACAGCCGTCTGCCCGCGCAAGTCGGTTACACAAAGGGCGTGCCAATGGGCGGCGACCTGCGCGCCGCGCCCCAGGGCAAAGCACCCTCCTTCCTGGTGGCCGCACTCAAGGATCCACTTGGCGCGAACCTCGACCGCTACCAGATCGTGAAAGGCTGGCTGACCAAGGATGGGAAGCTGGAGGAGCGGGTCTACGACGTCGCCTGGGCGGATGCAGACCGGCGCAAGCCCGGAGCGGACGGCAAGCTGCCGCCCGTGGGCAACACCGTCGACGTCCCTAACGCCACCTGGACGAATTCGATCGGCTCACCCGAACTAGCGACCGTCTGGACCGACCCGAATTTCGATCCAGGTCAGCCGGCCTTCTACTACGGTCGCGTGATCGAGATCCCGACACCGCGATGGACGGCTTACGACGCAAAGCGGTTCGGGGTGCAGCCCTTGCCCCAGACCCCCATGACCATCACCGAGCGCGCTTACACGTCGCCCATCTGGTACACACCGCAATAATTGCCCGCACTATCGCGAGGCCGGGCTTAGGCCCTTGAAATGGACCCCGGCACGCCCGAATGGGCGGCCGGGTTTGGCTGCTCGGCACCCCCACCAACGCTCCACTGGAGCCGCGTGCCGATCGCGCACGACACAGACCCCGTCCCCGGCCGACGAGGGCGACGGTCCGCAACCTCGACGGCAGTTAGGTATTGACCAGCACTCCATCCGCCCGCGCTGGGCGGATCCGCACGTCCCCCGCCATTGAAGTCTGAGGCAAGCTACGCCGACAAGAAGTGCCTCTCCGCTCAGCTCGCAGAAGTCTTTCGCCTACAGTGCACAGAGCTCGAGGTAGGGCGACTTCTCAAAGCCTTCGGCGAGGTCGCCTAAGCCGCCGACACGCCGGACTTCTATGTCGCTGGCGACAATGGAACCAGCGGGTGAGGGCGGACTAGACGACATGTTTATCGAGTACACGTACTTCAACGACTTGTCTTAGGCGGTATACTGCCACGCCAGATGATCGGGATAGCGACCGGAGGCACGGGAACGGTTCTTCAGTTGCTTTCGCAGCTTACACCACGATCTCGTCCACAGCGCTTCTCAGCGCCGCGCGGACCGCGCCGGCGGTCTCAGCAAGAGCGGGATTTTCGATCGCCTGCATGGAGGCGACCGGGTCCACGGCCGCAACCTCGACGGCATCGTCGCCCGTCTGGTGGACGATGACGTTACAGGGAAGCATGACGCCGATCCGCGGTTCCGCCTGCAGCGCTTTGTGCGCCATTCCGGGGTTGCATGCGCCGAGGATGCGGTAGGGTCGCATGTCGGCGCCGATCTTGCGCTTCATAGTCGCGGCAACGTCGATGTCGGAAAGCACACCGAAGCCGTGCCGCCCGAGCGCCGCAATTGTGGCCTCGACCACCTGATCGAACGGGCGGCCGAAGACGCGAGCATAGGTGTAATCCATGGTCTTCTCCTCGTCAGGAGGGTGCTGCCGCGTGGGCGGCACCCCATTGGCCCACTTAGCCCGTCAGCGATGTGCCGGCGCGCAGGACGCGGACCTTGGTGTTGACCGGCACGCGGCCATGGAGGTCTATGATGTCCGCGTTGAGCAGCCTAACACAGCCCGACGAAACCGCCTCCCCAATCGACCAGGGCTCGCTTGTGCCGTGGAGACGGTAGAGCGTGTCCTCGTTCCCCTGTACAGGTAGAGGGCGCGGGCGCCGAGCGGGTTTTCGGGACCGCCCGGCATCCCGCCCGCGTAGCGCCGGGAGGCCGGATCTCGTTCCATCATCTCGGCGGTAGGCGTCCAGCGTGGCCAGGCAGCCTTGCGGCGGATGATAGCCTCGCCCGACCAGGCGAAGCCGTCTCGGCCGATGCCACAGCCGTCGCGGAGTGCCCGACCGTCCTCCCGCATCAGGTAGACGAAGCGGGCATCGGTATCGACCACGATGGTACCGGGCGGCGCACCTGTTGGGTCGTTGACCTCCTGCCGCCGGTAGCACCCCATGGCTCCCGCCCGCATCGGCTGCGAGATCGACGAGACGTACCTCTTGCCTAGCCCGCACAACCCTCTTGGCGTATCCCTCCCTGATCCGCTCGGCGACGGTGACTTCGCCGGTGCTGACCCCAGGGAATGCACTACCGGGGCGCCCGCTTCAGGGTCGCCTCCGCGTTCATCCACGCCTTCGTTGGCCGCCGGCCAGGGCGTAGACGGCCGACGGCAGGTCGGCCGGGTCTAAAGCACCGATTTCGTCGAGGCAAAGGACCACATGGTTGTGCGCGGCCGCGAGGCCCTCGAGCGCACTAGCGGTCGCTCGCCACGGATGGCCAAAGCCGAGAGGCCCCCCGCCTCCCCAGACCGAGCCGGCCACCCGCAGCAGGGTGGACTTGCCGATCGAGGACGGGCCGTAGAAGTGGAACCCACCACCTTCAAACCCCGAGCCATTCCAGAAGGGGTCCGGAGCGGGCGATCCCGAGAGCCAGGAGCGGGCGGCTTTGGCTGACGCAGAGACCCGCCACGTGCTCTTGCCATCCAGAGATATTTCCGGCGCGACCAAAAGAGGGGCTGCCCCCGCAGCCAGCTGCCGCCTGGCCTCGTCGCGGGTCTGCCGGACGGCAGCCAATGAGACCAGGGGATACGAGCCCAAGGCCAAGAGCTTCTGCTTACCGTGCACTCGATAGGAGAGACGCCAGAGCTTCGATCCGGTCGGCATGAGCCGCAGCTGGAGGCCGCCGCCGTCCGACAGCTTCTTCAGCTTGCCCTTTGGCCTCAAGTTTCGGATGGCGGTGTCGGTGAGGGGCATCGGCGGTCTCCTGGGGGAGACCAAGTACAAGGGCCAATGTAGGGGAGACCAACGGATCTACCAACAAAACGACTGGCTGCTGGCGAACTGCCGTGGATGGATCTGGACATCCCGGGAGTGTAAGCTATTCGTCCTTCGAGGCTTTTTGGATAGCTACGGACGACTACGAATCAGTTAGTGGTGCCGCGGAAGGGACTCGAACCCCCGACCCACGCATTACGAATGCGTTGCTCTACCACCTGAGCTACCGCGGCGCCGACGGACGGGGTGATACCCGCAAAGCGGCCGGAAGGCAAGACGGTCGACCCCGGGCCGGTCGCGACGCGAGGCGACGAGCCCCGCCCGATCGGGCTGCTTCACGACAGCCAGCGGACCATCCAGAGCGCCAGCCCGGGCACGAACAGGACGAGGAGCAGGCGGGCGATGTCGGCGACCAGGAAGGGGAGGACGCCGCGATAGGTCTGCGCGATGGGAACGTCTCGCGCGATGGCGCTGACGACGAAGACGTTGAGGCCGATCGGCGGCGCCGTCAGGCCGATGCCGACGACGATCAGGACCAGGATGCCGAACCAGATCGCGACCTCCTCGGTGGTCAGTCCGAAGTCGAGGGCGGACACCACGGGGAAGAAGATCGGCAGCGTCAGCAGGATCATGGCGAGCTCGTCCATGACGGCGCCGAGCAGGATGTAGCTGAGGAGCAGGAGCGCCACGACCGCCAGGGGCGCGAGGCCGAGGCCGGTGATCCATTCGGCGATCGCGGTCGGCAGCTGGGACAGGGCCAGGAAGGCGTTGAAGACCTCCGCGCCGAGCAGGATCATGAAGATCAGGGCGGAGGTCTCGGCGGTGATGCGGAGGCTTTCCAGGAAGCCCGGGCCGTCGAGCCTGCGGGTGCCGAAGCCCACCGCCAGCATGGCGGCGGCGCCGACCGAGGCGCCCTCCGTCGGGGTGAAGATCCCGCCGTAGATGCCGCCGAGCACCACCACGGCGACGACCAGCGTCGGCCAGACCGCGCGCAGCGCCGGCCAGCGCTTCTCGCGCGGAACGGGCGCGTGGGCAGGGCCGGCCGCCGGGTCGCGGCGCACCAGGACGGCGATGACGAGGCAGTAGAAGGTGGTCGCCAGCAGGCCGGGGATCAGGGCCGCCTGGAACAGCTTGACGATGTTCTGCTCGGTCGAGATCGCGTAGACGACCAGGATCACCGAAGGCGGGATCAGGATGCCGAGGGTGCCGCCGACCGCGATGGTGCCGGTGGCGAGCGCGTCGGAGTAGCGGTAGCGCCGCAGCTCCGGCAGGGCGGCGCGGCCGAAGGTGGCCGTCGTGGCGACCGAGGAGCCGCAGATCGCCCCGAATCCCGTGCAGGCCCCGATGACCGCCATGGCGAGGCCGCCCCGCCGGTGCCCGAGCCAGGCGCTGGCCGCCGTGAAGAGGTCGCGGGCGAGCCCGGAGCGCTCTGCGACGGCGCCCATCAGGACGAAGAGGGGCACGACGGAGATGGTGTAGTTGGCGAAGAGGAAGTAGGGCGTCGTCTTCATGTAGGCCAGGAAGGCGGCGCCGCTCGTCAGGTGGACGTAGCCGGCCGTCCCCACGGCCAGCATGGCGAGCCCGACCGGCATGCGGATGCCGATCAGAACCAGCATGGCGACGAAGCCGAGAAGCGCGGAGGCCGTCCCGCTCATCGGCCGCCCCGGATCGCCATGACGGCGGTCGCGGCCGCGGTCACGGCGAGCAGGGCGAGCAGCACGGCGGAGGCCGCGACGGCATAGCCGGCCTGGATGCCGAGCACCATGGAGGTGGTCCCGGTCCGGAAGGCCTCGGCGGCGCCGACGAAGAGGCGCCAGGCCATCAGGGCGACCAGGGCGGCGAGGACCAGGTCCCACAGGCCGTCGAGCGTGTTGCGGACGCGCGCCGGCAAGGCGTTCGTGAAGGTGTCGACCACGATGTTGCCGCGCCGCGCCTGGCAGTAGGGCAGGAAACAGAAGGCCGCCAGCGCGGTGCCGATCTGGACGAGCTCGAAATCGCCGTCGATGCCGCCGCCCGTCGCCCAGCGCTTCAGGACGCTGGCCGTCACGGCGAGCGCGATCAACACCGTGAGCGCGCCGCCGGCCACGGCCGTCCACCGCGCCAGCGGGCCGAGGACGGGTCCGGCGTGGCGGACCTCCGGAGCCTCGACCGGCGCGGCGGCGGGATCAGACATCGTATTTGGCGAGGGTGGCGCGGACGTCGTCCAGCACCTTCGCGCCGTCGAAGCCCTTGTCCTTCGATCCCTTCACCCAGGCCTCGATCACCGGCTCGGTGGTCTTGCGCCAGCGGGCCGCCTCCTCGGTCGTGAGGGTCGTGATGGTGTTGCCGCGCTTCTTGACGAGCTCGATCACCGGGATGCCCGCCTCGTCCCAGACCTGGCCGGCCATGCTGGCGGCGACCTGGCCGGAGTTGTCGTCGATCACCTTCTTCAGGTCCGCCGGCAGGCCGTCGTACCGGGTCTTGTTCATCGCGAGGATGAAGGTGGCCGTGTAGAGGGTCGGCGAGCCGGGGATCTCGGTGTGGTTCTTGACGAGCTCGTGGACCTTGATGGCCGGGACCACCTCCCAGGGCACCACGGCGCCGTCGATGACGCGCTGCGCCAGCGCCTCGGGGACCTGCGGGATCGGCATGCCGATGGCGTTGGCGCCGAGCGCCTTCAGGGCCTCGCCGGCGAGGCGGGTCGGGAAGCGCAGCTTGAGGCCCTTCAGGTCCTCGAGCGTCTTCACCTCCTTGTTGGAGTGGATGAGGCCGTGGTCGTGCGCCCAGAAGCAGATCGGCTTCACCTCGCCGAACTCCTGCGCGAGGTTGCGGTCGGCGAAGTCCTGCAGGGCCTTGGAGTTCACGATGGCGCGCCGCGCCGCCGTGAAGGGAAGCTCGAAGGCCTCGATGCGCGGGAAGCGCCCGGGCGTGTTGCCGGGCAGCGTCCAGACGAGATCGGCGACGCCGTCGCGGGCCTGGTCGTAGAGCTGGGGCGGGGTGCCGCCGAGCTGCATGGACGGGAAGATGTCGATCTTGATCCGGCCGCCCGATTCGCCCTCGACCTTCTTCGCCCAGGGCGCCAGGAACTTGGCATGGCCGTTGGAGACCGCGGGCAGGAAGTGGTGCATGCGGAGCGTGACGTCGGCGGCGCGTGCCCCCGTCGGCCGAAGCACGGCCGGCATGGCGATCGAGGCGGCGGCGGCGCCGAGCAGGCGGCGGCGGTTGAGCATGGTTTCCTCCCGAGGTCGGTCCCGGGTTCCCCCCGGGTTCGGAACGGATCAAACCGTTTCAATTGCAACGAGTCAAGCGCGCACTCGCGGTGAACTACTTATGCCTCTCCGGCCGACGAAGGGGAGAAGGCGGGCCGCCGGTCAGCGCTCCAGCCCTGCGATGGCGCGGGCGAAGTCGCGGGCGTCGAAGGGTTCCAGGTCGTCGATGCCCTCGCCGACGCCGATGTAGTGGACGGGGAGGCGGTGCCTGGCCGCGATGGCGACCAGGATGCCGCCCCGGGCGGTGCCGTCGAGCTTGGTCATGACCAGGCCGGTGACGCCCGCGACCTTGCCGAAGATCTCGACCTGGTTCATGGCGTTCTGGCCCGTGGTGGCGTCGAGCGTCAGCAGCACCGTGTGGGGCGCCTCCGGGTCCTGCTTCTTCAGCACGCGCACGATCTTCTCGAGCTCGGCCATCAGCTCGGCCTTGTTCTGGAGGCGGCCGGCGGTGTCGATCACGAGGACGTCGCGCCCCTCGGCCTTGGCCTGCTTCAGGGCGTCGAAGGCGAGGCCGGCGGCGTCGGCACCGGGCTCGCGGGCGATCACGGGGGCACCGGTGCGTGTGCCCCAGATCCTCAGCTGGTCGATGGCGGCGGCCCGGAAGGTGTCGCCAGCGCAGAGGATCACGGACCGGCCGGCGCGTGTCAGCTCGGCGGAGAGCTTGCCGATCGTGGTCGTCTTGCCCGTGCCGTTGACGCCGACAACCAGGATCACGTGCGGCTTGCGGGCCGGGTCGATGGCGAGCGGCGTGGCGACCGGGCCGAGGACCTTCTCGACCTCGCGGGCCAGCACGTCCCGCACCTCCTCGTCGGTGATCTCCTTGTCGAAGCGGTCGCGCCGGAGCGCCTCGGTGATGCGCATCGCCGTGTCAAGGCCAAGGTCGGCCTGGATCAGCACGTCCTCGAGTTCGTCCAGGGTGGCGGCGTCGAGCTTGCGCTTGGTGAAGATGGCCGTGATACCGGTCGTCAGCGAGGACGAGGTGCGCGACAGGCCGGTCTTCAGCTTCGTCCACCAGGAGCCCTTCGGTCCGGCTTCGGCGGCTCCGGCCGGGGCGGCCGGCACGGCGACGGGCGGGGGGGCGACGGGCGGTTGGGCGACGGGCGGCGCCGGAACCGGCGGCGGCGCGACGGGTTCCGCCTCGGGCGGAGGGGCCGCCTCGGCCAGGGTCCCGGCCGGCGGAGCGTCCGGGACGGCCTCGGCCGACGCCTCGCCGGCCCCGAAGAGGCGCTTCCAGAAGCCCGGTTTCGCCTTGTCGTCGGTCATGCGGCCTGGTCCAGGGTGGCGGTCAGGGCCCGGTGGGTATGGCCCGTGATGCGGGCGCCCAGGATCGCGCCGGGCCGACCCGCTCCTGCTGGAACCTCGCAGAGCGTGAAATGCTCCGTCCGCCCGAGGCCGTCCTTCTCGACGAGCACCTGCCGGAACCGGCCGACCTCGCCCGCGAGATGGGCGGCCAGGGCCGCCTCGCCCCGTGTGCGCAGCCGGGCCGCACGCTCCTTCACGACCGCTCGGTCGACCTGCGGCATGCGGGCGGCCGGGGTTCCGGGGCGGGGCGAGAAGGGGAAGACGTGGAGGTGGGTCAGCCCGCACTCGTCGACGAGCCGCAGCGAGTTCTCGAACATCGCCTCGGTCTCGGTCGGGAAGCCGGCGATCAGGTCGGCGCCGAAGACCACGTCCGGCCGGATGGCGCGCACGCGGGCGCAGAACGCGATGGCGTCGTCGCGCAGGTGCCGACGTTTCATGCGCTTGAGGATCATGTCGTCGCCGGCCTGGAGCGACAGGTGGAAATGCGGCATCAGCCGAGCCTCGGCGCCGATCGCCTCGACCAGCTCCTCGTCGGCCTCCACCGAGTCGATCGAGGAGATGCGGAGTCGCTCGAGGTCCGGCACGTGGCGGAGAAGCTGGGCGGCGAGGTGGCCGAGCTTCGGCCGGCCGGGCAGGTCCTGGCCCCAGCTCGTGATGTCGACGCCGGTCAGGACGATCTCGGCATAGCCGTTGCCGACCAGGCGCTTGACCTGCTCGACCACGGCGCCGGCCGGCACGGAGCGGGAGTTTCCCCGGCCGAACGGGATGATGCAGAAGGTGCAGCGGTGGTCGCAGCCGTTCTGCACCTGCACGAAGGCGCGGGTGCGTCCCTCCAGCCCCTCGATCAGGTGGCCGGCCGTCTCGCGGACCGAGAAAATGTCGTTGACCCGGACCTTCTCGCCCTCCTCCAGGCCGAAGCCGGCGAGCCCACGCCAGGTGTCGCGCTTCAGCTTGGCGTCGTTGCCGAGCACCAGGTCGACCTCCGGCATGGCGCCGAAGCTCGCCGGCTCGACCTGGGCGGCGCAACCGGTCACGACGATGCGGGCGCCGGGGCGCTCGCGACGGGCCCGGCGGATCGCCTGGCGGGCCTGCCGCACGGCCTCGCCGGTGACCGCGCAGGTGTTCACGACCACCAGGTCGGCGAGGCCGGCGGCCTCGGCCTCGGCGCGGATCGTCTCGGACTCGACCGTATTGAGCCGGCACCCGAAGGTGAGGATGTCGACGCTCACTCGGCGGCCCTCCCGGCCGCGGCGGCCCTCCGGACCGCGGCGACTTGCCCGATCGGGGCGGGGTCGCGGCGGACCGCGAGGGTGTCGCGGTCGATCGTGCCGGTGTACTCGGTCTCGACCGCGCCGGTCATCATCACGTGATTGTCCTCGGGGCGCCAATGGATCAGGAGGTCGCCGCCCGGCAGCGTGACCCGGACCCGGCGCCCCGTCCTGCGGGTGCGCGCCGCCGAAACCGCCGCCGCGCAGGCGCCGGTGCCGCAGGCGCGCGTCAGGCCGGCGCCGCGTTCCCAAACCTTGAGGATCAGGGACTCCGGTCCGGTCACCTGGGCGAGCGAGATGTTGGCGCGCTCGGGGAAGATCGGGTGGTGCTCCAGCATAGGGCCGATGCGGCCGAGGTCGTAGGCCTCGACGTCGTCGACCCAGAAGATCGCATGGGGGTTGCCCATGGAGACCGCCGAGGGGGAGTGCAGGATCGGGGCGTCGATCGGGCCGACCTGCAGCTCGATGGCGCGGGTATCCGCGAAGGGCTCCGCAAGCGGAATCTCCTGCCAGCCGAAGCGGGGCTCGCCCATGTCGACGGTGATCATCTCCGGCTCGCCGGCGTCGGAGGCATAGAGCAGGCCGGCCCGGGTCTCGATCGTCGCCCTGGCGCTGCCGCTCTCGTCCATCAGGAGCCAGGCGACGCAGCGGGTGGCGTTGCCGCAGGCGGCGACCTCGGAACTGTCCGAATTGTGGATGCGCATGAAGGCGTCGGCACCGGCCGGGGACCGCTCCAGGGTGATCATCTGGTCGAAGCCGATGCCGGACTGCCGGTCGGCCAGGCGCAGGATCTCGTCCGCCGAGAGATTGACGGGCGAGCAGCGTGCGTCGAGCACGAGAAAATCGTTGCCGAGCCCGTTCATCTTGCGGAAGGGGAGCGTGGCCGCCATGGCGGTCTGCCTCGAAACGGTGGAAAGCTGAGGGTACATATGGCGAAAGACGGCGCGGATTGCCAGCGCGACATGCCCGGGAGCAGCCAAGCGATGACCGACATGGAGTTCCACCCGGCGGCGCCCGGCGCCAAGCCCTATCACGCCCCCCAGGCTCCGTCCGACTGGGTCATGGGATTCCTGCCGCATGTCCGGCCCGGCGGAACCGTGCTCGATGTCGCCTGCGGGACTGGCCGGCACGTGGCGGCTGCCCTCGCGGCGGGCCTCCAGGTCGTCGCGGTCGATCGGGACGCGACCGGGCTCGCCGCCTTTTCGGGAGATCCGCGCGTGACCGTCGCGGTGGCGGACCTGGAGGACGGGAGCCCCTGGCCGCTCGGCGACCGGCGCTTCGCGGGCGTGGTGGTGACCAACTACCTGTTCCGGCCGATCCTGCCCGCCATCGCGGGCGCGGTCGGACCGGACGGGATCCTGATCTACGAGACCTTCGCGCGCGGCCAGGAGCGGCACGGCCGTCCGAACCGCCGGGAATTCCACCTGCAGCCGAACGAGCTGCTCGGCCCGGCGCTGGCGGCCGGGCTCGTCGTGGTCGCCTTCGAGCATGGCGAGATCGCCGGACCGTTCTGCTCGGGCGGGGTCGCCAAGATCGTCCAGCGCATCGCCGCCGTCGGGCCGGAGCATCCGCTCGCCTTCGAGCGGCCGCTCGCCCTCGCGCCGCGGGCCTGAAGCGGAACCGCAACGGCGGGATGGTTCAGCTCGACGTCGGGATGCGCCATTCTTCCGACGCGTTCGCGCCCGATTCTCTCGTCGGGACGCCTCCCGGGATCCGTCGGGCCCGGAGATCCATCCGGAGTGATCCATGCCGTCATCGACGAAGCCCGCCCTCGCCGCCGCCCTGCTGACGCTCGCCCTCGCGGGTTCCGCCGTCGCGCAGGACCAGAAGCCCGCCGAGGCGCCGCCGCCCGCGGCCCAGCCCGCCGCGCCCGCCCAGCCGGGGGCGCCCGCCCAGCCCGACGCCGGAGACGTGACCGTGGCGGTGCCGGTCGACGTGACCCTGACGGCCCGGCCGGTGCTCTACGTGACGGGCAAGTCCAACTGGGACGATGCGGAGGAGAGCCTCGGCCAGTCGCTCAACGCCATCTTCTCGGCCATCGGAAAGGCCAACCTGAAGGCGGCCGGGCCGGCGATGATCGAGTATCTCGACTCGGGCGACGACGACTTCCAGTTCAAGGCCATGGTGCCGATCGAGAAGGCGCCCAAGACGGCCCCGTCGAAGGACGTCAAGGTGGGCGAGAGCCCGGCCGGGCCGGCCCTGAAGTTCGTCCACCAGGGCTCCTTCGAGGATCTGGAGGAGGTCTACAACCGGATCGACGACTACCTGGTCTCCAAGAGCCTCTCGATGAAGAAGGTCTACGAGGAGTACGAGACCGACCCGGTGACGACCGCGCCCGACAAGATGGTGACCAACATCTACGTGGTCACCGAATAGCCGGCGCGCCGCCGGCCCGCAGCACGGCGGGGAGGATCGCCAGGGCCGCGGCGGCGAGGCCTGCGCCGGCCAGGAAGGTCGCGGCGGGGCCCCAGCGATCCCAGAGCAGGCCGGCCAGGACGCTCGCCCCGAGGGTCGCGAGGCCCGTCGCCAGGTTGAAGAGGCCGAAGGCGGTGCCGCGGACGGCGGCCGGGGCGGCCCCGGCGACCAGGGTCGCCAGGACGCCCTGGGTCAGGCCCATGTGCAGGCCCCAGACGACGATGCCGATCGCCAGGCCGGGGAGCCCGTCCGCGACGGCGAGGACGACGTCCGCGACGGCGAGGAGCGCGAAGCCGCCGGCCAGCATGCCGGCAGGCCCGAAGCGGTCCTGGGCGAGGCCGGCCGGGTAGGAGCTCGCCGCGTAGGCGAGGCTCATCAGCGCGATCACGCCCGGGGCAAAGGCGAGCGGGAGCCCGGCCTGCTGGGCGCGGACGACCAGGAAGGCCTCGGAGAAGCGGGCGAGCGCGAAGACGGCGCCGAGAAGGACGACGAGGCCGTAGGGCCGGCCGAGGCGGGCGATGTCCGCGGCGCGGATCGGCGGGGGCCGGGTCGCCGCGGCGCGGTCGCGGGCGGGCTCCTCGACGCCGAGGAAGAGGATGGCGACGGCGACGAGCGCGGGCAGGACCGCGAACCAGAGCACGGTCCGGATGTCGTCGAGGAGCAGCATGAGGCCGATCGCCAGGACCGGTCCGACCGCCGCGCCGACCGTGTCGAGGGACTGGCGGATGCCGTAGGCTGCGCCGCGGATCTCCGGCGGCGTGACGTCGGCCACCAGGGCGTCGCGCGGGGCGCCGCGGATGCCCTTGCCGATCCGGTCGGCGAAGCGGGCGAGGAACACGGCCCCGACGCTGTCCGCCAGCGGGAAAAGCGGCTTGGTCAGGGCGGCCAGGCCGTAGCCGGCGAGCGCCAGGGCCTTGCGGCGGGCGAAGCGGTCGGAGATCCAGCCGGAGAAGACCTTGACGATCTGCGCAGTGGCCTCGGCGACGCCTTCCAGGATGCCGAGCATCGTCGCGGAAGCGCCGAGCACGCCGACCAGGAAGACCGGCAGCAGCCCGTGGATCATCTCCGAGGAGACGTCCATGAAGAGCGACGTGAAGCCCAGGGCCCAGACCGTGCGGGGGATGCGGGGGCGGTCCGACATGGCGTCCGCCCCCTGCCCGTTCAGGCCGTCCGGATATCGACGAAGTGCCCGGCGATGGCGGCCGCGGCGGCCATCGAGGGCGACACGAGGTGCGTGCGGCCCTTGAAGCCCTGGCGGCCCTCGAAGTTGCGGTTCGACGTGGAGGCGCAGCGCTCGCCGGGCTCGAGCCGGTCGGCGTTCATGGCGAGGCACATGGAGCAGCCCGGCTCGCGCCACTCGAAGCCGGCGGCGGTGAAGATCCGGTCGAGGCCCTCGGCCTCGGCCTGGGCCTTCACGAGGCCGGACCCCGGGACGATCATGGCAAGCTTGATGGACGGGGCGACGCGCTTGCCCTCGACGATCTTCGCCACCGCCCGCAGGTCCTCGATGCGGCCGTTGGTGCAGGACCCGATGAAGATCTTGTCGAGCATGATGTCGGTGATCTTCGTGCCCGGCTTCAGGCCCATGTAGTCGAGCGCGCGCCACTTCGAGGTGCGCTTGTTCTCGTCGGGGATGTCGTCGGGATTCGGGACGGCGCCGGTGACCGAGACCACGTCCTCGGGGCTGGTGCCCCAGGAGACGATCGGCGGCAGGGCGGCGGCGTCGAGGCGGATCTCCTTGTCGAAATGGGCGCCCTCGTCGGAGAAGAGCGTCTTCCAGTAGGCCAGGGCCCGCTCCAGAGCCTCGCCCTTCGGGGCCTTGGGCTTGTCCATGATGTACTGGAAGGTCTTCTCGTCGGGAGCGATCAGGCCGGCGCGGGCGCCGCCCTCGATCGACATGTTGCAGACCGTCATGCGGCCTTCCATGGAGAGCGACCGGATCGCCTCGCCGGCATATTCGATGACGTGGCCGGTGCCGCCGGCCGTGCCGATCTCGCCGATGATGGCGAGGATGATGTCCTTGGCGCCGACGCCGGCGGGCAGCTGCCCGTCGACGGTCACGCGCATGTTCTTCGCCTTCTTCTGCACGAGCGTCTGGGTGGCGAGCACATGCTCGACCTCGGAGGTGCCGATCCCGTGGGCGAGCGCCCCGAAGGCGCCGTGCGTGGAGGTGTGGCTGTCACCGCAGACGATCGTCATGCCCGGCAGGGTGAAGCCCTGCTCCGGGCCGACGACGTGGACGATGCCCTGCCGGCTGTCGAGCTCGTCGTAATACTCGACGCCGAACTCGGCCGCGTTCCGGGCGAGGGTCGCCACCTGCAGCGCGCTTTCCGGGTCGTCGATGCCGTGGCTGCGGTCGGTGGTCGGCACGTTGTGGTCGACGACCGCCAGCGTCTTCTGGGGCGCATGGACCTTGCGGTGGGCGACGCGCAGGCCCTCGAAGGCCTGCGGGCTCGTCACCTCGTGCACGAGATGGCGGTCGATGTAGAGGAGGCAGGTCCCGTCCGGCTGCTGGTCGACGACGTGATCGTCCCAGATCTTGTCGTAGAGGGTGCGGGGGGCCATGGCGTGTCTCCGTCCGTGTATCCGAGCCGTCTCGGGCAAGCGCGGTTGGACATAGCGGAAACGGGCGCTGTGGAAAAGTGTCCAATATGCCCCGGGCGCGCGCCCCGGCCGCATGGCTGTCGCCCGCCGCGCCCGGACCGCGGCGGGCGGGTGCCGGCCCGGGGTAGGATCGCGTCAACCATACTGACCAATGTTTCGCTAACCATCCCGCTTGGCAGGATTTTCACGGAGTCCCGCGCATTCTCCAGGGCGGACCCGAAAGGGACGGGACGAAGGCAGGGGCGGGAGCCATGGACCTCAGGATGGTGGGCTCGGCGGCCGCGTTGGCGGTCGCCTTGGCGGCGGGGGCGGCGGAGGCGCGCGATGTGGTGCGCTTCGACGGCGCCTACGCGGCCGGCACGGTGGTGGTCAAGACCGGCGAGCGCAAGCTCTACTACGTGCTCGGGGGCGGGCAGGCGATCCGCTACCCGATCGCGGTCGGCATGCCGGGCCGGGAGTGGTCGGGGCAGAACTCGATCGCCCGCAAGGAGGTCAACCCGGTCTGGCAGCCGCCTGCCGAGGTGCGGCACGACAAGCCGGCCCTGCCGCAGCTCGTCCCGCCGGGGCCGTCGAACCCGCTCGGACCCCGCGCCATGGTGCTCGCCTGGGGCGAATACGCCATCCACGGCACCAACAAGCCGAGTTCGATCGGAACGCGCGCGTCCTACGGCTGCATCCGCATGTACAACGAGCACGTGGTCGATCTCTTCGACCGCGTGCAGGTCGGCACGCCGGTCGTGGTCACGCCCTGAGGGCGGAGAGCCCGTCGTCATGCTGCCGGGACATGGCCGCGGCGAGCAGATCGAGGTCGACGGTGAAATTCTCGAGGATCAGCCTGTAGAGACCGGACCGGTCCGGCGCGAAAGGACCGATCTTCTCGAGCGCGAGATGGATGTCGCGATCGCTATCGAGAACCGGACGCGTACGACGCGAATCATGAATCATGACCGCCTCCCGTGAATAGCGGGAGGATGTCTCATTCAATGGATTTATCTACAGGAAAAATTTGCCGGTTCGCCCCGCAGGTATTACTCCTGATACGCATCTCACGCTACTACAATTTTAGTGAGGCCTGCGGGCCCGGGGACCGCTTCGGGCCGGTGCGTGCCCGGCCTTCCCGAACGGCTTGAATTGCCGGCGGCAGGCGCCGATATCTGAGCCGCGCCGGTCCGAGGCGCATCGGTTCCAGCCTTCCCTCAAGACGATCGAACCATGACAGCCGAAACGATGGAAAAGCCCGCCGAACAGCATGCGTTCCAGGCGGAGGTCGCGCGCCTCCTGCACCTGATGGTTCATTCGGTCTATTCCAACCGCGACATCTTCCTGCGCGAGCTGGTATCGAACGCCGCCGACGCCTGCGAGAAACTGCGCTGGCAGGCCGTGTCCGAGCCCGCGCTGCTCGCCGACGGCGCCGCGCTGGAAATTACCATCGAGGCCGACCCGGGCGGCCGCCGCCTGACGGTCTCCGACAACGGCATCGGCATGAGCCGCGAGGAGCTGATCGACAATCTCGGCACCATTGCACGCTCCGGCACGCGGGCCTTCCTGGAGGCGGCAGGGGCCGCGAAGGACGGCTCGCGCCTGATCGGGCAGTTCGGGGTCGGCTTCTACTCGGCTTTCATGGTGGCCGAGACAGTCGAGGTCGCCAGCCGCAAGGCCGGCGCCGAAGAGGCCTGGTCCTGGACGTCCGACGGGCAGGGCAGCTTCTCGGTGGCGCCGCTGGCGCTCGAGGACGCGCCGGCGCGCGGGACCCGGGTCGTGCTCCACCTCGCCGAGGAGAGCAAGGACTACGCCGAAGAAGCCACCATCGAACGTATCGTGCGCGCCTATTCGGCGCACGTGCCCGTGCCGATCCGGTTCGGCAAGGCCGGGGAGCCGGCCTCGCGGGAGCTGACGGACGGGTCGGCCCTGTGGACGCGGCCAAAGTCGGAGATCAAGAAGGAAGAGTACGCGGAGTTCTACGGCAACGTCTCGGGCCAGTGGGACGAGCCGGCGCTGACCCTGCACTATCGCGCCGAGGGCCGCACGGAATACTCCGTTCTGCTCTTCGTGCCCTCCATGAAGCCGTTCGACCTCTTCGACCCGGCGCGCAAGGGCCGCGTGAAGCTCTATGTGCGGCGCATCTTCATCTCCGACGAGGTCGAGGTCCTGCCCGCCTGGGCGCGCTTCGTGCGCGGCGTGATCGACAGCGAGGACCTGCCGCTCAACATCTCGCGCGAGATGCTGCAGTCCAATCCCCTGCTGGAGGCGATCCGCAAGGGCGTGGTCGGCCGGATCCTGTCCGAATTCGCCAGGACAGCCGAGAAGGAGCCGGAGACCTGGACCACCGTCTGGGAGGCGTTCGGACCCGTCATCAAGGAGGGGCTCTACGAGGACCCCGAGCGGCGGGATGAGATCTTCAAGGTCGCCCGGTTCCGCACGACGACGTCCGGCGACGGCTGGCGCTCGCTCGCCGACTACGTCAAGGACCTCAAGGAGAACCAGACCCGGATCTTCTACGTGCTCGCCGACAGCCCCGAGCGCGCGGCGGCGAGCCCGCACCTGGAGGGCTTCCGGGCGCGCGGCGTGGAAGTGCTGCTGCTGACCGACCCGGTCGACGCCTTCTGGGTGCGCACCGCGCTCGGCTACGAGGGCAAGCCGTTCCAGTCGATCACCCAGGGGGCGGCCGACCTCGACGCCATTCCTCTGCCGGCGGACGACAAGTCCCCGGAGGAGGACGCGCCGCGCGACGCCGCCATCGCCACCGTGGTGGCCTTCGTCAAGGAGACGCTCGGCGACAAGGTCGGAGACGTGCGCAAGTCGACGCGGCTCGCCGAGAGCCCGGCCTGCCTGGTCGCCCCGGACTTCGGCCCCGACCGGGCCTTCGAGAAGATCCTGGCGCGCAGCCAGGCGGCGGGCGGCGGCTTCTCGAAGCCCGTGCTGGAGATCAACCCCAACCATGCGCTGGTCGCCGCCATGGCGCGGCACCTGGCGGACGCCGACAAGTCGCTGATGCGGGACGCGGCCGTGCTGCTGCACGGGCAGGCGCGCATCCTGGACGGGGACACGCCCGACGACCCGGCGGATTTCGGGCGTCGGCTCGTGCGCGTCATGGAGCGGCTCCTCGCCTGAACGGGCGGCTTCGCCGCCCGCGAGGCCTCGCCGTGTCTAGTCGCGGTCGAGGGCCTCGAGGCGCGCCGCGAGGCTGCCGAGGTTCGGGCCGAGGGCGGTCAGGCGCTCGGCCACGCGCTGCTGCAGGGTCAGCGTCACGTCCGGGTACTCCTCCAGGACCCGCCGGAACATGCGGCGGGTGATCAGGAGCGTGACGGCGCGACCGGCCGCGACCGCAGTCGCGGGACGGCGCGTCTCCACCAGAAGGGCGAGTTCGCCGAGCAGGGTGCCGGGGCCGGCGGTCAGCACCGTCGCGGGGCCGTCCTCCCGGTCGTGCCGCAGATCGATGCGGCCGCCCATGACCAGGGCGGCGCCGTCGGCCGCCTCGCCTTCCCGGAACAGGATCTCGCCGGCGGCCAGCTCGCGCCGCTCCGCGCTGAAGGCGATGAGGCGCAGGGGTTCCGCCGGCACGCCGGCCAGGAAGGGCACCTCCTGCAAGACCTGGATGTCGCGCTCGAGCGTCATGGCCTTCCGGCTTTCCCGCCGCGGCCGCCGCACGTCAAGGGAAATCGGGCGGGCCGCCGCGTCCGGCGGGAGCGGCGCGCGCCCGTCACGGCACCAGCTTGTAGCCGCCGGACTCGGTGACCAGCAGTTCGGCACTCGACGGGTCGCGCTCGATCTTCTGCCGGAGCCGGTAGATGTGGGTCTCCAGCGTGTGGGTGGTGACGCCGGAATTGTAGCCCCAGACCTCGTGCAGCAGGACGTCGCGCGACACGGGGCGCTCGCCCGCGCGGTAGAGATACTTGAGGATCGCGGTCTCCTTCTCGGTCAGCCGCACCTTGGAGCCCTTCTCGTCGAGCAGCAGCTTGGCGGAGGGGCGGAAGGTGTAGCGCCCGATCGTGAAGGTGGCGTCCTCGGTCTGCTCGTGCTGGCGCAGGTGCGCGCGGATGCGGGCGAGCAGGACGGCGAACTTGAAGGGCTTCGCCACGTAATCGTTGGCGCCCGCCTCCAGGCCGAGCACGGTGTCGCTGTCCGTGTCGTGGCCGGTCAGCATGATGATCGGCGCCTTGAAGGCGTTCTTGCGCAGGATCTTGACCGCCTCGCGCCCGTCCATGTCGGGCAGGCCGACGTCCATGATGAGCAGGTCGACGTGGTCGTTGCGCGCCATCTGCACGCCCTTGGCGGCCGTGTCGGCCTGGGCGGTCTCGAATTCCTCGTACAACGACAGCTGCTCGACGAGACCTTCCCGCAGGTCGGTGTCGTCGTCACAGATGAGGATCTTGCGCGCAGCCATGGGTCCCGTCCTACAGTCCGCCCGTCGCCGATATGACCGTTGTCCTTGTTTCGGCAAGGGCTTGTCGACCTCGAAGCAGAAGACCATCCTTCGCGCCGCAGCGCAAGAACCGCGGTTCGGACCGGGCCGGCACCCCGCCTTCGCCTGGGCGCGACCTCGGGAGCGCGCCGGAACAGCCGGATTCGACTTGGGAAATTCCTGCAGAACCCTGGGCGGCATCCCGGCCGCCGCCCCCGAGACTGGACCACGACCATGCGCCGTCCCGCCGTTCCGCCCAAGGTGATTCGCATCCGGCCGAGGCCCGGGCACCCGACGGAAGGGCTCCTGACCCTCGGGGGCGCGACCGTGCCGTGCCGGCTCGGCCGCTCCGGCATCACCCGCTTCAAGCGCGAGGGGGACGGGGCGACGCCGGCGGCCACCATGCGGCTGGTCGCGCTCCGCTATCGCGCCGACCGGATTCCCCGCCCACGGACCGGCCTTCCCGTGCGGGCGATCCGCCCCGAGGACGGCTGGTGCGACGACCCGGCGGACGGGCGCTACAACCGGCCGGTCCGGCTGCCGTTCGGGCCGTCCCACGAGGCGATGGCGCGGCAGGACGCCGTCTACGACATCGTCGTGGTGCTCGACTGGAACGTCTCGCGCCGGAGCCTCAACCGGGGGAGCGCCATCTTCCTGCACCTGACCCGCCCGGACAGACGGCCGACGGCGGGCTGCGTCGCGGTCGACCTGCCGGTCATGCGCCGCCTGCTGGCGGCCGCGGGGCGGCGGGCCGTGATGGCCGTCCTCTAGGCCGCCCGGGCGAGCCCGGTTTCGGCCGGAGCCGCTGGGAAGGCCGCTGGCGGGCATTCCTGCCGGCGGGTGTCTCGGGTCGGACCGGATGGCGATCGGGCGTCCTGGAGACTCCCAGGCGGTCGACTATTTCGATTCCGAATCAAAAATCGTGCGATCCAGGGTTGTCAGCGGGCGCCGAAGATGGCGCTGCCGACACGGACGTGGGTCGCCCCGAACTGGATGGCGGTCTCGAAGTCCGACGACATGCCCATGGACAGGAGCCCGACCCCGGCCTCGCGGGCGAGCTTCTCCAGAAGTGCGAAGTGGGGACCGGGCTGGTCCTCGACGGGCGGGATGCACATCAGACCCGCGATGGCGAGACCATGGGCAGTGCGGCAGCGCTCCACGAAGGCGACCGCCTCGCGCGGGTCGATGCCGGCCTTCTGGGGCTCGAGGCCCGTGTTGACCTGCACGAGCAGACGCGGCGACCGGCCCAGGCGGCGCATCTCCTCGGCGAGCGCGGCGGCGATCTTCTCCCGGTCGACGGTGTGGATCACGTCGAAGAGTTCGACGGCCTCCCGTGCCTTGTTGGATTGGAGCGGGCCGATCAGGTGGAGCTCGATCCCGGGCGTCTCCTCGCGCAGCGCCGGCCACTTGGCCTTGGCCTCCTGGACGCGGTTCTCGCCGAAGACCCGCTGGCCGGCGGCGATCACGGGCCGGATCGCGTCGGCGTCGAAGGTCTTGGAGACCGCAACCAGGGTGACGGACCCCGGCGCACGTGCGTGGGTGCGCTCGGCGCGGGCGATGCGGTTGCGGATCTCGGCAAGTCTTTCGGCGGCGTCAACCATTCGCGTCCATCCTGAAGGGCGGGCGATTCGGCTCCGCATAGCAGAACCGGCGCCGCGGGGCGACGCATCGCTGTTGACGTTATACGGCCTTTCTGGTGAAGGTCGCCCGCTTCCCGCGCGCGACGGAGCCGCGCGGCACCGACCCCGTCCAGACCCGAAGGCGACCGGCAGATCCCATGGCGAGCGAGCGCTACAATCCCCGCGAGGCGGAACCGAAGTGGCAGAGGGCCTGGGAGGCGGCCGAGGTGTTCCGGACGCTCAACGACGATCCGCGGCCCAAATACTACGTGCTCGAGATGTTTCCCTATCCGTCGGGGCGCATCCACATGGGGCACGTGCGCAACTACACCATGGGCGACGTGGTGGCACGCTACAAGCGGGCCCGCGGCTTCAACGTGCTGCACCCGATGGGCTGGGACGCCTTCGGGCTGCCGGCCGAGAACGCCGCCATCCAGAACAAGGTCCACCCGGCCAAATGGACCTACGAGAACATCGCCACCATGAAGGCGCAGCTGAAGTCGATGGGGCTCTCCCTGGACTGGGCGCGCGAGGTGGCGACCTGCGACCCGAGCTACTATCGGCACCAGCAGAAGATGTTCACGGACTTCTTCAAGGCCGGGCTGGTCTACCGCTCCAAGTCGAAGGTGAACTGGGACCCGGTCGACATGACCGTGCTCGCCAACGAGCAGGTGGTCGACGGCCGCGGCTGGCGCTCCGGCGCGGTCGTCGAGCAGCGCGAGCTGGAGCAGTGGAAATTCAGGATCACGGCCTATTCGGACGAGCTCCTGTCCGCGCTCGACACGCTGGACCGCTGGCCCGACAAGGTGCGCCTGATGCAGCGCAACTGGATCGGCAAGTCGGAGGGCATGCGGGTCCGCTTCGAGCTCGTCGAGCCGGCGCCGAACGGCGACCGGACGCTGGAGATCTTCACGACGCGGGCCGACACGCTGTTCGGCGCGAGCTTCATGGCGATCGCGCCCGACCATCCGCTGGCGAAGGCCTGCGGGGCGCAGGACCCCGGCCTCGCCGCCTTCCAGGAGAAGTGCCGGCAGATGGGCACGTCCGTGGCGGTCCTGGAGACGGCCGAGAAGGAGGGCTACGACACGGGCCTGAAGGTCCGCCATCCGTTCCTGCCGGAGGTGGAGCTCACCGTCTATGTCGCCAACTTCATCCTGATGGACTACGGCACCGGCGCCATCTTCGGCTGCCCGGCGCACGACCAGCGCGACCTGGACTTCGCCCGCAAGTACGGGCTGAAGGTCATCCCGGTCGTGCTGCCGCCGGCGGCCGATCCTACCAGCTTCACGATCGACGACACGGCCTATGACGGGGACGGGACGCTGTTCAACTCCGCCTTCATGGACGGGCTCCCGATCGAGGCCGCCAAGGAGGCGGTGGCGCGGCGGCTGGAGACGACGGACCTGCACGGCGCCCCGCAGGGCACCCGGCAGGTGAACTACCGCCTGCGCGACTGGCTGATCTCCCGCCAGCGCTACTGGGGCTGCCCGATCCCGATGATCCACTGCGAGGCCTGCGGGGTGGTACCCGTGCCGGAGCAGGATCTGCCGGTGCGGCTGCCCGAGGACGCGACCTTCGACCGGCCCGGCAACCCGCTCGACCACCACCCGACGTGGAAGCACGTCGCCTGCCCGTCCTGCGGGGGGCGGGCGCGGCGCGAGACGGACACGATGGACACCTTCGTGGACTCGTCCTGGTACTTCGCGCGCTTCACCGACCCGTGGAACGAGACCGCGCCGACGACCCGCTCGGCGGTCGACGGCTGGCTGCCGGTCGACCAGTATATCGGCGGGATCGAGCACGCGATCCTGCACCTGCTCTACTCGCGCTTCTTCACCCGCGCCATGCGGGCGACCGGGCATGCGGGGTTGGACGAGCCCTTCGCGGGGCTGTTCACCCAGGGCATGGTGGTGCACGAGACCTACCGGGGGCCGGACGGCGCCTGGGTGTCGCCCGCGGAGGTCGAGATCACGGAGGCGGACGGCAAGCGCTCCGCCCGGCTGAAGGCGACGGGCGGGCCGGTCGAGATCGGCGGCATCGAGAAGATGTCGAAGTCCAAGAAGAACACGGTGGACCCGTCGGAGATCATCGGCGGCTGGGGCGCGGACACGGCGCGCTGGTTCATGCTGTCCGACAGCCCGCCGGAGCGCGACGTGATCTGGACGGAGGCCGGGGCCGAGGGCGCGCACCGCTTCGTGCAGCGGATCTGGCGGATGGTCGGCGAGGCCCTGCCCTTCGTGTCCGGCGGCGCGCCGGCACTTCCGGCCGACCTCTCGGCGGCGGGTCTGGCGGTGCGCAAGGCGGCGCACAAGACCCTGGTGGCGGTCGAGGACGACATCGAGAAGCTGGCGTTCAACCGGGCGGTCGCGCGCATCTACGAGCTCGCCAACACGCTCCAGAAGGCGCTCGCGGATGGCGGGGCCGGCTCGGATCCGGGGCTCGCGGCGGCCCTCCACGAGGCCTTCGACATCCTGGTGCGGATCATCGCGCCGATGATGCCGCATCTCGCCGAGGAATGCTGGCAGGCGATGGGCCGCGAGGGGCTGATCGCCACCCTGGGCTGGCCGGTGGCGGACCGGACGCTGACGGTCGACGACACGATCGTGCTGCCGGTGCAGATCAACGGCAAGAAGCGGGCGGAGTTGACTGTGGCGCGCGAGGCGGGCGAGGCTGAGGTGCGGGCCGCGACGCTGGCGCTCGACGCGGTGGTGGCCGCGCTCGGCGGCAATCCGCCCAAGAAGGTGATCGTGGTGCCGCAGAGGATCGTGAATGTGGTGGCCTGACCGGACCGTCCGACCCCGCCGCCTCGCAGGTCCCGCAGCCCTGCTGGCCGCGGCCCTGGCGCTTGGCGCCTGCTCGGACATCCGACCGCTCTACGGCACCACGGCGGCCGGCGACACGACGGTCGCGCGCCTCGCCTCGATCGACCTGAAGCTCGTGGACAGCCGCGTCAGCCAGAGGGTCCGCAACGAGCTGGTGTTCGCCTTCTACGGCGGGGGCGAGCCGGCCAAGCCGGCCTACAGGCTCGACCTGCGCGTCACGGACAGCTCGATCCCGGTCGGCATCGAGCGGACGGAGAGCACGCCGGCGGCCTACCTGGTGCAGCTCAATGCCAGCTTCACGCTCGTCGATCTCGCCTCCGGCACGACGATCCTGACCGGCAACAGCTTCGCCAACGCGTCCTACGACTTCTCCCAGCAGCGCTTCGCCAACGTGCGGGCGCAGCGCGACGCGGAGAACCGGGCGGCGACCCAGATCGCGGCCGACATCCGCACCAAGATCGCCGCCTGGCTGGCCACCCACTCGTGAGCGGGGCCGGCCGAGGCCGGAGTCAGTGGTCGGAGAGGACGACGTCGTCCGTGTAGTCGACCCCGGGGACCTCCTTGACGATCGGCTGGCCGCAGATGACGCGGCCCTTGACGGGGTCGAAGGTCAGGGTCGGCTGACCGGCGAGGTCCCAGCCCTTGTTCAGGGCGGCGGTGACGCGCTTGCAGAAGGCGGCGTCGTCGGGGCCGGTCAGATATCGGTAGAGCTTCATCGGACACTCGGCGAAGGGGACGGGCGGCGCGCAGCCTCGGGCACCGTCGGGGCCGGGTCAAGCCCCGCGAATCACGCCGCGGCCGGGGTGGCGGTCAGGCCGCGGGCGGCCGCCAGGGTGCGCTTGGCCATCTCGGCATGCAGCAGCTCGACCATCCGGCCCTCGACCGTGATGACGCCCTTGCCGGCGTTCTCGGGCAGCGCGAAGGCGGCGACGATCTTCTCGGCCCAGGCGACCTCGGTGGCGGAGGGCGAGAAGACCTCGTTGGCGACGGCGATCTGCCTGGGGTGGATCAGCGTCTTGCCGTCCATCCCGAGATCGCGGCCCTGGGCGCATTCCTCGCGAAAGCCCTCCAGGTCGTCGAAGTCGTTGTAGACGCCGTCGATCACGTCGAGGCCGTGGGCGCGGGCGGCCTGCACGGTCAGGGACAGCCAGGTGATCATGGGCAGCCGGCCCTTGACGAGGCGGGCGCGGGTCTCCTTGGCGAGGTCGTTGGTGCCGAGCACCATGGCGGCGAAGCGCCGGCCGGCCGGCACGCCGACCGCGGCGGCGATCGGGGCGGCATTGAGGATCCCCATCGGGGTCTCCATCATGGCCCAGATGCGGGTCTCGGAGGGCGCGCCGTTCATGTCCAGGAAGTCGCCGACCTGGTGGATGTCCTCGGCGAAGCTCACCTTCGGGACCAGGATCGCGTGCGGCCCGGCCGCCGCGGCGGCCTTGAGATCGGCCTTGCCCCAGGGGGTGTCGAGGCCGTTGATGCGGATGACGAGCTCGCGCTCGCCGTAGCCGCCGTCGCGCACGGCACGGCAGACCTGCTCGCGGGCGAGCTCCTTGGCGTCCGGGGCGACCGCGTCCTCCAGGTCGAGGATCAGCGCGTCGGCCTCCAGCGTCTTCGCCTTCTCGAGCGCGCGCGCGTTCGAGCCGGGCATGTAGAGCACGCTGCGCCGCGGGCGGAAGGTCATCGAGGTCTCCCCCTGTTCATGCTTCGGGCCCGGAACGCTATCGCGCGCGGCATCCTGCCGCAATGCACCATTGGGAGGGCGCGGTGCCGTCGAACGCGGCGGCGCGCGCTGCGGTTCCCCGGCTGGCCACGGCAGCCCTTTCTCGTGCAAAGTCGCGCGAACCGAGGGAGTGACCATGCCCATCGCATTCCACATGATCGCCGGGGCGCCGGAGCCGGTGGCGACGTTCAGCCATGCCACGGAGGTGGACGGGTGGGTGTTCGTCACCGGGCAGATGCCGACCGTGCCCGGGCGGCCCGACGATCCGCTGCCGGAGGGGATCGAGGCGCAGACGCGGCAGGTGATGGAGAATCTCGCAACGGTGCTGGCGGGGCTGGGGCTCTCGCTCGCGGACGTCACCATGGCGCGGGCCTACCTGACGCGGTTCGAGCGGGACTACGCGCCGTTCAACGCCGTCTACAAGCGCTTCTTCGCTGAGGGGCGCCTGCCGGCACGGACCTGCATCGGCGTGACCGCGCTCGCCAAGGGGGCGCTCGTCGAGGTCGACCTGGTGGCGCGGCGTCCCGGCGGGAGCGGCGCTTGACGGCGGCCGCGGGTGGGGGCGCGATGGGGCGGGCGGAGGGAACCGTGCTGGCGGCCGGCGTCCTCGCGGCCCTGGTCGTCTCCGGGATCGGGCCCTATGACCGGCTGACCTGGGTCCTGGAGGTGATCTGGGTGCTGGTCGGCCTGCCGCTCGCGGTCCTGACCCGCCGCGTCTTCCCGCTGACGCCGCTCCTCTACCGGCTGATGGCGCTGCACGCCGTCGTGCT
Source organism: Prosthecomicrobium sp. N25 (assembly GCF_037203705.1). Lineage (NCBI taxonomy): Bacteria > Pseudomonadati > Pseudomonadota > Alphaproteobacteria > Hyphomicrobiales > Kaistiaceae > Prosthecomicrobium > Prosthecomicrobium sp. N25. Next base: position 245,837 of record NZ_JBBCAT010000002.1, read on the forward strand.
GGTCGTCGGCGGCCACTACACCTACGCGCGGGTGCCGCTCGGCCTGTGGGTCGCAGACTGGTTCGACCTCGCGCGCAACCACTACGACCGGCTTGGGCATTTCCTGCAGGGCTTCGTGCCGGCGATCCTGGTGCGCGAGATCCTGTCGCGCCGGTCGCCGCTCAGGGGCTCGGCCTGGCTCGGGCCCCTTACGGTCGCCTGCTGCCTGGCCTTCAGCGCCTTCTTCGAGTTCATCGAGTGGTGGAGCGCTCTCGTCTACGGCGCCGCCGCGGATTCCTTCCTGGCGACCCAGGGGGATCCCTGGGACACGCAGTGGGACATGTTCCTGGCGTTCGTGGGGGCGACGCTCGCGGTCGCGACGCTCGGACGGGTCCACGACCGGCAGATGGCGCGGCTCGAAGGCGGCGGGGTCAGCCGGGCCGCCGCGCCCTGAGCGAATAGGCGAGCGGGAGCGACGGGCCGCCGGCGGGGAAGCGCCAGAGATCGACGCCGTCCTCGACCAGGGTCGGGTAGGCCTTCCAGGCGACGCGGTCGTGTTCGCGCAGCATCTCGAGGCGGAGGCCGGCGCCGAGGAGCGCGGTGACCACCTCGGAGATCGGGTGGGTCCATTCGTAGTTGCGGGTGTTGACGAGCGGCCGGGCGTCGCCCGTGTAGGTGTGCGTCATGTCGCTGGCGACCGGCTTTTCGGGCGGGTCCCGCCAGGGATAGGTCGGGGTCGGCACGCCGTCCCGGTCGGCGAGGGCGCCGCAGGTGATCGGATGGCTCTCGATCAGGTAGAGGTAGCCGCCGGGGCGGAGCAGGCGGGCCACCACGGCGGCCCAGCGCTCGATGTCGGGCAGCCAGTTGAGGGCGCCCCAGCCGGTGAAGACCCTGTCGTAGGTCTCGCCGGGCCGGTCGGGGGCCGCGTAGACGTCGCCCTCGACGAAGCGCACGTCGGGCCGGCCGGCGCGGCGGGCGAAGTCGCGGGCCGCCTCGATGGCCTTGGGCGAGAAGTCCAGGCCGGTGGCGCGGGCGCCGAAGTGGGCGAGGCTGATCGTGTCGAGGCCGATGTGGCACTGGAGGTGGACCAGGTCGAGGCCCCGGACGTCGCCGATCTCCGCCGCTTCGATGGCGTGCAGGCTGGACCGGCCGGCAAGGACGTCGGCGATGCGGTAGGACCCGGTCCGGTCGGTCGCGTGCAGGCCGGCGCGCTCGTCCCAGTTCAGGCGGTTGGCTTCGAGACGAGGATCCATGGCGCGCGCCCCTTCGGCTCCAGACAACGAAAAAGGCCGGAGAACCGGCCTTGATCGAACCTTCGCGAGGCGGACGGGACGGATCAGGCCGTCTTCTTGTCCTGCTTCTCGACGATGCGGGCCGCCTTGCCGGTCAGGCCGCGCAGGTAATAGAGCTTGGCGCGGCGGACCTTGCCGCGGCGGACGACGTCGACGGACTCGATCAGGGGCGTGTAGACGGGGAACACGCGCTCGACGCCCTCGCCGTACGAGATCTTGCGGACCGTGAAGCTCTCGTTCAGGCCCGAGCCGGAGCGGGCGATGCAGACGCCCTCGTAGGCCTGCACGCGGGTGCGGTTGCCTTCGACGACGCGGACGTTGACGCGGACCGTGTCGCCCGGGGCGAAGTCCGGGATGGAGCGCTTCTCGGCGATGGCCGACATCTGCTCGGCTTCGAGCTGATCGATGATGTTCATGGGTGCACCTGTCTCAGAAGTTGGCGTTGCCTATACTCGATGTCGGACCGCTTGTCATGTCCCCGTCGTCATCTCCGGGGCCCGGGACCGGCGGCTTTGCTTTCGCGGCCCTCGCGGGCCCGATGGTCCGCCCAGAGGTCCGGCCGGCGCTCGGCCGTGATCGCCTCCGACGCCCTGCGGCGCCAGTTCGCGATCCGGCCGTGGTCGCCGGAGGTCAGGACCTCCGGGATCGTCCGCCCCTCCCAGACCTGCGGCCTGGTGTAGTGCGGGTATTCCAGGAGCCCGGCCTCGAAGCTCTCCTCCGCGCCGGACTCGGTCTTGCCCATCACGCCCGGCAGGAGCCGGACGACCGCGTCGAGGAGCACCTGCGCGGCCGGCTCGCCGCCGGAGAGGACGTAGTCGCCGATCGAGACCTCGGTCAGCGCGCGGCCCTCGATCAGCCGCTCGTCGACCCCCTCGAAGCGGCCGCAGAGCACCACCACGCCGGGGCCGCCCGCGAGCTCGCGGACGAAATCCTGGCGGAGCGGGCGCCCGCGCGGGCTCATCAGCAGGCGCGGCCTCGGGTCCTCTGGACCCGCCACCGCGTCGAGCGCCCGGGCGGTGACGTCGCAGCGCATCACCATGCCGGGCCCGCCGCCCGCCGGGGTGTCGTCGACGCTCCGATGCCGGTCCGTCGCGAAGTCCCGGATGTCGGCCACGTCGAGCGACCAGAGGCCGTTCGCGAGCGCCTTGCCGGAGAGCGACAGGCCGAGAGGGCCCGGGAACATCTCCGGATAGAGCGTCAGGACCGAGGCCCGGAACGTCACGACGCCACCTCCCCGCCCGGCCCCGGCGCGGCCGCCGGCGGGTGCCGGCGACGCTTGCGGGGGGCGGGCTTCGGCTCCGCCTCGTCCGAGCCGCCCCCGAAGAGGCCTTCGGGCGGGGCGATCACGACGCGGCCGCCGGCCAGGTCCACCACGGGCGCGAAGGCCCGGGTGAAGGGGAGGTAGACGGTCGAGCCCTCGGGCGGCTGGATCTCCAGGAGATCGCCCGCGCCGAAATTCGCCACCGCAAGGATCGTCCCGTGGACCGTCCCGTCCGCGTCTTCCGCCCTCAGGCCGATCAGGTCCGAGTGGTAGAAGGTCTCCTCGTCGTCGGTCGCGGGGAGGGCCTCGCGGTCGACGAAGAGGCGGGTGCCGTTCAGCGCCTCGGCGGCGTTGCGGTCCGGCACCTCGCGGAACTTCACCACCAGCACCGTGTCGTTCGGGCGGAGCCGCTGGACCGTCAGGGTCCGGCTGCCGTCCTCCGAGGCGAGCGGGCCGTAGTCGGCGAGGGCCTCCATGGGCTCGGTGAAGGACTTCACCCGCACCTCGCCCCGGATGCCGTGGGCGGCGCCGATCTGTCCGACGAGGATGCGCTTCTCGGCCATGCGGGTCGGCGGTCCTGACGTGTCGATCGGTTGCGGGCCGGGAGAGGCGGGCCCCTGCGCTTACTCGGCGGCTTCGGCCGACTTGGCGGCCTTGGCGGCGGCGCGCTCCTGGGCCTTCTTGCCCGGCACGGCCTTCTCGGGGTTGTTGTGCGCCTCGCGGGTGGCGAGGCCGGCGTCGGACAGGAAGCGCAGGACGCGGTCGGTCGGCTGGGCGCCGACGGAGAGCCAGTGCTGCAGCCGCTCGGTGACGAGCGTGACGCGCTCGGCGGAGTCCTTGGCGAGCATCGGATTGTAGGTGCCGACCTTCTCGATGAAGCGGCCGTCGCGGGGCGAGCGGGCGTCGGCGACGACGATCCGGTAGTAGGGCCGCTTCTTGGTGCCGCCGCGGGCGAGACGGATCTTCAGGGACATGCGTCTTCTCCTTAGTCGATGGACTGGAATTCAGGATCGGGAGTCGCGGATGGCTTCGTGGTGGCGGATGACCTCCTTCACCACGAAGGCCAGGAACTTCTCGGCGAAGTCCGGGTCGAGCCGGGCGTCGGCGGCGAGCCGGCGCAGGCGGGCGATCTGCTCGGCCTCGCGGCCGGGGTCGGCGGGGGGCAGCCCATGGGTCGCCTTCAGGTGGCCGACCGCCTGGGTGCACTTGAAGCGCTCGGCGAGCAGGTGCACGAGCGCGGCGTCGATGTTGTCGATCGACTCGCGCAGGCGCTTCAGCTCGGGGACCACGCCGGTGGCCAGGTCGGTCATCGCGGGGCTCTCACTTCTTCTTGCCGAGGCCGGGGAAGCCGCCGGGCAGGCCGCCCGGACCCTTCGGGCCGGGGAAGCCGGGGCCCTTGGGCAGGCCGGGGAAGCCGGGCGGAAGGCCGGCGCCGCCCAATCCCCCCGGGGGCAGGCCGGGCGGGAGGCCCGGAGCGCCGCCGGGCGGCATCGGGAGCTGGCCGGACCTGGCGAGCTCCTCGAGCTGGGCCGGGTCGATCTGGGGGCCGCCGCCGAAAAGGGAGCCGAGCCCGCCGAGCAGGCCGCCCTTCTTCTTGCCCATCATCTTCATCATGTCGGCCATCTGGCGGTGCATCTTGAGCAGCCGGTTGATGTCCTCGACGCGCGTCCCCGACCCGGCCGCCACGCGGCGCTTGCGCGATGCGTTGAGGAGCTCGGGCTTGGAGCGCTCCTTCTTCGTCATGGAGGTGATGATGGCGATCTGGCGCTTGATGATGCGGTCGTCGAGGGCGGCGGCGTCGAGCTGCTTGGCCATCTTCCCCATGCCGGGAAGCATGCCCATGATGCCCTTCATGCCGCCGAGCTTCTGCATCTGGCGAAGCTGGTCGGCGAAATCGTCCAGGTCGAACAGGCCCTTCTGCATCCGCTGGGCCGCCTTGGCGGCCTTCTGGATGTCGAGCTCCTGGGCGGCCTTCTCGACGAGAGCGACGATGTCGCCCATGCCGAGGATGCGGCCGGCGATCCGCTTCGGGTCGAAGTCCTCGAGGGCGTCGGCCTTCTCGCCGACGCCGATGAGCTTGATCGGCTTGCCGGTGACGGCGCGCATGGAGAGCGCCGCGCCGCCGCGGCCGTCGCCGTCCATGCGGGTCAGAACGATGCCGGTGATGCCGACGCGCTCGTCGAAGGATTTCGCCAGGTTGACGGCGTCCTGGCCGGTCAGTGCGTCGGCGACGAGCAGGATCTCGTGCGGCTTCGCCACCCGCTTGATCTCGGCCATCTCGAGCATGAGCTGCTCGTCGATGTGGATGCGGCCGGCGGTGTCGAGGATCACCACGTCGTAGCCGCCGAGGCGGCCGGCCGTCATGGCCCGGTTGGCGATCTGGGTCGGGGTCTCGCCGGCGACGATCGGCAGGGTGTCGACCCCGTTCTGCTCGCCGAGGACGCGGAGCTGCTCCTGGGCGGCGGGACGGCGGGTGTCGAGGGAGGCGAGGAGGACCTTGCGGCGGGCCCTCTGGACCAGCCGGAGGCCGATCTTGGCGGTGGTAGTCGTCTTGCCCGAGCCCTGCAGGCCGACCATCATGATCGCTACCGGCGCGGGCGCGTTCAGGTCGATCGGGTCCGCGTCGTGGCCGAGCATCTCGACCAGGGTGTCGTGGACGATCTTGATGACCTGCTGGCCGGGGGTGACGGAGCGGATCACCTCGTGGCCGACCGCGCGGGCGCGCACCTTGTCGGTGAAGGACTTCACCACGTCGAGGGCGACGTCGGCCTCCAGCAGGGCGCGGCGCACCTCGCGCATGGCGGCGCCGACGTCCTCCTCGGTCAGCGCGCCGCGGCGGGTCAGCTTGTCCAATATGCCGGACAGGCGTTCCGAAAGGCTCTCGAACATCCGCGTTCCGTCTCTCTGGCTCGATCCGAAGGGCACCCTCGAGCGATGGGCGGACCCTTCAGATGGGCTCCCGTCCGGCCCCTGTCGAGCGATGCGCCCAAACGGTTTCGCGCCCGCGGGCGCAACGCGCTGGCGGGCGTGGACCTCCGGGATCACGGTCCCGGTCGGCGGATCATCGTCGACGGTGTCGGCGAGAGGTGCGGGTTTCTAGGCGGGATCGGGCCGCGGGTCAAGCTTTTCGGCGCTGGCGGCCGGTCAGCGGACCTGGAAGACCTCGTCGACGGGCACCTGCAGGGCGGTGACGAGCCGGTTCGTCTCGGCCGCCATGCCGATCACGGCGTGAAGCTCCATCAGCTCGGCCTCGGTCACGCCCTTGGCGCGCGCGGCGGCGGTATGGGAGTGAATGCAGTACTCGCAGCCGTGTGCCACCGAGACCGCGATGTAGATCAGCTCCTTGACCTTGGGGTCGAGGACGCCGGGGCCCATCACCTCCTTGAGCGATTCCCAGGTGCGCCGCAGGGTCTTCGGGTCATGCGCGAGGGCGCGCCAGAAGTTGTTGACGAAGTCGGACCGGCGGGTCGCCCGGATGTCGTCGAGGACGGCGCGGGACTCCGGCGGCATCTCGTCGTCGGCGAGGAGGCGGACGGTCGGCATGGCGGCACCGGTCAGCGCGAGAGGGTAACGGACTGGCGTTCCGCGGTCTGGCCGCTGAAGCGCTCGGCGCCGGCGCCGTAGAGGGTCGCCACCGTGGAGCCGTCGGCGCCCTTGAGCGACACCTGCTTGCCGGACAGGTCCCAGGCGGAAATCTTCTGCAGCTGCGGGGTGTTGCAGCCGCGGGTGGTGGCACGGTAGCCGCCCGACCAGGTGGTCAGCGTCATGAAGAGCTGGCAGTTGTCGCCCCCGGAGGCGATCTTCCACCCGCCGAGCAGGTCGGTACGGCCGACCGCGACAGCGCGCTCGGCGCTGGCCTCGGCCGAGGCGGGCGCCGGGGCCGCCAGGGCCGGGGGCACGCCCGCGACGGCGTCGCCGGGCGGGGGCACGGGGGCGCCGGCGGCCGGTTGCTCGCCGGGGACGGGCGGCAGGGGCTGCAGGTCGCCCTGGGTCACGACGGGCTTGGTGGGGGCGGCGGGCAGGGGTTCGTAGCGGGCCTGCGGCTGCGCGCCGCCGAAGTCGCCCAGGCCCACGCGGCCGCAGCCGGCGAGGAGGCCGACGCCGACCAGCGAGAGGGTGAACCCGACGAATCGCATCATGAAGTCCGCTCCGCAGCCGAAAATCCGGCACTCCCTTACAACAACGCCGGGGCGCGCGCACGGGCCCGATAACGGGGAGGTGACCGGAAGGGCCGCCTTCTGGGCCCGGTTCGTGGCGTTTTTCCGGTCCTGTGGCCAAATCGGCGGCACCGGCTGGCGCCAGAGCCGGCTCGCCGGTGTCATGATCCTGCCCTATATTGCAGTGCAGCATGGTCTTGCGCGCGTCGCGGGCCGGGACCTGACCCCGGCCCCCGGGGGCGCAAGACGGCGCCGCCGCGTCCGCGACCTGACCGCGGGCGGGACGGTGCGACCCACACGCGACAACCACGACCGCCGGTCCGGCCCGAAGCCTCGCGGGTCCGCCGGAGGGAAGAGGAGTCCCCATCATGAAGACCAAGACCGAAGGCTCGGTCCGCAAGCTCTGGGTCGCCGACCTGGAGGCGTTCCGTGCCCACCTCCTGCGCCTCGATCCCCACAGCCGCCACGCGCGGTTCGGGATGGGCGCATCGGACGATTTCGTCCGCCGATATGCGGAGACGAGCTTCTCGCTCGACACCATCATCCACGGCCAGTTTGACGGCGATCGCATCGTCGGAGCCGGCGAACTGCGCCTGCTCGGCCGCAGCCGGACGGAGGCGGAAGCCGCCTTCAGCGTCGAGCGGGACCGGCAGGCGCGCGGGGTCGGCTCGCTCCTGATGGAGCGGACGCTGCTGACCGCGCAAAACCGCGGGATCCGCTGCGTCTACATGAACTGCCTCGCCTCCAACCGGCAGATGCAGCGGCTCGCCCGCCGCTACGGCGCCCACCTCGAATTCGAGCCGGGGGACGTGGTCGGCCTCGTGCTGCCGCACCAGCGGACGCCGGTGTCGGTCATCAAGGAGGCGGTCTCGGACAGCTACGGCTGGGCCACCGCGATCGTCGACCTGCAGGGCCGGATGATCCGGACGGCGTGACATAAAAGCGGCACTCGCGGTTCCCCGCGGGTGCCGCCTCCATCGGGCGGCGGACGGTAAGGCTTCGTTAACCGCTCGGCCAAGATTCTGGGCCGGCACGGTTTTCGGCATTCGGCCAGGCGGCCGCCGGCCCCTCGGGGCTCCGGCGGTCGGCCACGAGGAGGCCCGGTTCGATGGACGGTACGGAACTGCGGACGATCAGGGCCTACGAGCTGGAAGCCTATCTGGAACACATGATGCGGCTCGACGGCGCCGCCCGCGCGCAGCGCTTCGCGGCCGGCGTCGACGACAATTTCGTGCTCGCGCACTGCCTGGAGATGGTCGTCTCGCGCACCGTCCTGATCGGCGCCTGGGTGGACGGGGTGCTGCGCGGCGCCGCGGAGATCGACGTCGATCATGACGGCCGGGTCGCCGAACTGTCCGTGTCGCTCGAGAAGGGCTGGCGCGGGCGTGGTCTCGGCCGCGGCCTGCTGAGCGCCGCCGTCCAGGAGGCGCGCCGCCGGTCGATCCTGCGGATCCGGCTCGACATCCCGTCCGGGGACGCCGCCCTTCTCCGCATCGCGGCGACCGCCGGCTTCGTGGCCGAAGGCGGCGGCGCCACCGTGACGCACCGCCTGGACCTCGATCCGGCCGCGCTGGCGCGGTCGGAGCCGGCCCCCGCGCCCGGGCGCTGGAATCCGTTCCGGGCCTTCGCGCGGCGCGCCTGAACGGCGGTGCCTCAGGGTCCCGCCGAGAGGCTCCTGTAGAGGTCGTCCTGCGGGGTGTAGCCGAGCAGGCGGCGCGTGGCGCCGAGATCCCAGACCATGCCGGCATTGTCCGACATGGCGTTGACGACGATGCCCGGCGCCGGCCAGGCGCCCGCCTCGGCCCGGAGCGCCTTCTCGACGACCTGCAGGAAGTCGCGGTTCGACAGCCACATGCCGCGGAACCAGGCGAGGTCGCGCTGCGCCTCGGGGTAGTCCGGCGCGGGCGACTGGTCGGCGGGCAGTCCGGTCGCGCTGATCGTCTCGGGGCGGTTCTCGCCGGGCTGGCACCAGCCGATGCGCAGGCTGACGGCGGTCAGCCGGCCGCCCGAGACCGCCGCGGCCGAGGTCAGCAGGCGCTCGCCCATGAGCTTGGAGACCGCATAGGCCGTGCCCTGGCGGGTGCGCGTGCCGTCGAACCAGGTGGTGCCCGGCCCCGGCTCCAGGTCCGTGGTGAGCCGGCCGGGGCCGATGCGGTCGGCGCGCGGCGGGTCCTTGTACTGGCCCATCACGTGGTTGGAGGTGGCGAAGACGAAGCGCTTCACGGGCCCGGCGAGCGCCGCGGCGACGAGGTTGGCGGTCATGTCGTAGGAGACGACGGACTCCTCCCAGGAGGCGTCCGGCGAGGGGTTGGCGGCGGCGAAATGGACGAGCGCATCGACGTCCGCGACCGCCCTACGCCAGCCGGGGTCTTCGGCGTCGGCGAGGTCCGCGACGCGGTAGGAGACCCGGGGATCGCCGTGGCCGGCCTCGCCCTCGGCCACGTCGACGCCGACCACCCGCTCGCACCAGCCGGTGCCGAGGAGGTGGGCGATCAGCTTCTGTCCGAGGTTCCCCGCCGCCCCGGTCACCAGAACCGACTTGACGCCGCTCATCGGGCCGCCTCCCCGGAGCCGGCCCCGCGCGAGCGGCCGTGATACGCCGCGTTCGGGCGCATGTCGGTCGCGATGGCGACCCGGTTCGACATGTTGAAGAAGCCCACCACGGCGGCGATGTCCCAGAGGTCGCGGTCCGAGAAACCGGCGGCGCGCAGGGCCTCTCGGTCGGCCTCGATGACGGCCTGCGGCGTCTCGGTCAGCTTCCAGGCGAAGTCCAGCATGGCGACGTGGCGCGGGGCGAGCCGCGCGGCGCGGTAGTTCATCACCATGAGTTCGCCGAGCACCGGGTCGCCCGAGAGCTGGCGGACCGCCTGGCCATGGGCGGTCAGGCAGTAGTAGCAGCGGTTCACGCTCGAGACGACGACCGCGATCATCTCGCGTTCGAGCTTGGAGAGGCCGGAGGGCGCCAGCATCAGGTCGTTGTACATGGCTGCGAAGGCCTTGAGCTTGGCGAGGTCGTGCGCGTAGGCGACCAGCACGTTGGGAACGAAGCCGATCTTCTCCATGCACTTCTCGAAGTAGGCCCGGATCTCGTCGTCCAGGTCCGCCGGATCGAGTGCCAATGCGATCGGCCGCTCCGGGCGTCCCTCGGCGTCGACCGCCTGATCGGACGGAGCGAGCCCCGCCTGCCTGTCCTGCTTCGCCATTGTGGCGCTCCTCCTCCACCCGTCGTCGAGCGAGGGAGGAGACGGCGAAGCGGGCCGACTTGCAAGGGGGCTCGCCGGGCCGGCGCGCGGTGCTCGCGTTCCTTTCCTTCGGGGATGTGCGACAACAAGAGGCAGCGCGACTCGATGCCAAGTCGAGCGGAGGCGGAGGGGACGGCCATGCGACAGGCACGCGAGGAGCGGAAGGCGGAGCGGCTCGAGGATCTCTTCGCGAGGCTCGGCGCGGAGACGGACTTGCGCCGCTTTGCGGAGGCGCTGCTCTCGCGGGCGCCCGCCGAGGACCTCGCGCCCTACGCGCCGGGCGATCTCGCGGCGGTGGTCGGCGAGGCCTGGGAGCGGCTGCAGACCCGGCGGCTCGGCCGGCCGCGCGTCCACGTCGCGGACGCGCCGGCCGGGGAGGGCGCGCTCGAGAGTGTGACCATCGTCGAAGTCCTCAACGACAACATGCCCTTCCTGGTCGACTCCGTGATGGGCGAGCTGACCGAGTCCGGGCTCACGGTGCGGCTCGTGCTGCACCCCATCCTGACGGTCCGCCGCGACGCGTCCGGCACCCTCCTGGCGCTGGCCGGGACGGGACCGGCCCATGACGGCGAGAGCCGGGAAAGCCTCATCCACATCCATGTCGGCCGGATCGCCGCGGAGGGCGAGCGCGCCGGCCTCGCCCGGCGGCTGGAGGCGACGCTCGCGGACGTGCGGGCGGCCGTCGCCGATTGGCGAAGCATGATCGCGCGGATCGACCGCCTGATCGCCGATTTCCGGACGAACCCGCCGCCGCTGCCGCTCGACGAGGCCGACGAGGCCGTGCAGTTCCTGCAATGGCTTCGGGACGACAACTTCACGTTCCTCGGCCTGCGCGAGTATGTGTACCGGGATGCGGAGGGCGGCCGGCTCGAGCGCGGCGGCGAGCCCGGCCTCGGCATCCTGCGCAATCCGGAGCTTCGGGTGCTGCGGCGCGGCTCGGAGGCGGTCAACGACTCCGCCGAGATGAAGGACTTCCTGAAGTCCACCCGGGCGCTGGTCGTGACCAAGGCCAACATCCGCTCGCGCGTGCACCGGCGGGTCCACACCGACCACGTCGGCGTCAAGCTCTACGATGCCGAGGGGCGGCTCTCCGGCGAGCTCCGCATCATCGGCCTGTTCACCTCGACGGCCTACACGCGCTCCACGCGGACCATTCCATACGTGCGCCAGAAGGTCGACCGCACGGTCGCGCAGGCCGGGTTCGACCCGACGAGCCATTCCGGCAAGGCGCTGCTGAACGTGCTGGAGAGCTATCCCCGCGACGAGCTGTTCCAGATCGACGACCGCACCCTCTACGATTTCGCCCTTCAGATCCTGGCGCTCGACGAGCATCCGCGAGTGCGCGTGCTGGCCCGGCGCGACACCTTCGACCGGTTCGTCTCGGTGCTCGTCTACGTGCCGCGCGACCGCTACTCCACCGAGGTGCGCATCCGCATCGGCGAGCATCTGGAGAAGGCCTTCTCGGGACGGGTCGCGGCCTGGCAGCCGGCCTTCCCGGAGGGCTCGCTGGCGCGCGTGCACTTCATCGTCGGCCGCTACGCCGGGCGCACGCCGTCGGTCACCCAGGACGAGCTCGAGACGGCCGTCACCGGCATCGTGCGGACGTGGACGGACGCCCTGCAGTCGGCGATCGGGGCGACGCCGGGCGGCGGCGAGGAGCTCTTCCCGCGCTACCGGGGGGCCTTCGGGGCCGCGTACCGGGAGGCCTACCCGGCCGCGACCGCGCTCGCCGACATCCGTATCCTGGAGCGCCTGCAGGACGGGCGGCGGATCGCCATCGACGTCTTCCGGCGCTCCGGCGACCCTGCGGAGCGGGCGGCGCTCAAGCTTTACAGCCTCGGCGAGCCGGTGCCGTTGTCCGACCGGGTGCCGGTCCTGGAAAACATGGGGCTGCGCGTCATCGACGAGCGCACCTACCGGATCGCGCCTGAGGGCCGGCCGGAGGTGCACCTGCACGACATGACGCTGGAGCGGGCCGGCGGCGGCGAGGTGCCGCTGGCGGACGGGGCCGACCGGCGCCTCGAGGCGTTGTTCATGGCCGTCTGGTACGGGGCGGTCGAGAACGACGGCTTCAACGCGCTCGGCCTCTCGGCCGGGCTCGGCTTCCGCGACATCGCCCTCATCCGCGCCTACGCGCGCTACCTGCGCCAGATCGGCATCCCGTATGCGCTCGACTACATGGCGGGCGCGCTCGTCCGGGAGCCGACCACGGCGGCGCGGCTTTCGGCTCTGTTCGAGGCGCGCTTCGACCCGCATGCGGGCGGCGACCGGGCGGCCCGGGAGGCGGCGATCGCGGCCGAGATCGAGACGGCCCTCGACGCCGTGTCGAGCCTCGACGACGACACCATCATCCGCCGGCTGCTGAACGCCATCCGGTCCACCCTGCGCACCAATGCGTTCCGGATCGCGCCGGACGGCCGCCCGCCCGAGACCTTCGCGCTGAAGCTCGACAGCCGTGCCGTCACGGCGATGCCGGACCCGAAGCCCTTCCGCGAGATCTGGGTCTACGGGCCCCGGGTCGAGGGCATCCACATGCGCTTCGGCAAGGTGGCGCGTGGGGGCCTGCGCTGGTCCGACCGGCCGCAGGACTTCCGCACCGAGGTGCTCGGGCTCGTGAAGGCACAGCAGGTCAAGAACGCCGTCATCGTGCCGGCCGGCGCCAAGGGGGGCTTCGTGCCGAAGCGGCTGAAGCCGCACATGGCGCGGGACGCCTGGCTGGCGGAGGGGACGGAGGCCTACCGGGTGTTCGTCTCGACGCTTTTGTCGGTGACCGACAACCTGTCGCCCGCCGGCGAGGTCCTGCCGCCCGACCTGGTGGTCCGCCACGAGGGGGACGACCCCTACCTGGTGGTGGCGGCCGACAAGGGCACGGCGACCTTCTCGGACACCGCCAACGCGATCGCGCTCGAGCAGGGCTTCTGGCTCGGCGACGCCTTCGCGTCCGGCGGATCGGCGGGCTACGACCACAAGAAGATGGCGATCACGGCGCGCGGCGCCTTCGAGGCGGTCAAGCGGCACTTCCGGGAGATGGACCGGAACATCCTCGCCGAGCCCTTCACGGTGGCGGGGGTCGGCGACATGTCGGGCGACGTGTTCGGCAACGGCATGCTGCTCGCGCGGACCACCCGCCTCGTGGCGGCGTTCGACCACCGGGACATCTTCATCGACCCGGATCCCGATCCGGAGACGAGCTGGGCGGAGCGCAAGCGGCTGTTCGACCTGCCGCGTTCGAGCTGGGCGGACTACGACCCGGCCAAGCTCTCGCGCGGCGGCGGGGTGCATTCGCGCAGCCTGAAGGCCATCGAGCTCTCCGCGGAGGCGCGGGCGCTGCTCGGCCTCGCCGAGGAGCGGCCGACCCCGCAGGCGGTCATGCGCGCCATTCTGAAGCTCGACGTCGACCTGCTCTGGTTCGGCGGCATCGGCACCTACGTGCGGGCCGCGTCCGAAACCGACGCGGCGGTCGGCGACCGCGCGAACGACCCGATCCGGGTCACGGCCGAGGAGCTGCGCGCCAAGGTGATCGGCGAGGGGGCCAACCTCGGCGTCACGCAGGCGGGCCGGATCGCCTATGCGCGGCGCGGCGGGCGTTGCAATTCGGACGCCATCGACAACTCGGGCGGCGTCAACTCCTCCGACCAGGAGGTCAACATCAAGATCGCGCTCGGCCAGGCGGTCCGCTCGGGCCGGCTCGACCTGCCGGACCGCAACGCGCTGCTCGCCGCCATGACGGACGAGGTGGCCGGGCTGGTGCTCGCCAACAACGAGAGCCAGACGCTCTCGATCAGCCTCACGGCCCGGCGCGGCCTGGAGGACTTCGGCTACCAGCGCCGGCTCATGCAGTCGCTCGAGAAGGCCGGGCAGCTCAACCGCGCCGTGGAGGGACTGCCGGACGACGCCGAACTCGCCCGGCGCGAGAAGGCGCGGGAGCCGCTCACCCGGCCGGAGATCGGCGTCCTCCTCGCCTACGCGAAGATGACCCTCAAGGAGGCGCTGATCGAGAGCGGCGTGCCGGACGACGGCTTCCTGGCCTCCGAACTGGCGGCCTACTTCCCGAGCCGGATGCGGGCCGACTTCGCCGACGAGATCCGGGCGCACCGGCTCCGGCGCGAGATCGTCACCACGCGGCTCGCCAATGCGATGATCGATCAGGGCGGGGCGACGCTGGTGACGCGGATCTCCGACCAGACCGGCGCCGACGCGCCGGCCGTGGCGCGCGCGTTCCTGGCGGCCCGGGTCGCCTTCGCGCTCGACGGGCTCGACCAGGCGGTCGGGCTCCTCGACAACCGCGTCCGCGGCGCCCTGCAGCTCGATCTCTACGGGGCCGCGCAGGACCTCCTGCTCGGCGCCATGGTCTGGTTCCTGCGCAACGTCGACCTCGGGGCCGGCGTCGGCGCCGTCGCCGAACGGTTCCGGCCAGGGATCGAGGCCCTCGCGCCGCAACTGCCCGCCCTGCTGCCGAAGCCGCTGGCGGAGACGGCGCGGCGGCGCAGCGACGCGCTGGCCGGGGAGGGCGTGCCGGAGGACCTCGCCCGCCGGGTCGGCCACCTCGCGGCCGAGGCCGCCATCCCGGACATCGTGCTGGTCTCCGAGCGGGCCCGGATCGGCCTGGAGCCGGCCGCGGCGGCCTATTTCGGGGTGGCCGGGCGGTTCCGGATCGGCCGGCTCCTGGAGCAGTCGCGGGCGATCCCGATCGTCGACTACTACGAGGCGCTCGCCCTGGACCGCGCCCGCGGGCAGCTCGCCGACGCGCACCGGTCGATCGCCGTGATGGCCATGGGGGACGGGCAGGGCCTCGACGGCTGGCTCGCGCACCGGACGGCAGAGGTGGAGCGGACGCTCGCGGCCGTGGAGGAGATCACGGGGGCGGAAACGCCGACCGTCTCCCGCTTCGCGGTCGCCGCAGGCCTCGTCGCAGACCTGGCGAAAGCGTGATCAGGCCGCCGGCACCCAGCGGGAGGGCGGCCCGGAACGGGCGGGCGCCCGAGAGGCTCCGGCCCGGAGCGTGTTCCGGGCCGGAGATCGGATTGGCCGGTCGTCAGGCGGCGAGGCCGCGGGCCGCGCGGGTCGCCATCAGGCGGGCGAGCGGGCTTTCGGGCCTGGCGGCGAGCCGTTCGGCGGCAAGCGCCGCGGCGAGGTCGGAGCGTCCCGAGCGGATCGCGGCCTCGACGAGGGTCTGGTCGAGCACGTCGCGCTGCGCGTGGCTGCCGCCGAACCGGTAGGCGATGTTGCGGACCGGGCGCATCAGGGCGATCGTCTCGGCATAGTCCCCCTCCGCGAAGGCCTTGACGGCCCTGGTCACCGGGCTGCCGACCTCGCGGGTGAAGAGGGCGTTGTCGTCGACCCGGCGGACGGCCCGGTCCTGGGCTTCCAGGACCCGCTCGGCGAGGTCGACCCGGCCCGCAGCCATGAAGGCCATCATGGCGTGGACGTCGTTGAAGGCGTAGTTGCCGGCGTCTGCGAGGGGCGACCAGTCGTCCGCCAATGCGTTCCAGCGGTCGCCGACGTCGTGGCCGGCCAGGGTGAGGCGCCAGAGCAGCGCGGAGGCGTCGATCATCGTCATGGCGAGCGCCGTCCGGTCGCCCCGGATCGGGCCGTTGTAGAGGGCGAGAACCTCGCCGATGTCGCCGAGTTCCAGGTGGTAGAGGGCGAGGTGCCACCAGTTGTGGATCGCCAGGAAGCTGTCCTTCGACCAGGCCTCGGTGTCCCGGCGCATCCAGCCGATCCCCTCCTGCTGGCGGCCTTGCATCTCCAGCACGTGTGCGACCGCGTGCTGGCCCCAGCCGTCGCGCGGCTCCAGCTCGACGCTCCGGCGGCCGGCGCGTTCGGCCTCGGCGTACTGGCCCATCTCCTCCAGACCGAAGGCCTGCATCGAGAGCATGGCGTGGTAGCCGGGCCGGTCCTCCGACCAGGCCGGCAGGGCCCGGGCGATGCGGTCGCGCAGCATGCGTGCCGAGCCGGTGAAATAGTCGAGCTGATGGCCGACCTGCAGGGCCAGGAGGTCGTGCGGGTTCTCGATGGCGATGTCCTCCAGCACCCGCGAGGCGGCGCCGAGCCGTCCATTGGCGTAGTGGCCGGCGGCCAGGACATGGGCGCGCTCGCGCTCGGTCATCGGTACCTTCAGGGCGCGGGACAGCGAGGCGCGCGCCTCGGGGACCCCAGCCGGCTCCGTGCCGAGCAGCATCAGGTAGGCGCGCAGCACATGCGCCATCACGAAGTCGGGGTCCTCGGCGAGGGCCGCGTCGACGCTGGCCACCGGATCGCCGGCAAAGAGTCGCAGTTCGCCGAGTGCCTTGCAGTAGTGGCCGAAGCCGGTGTCGCCGGCACCCGTGAGCTGCATGCCGGACTTTTCTTGCCGTACCATTCCATTTCTCCTCGTCTGCAGGCCGGGTCCGCCCGGCCGGATGACGCGACTTAGCCGGAGCGGCGCGCAGCGCTCTGTTCCGCGCGGAACAGTCCGTAAGGGCAGGGCTCGCGAAACGGTCGCCTCGCGGCGCCGCTCCGTGCTAAGGGATCGGGCGGTGGATGGGAGTTCTTGCGAACCCGGGCAGGTCCGGGCCGGGTCGGTGTCGTTCGCTCATGCGCATTCGCTCGAAAGTGGCTCTCGTCGGCGGCATCCCCATCGCCATCGCGGCGATGATCGCGGTCGTGGCGTGGCTGCTGCTGGACCAGGCCGAGACGGCGCGCCGCAGCGCGGTGCTGGCGAGCGCGGCGACACGCGACCTCGCCGAGGTGGCGCTCGCCCGCGACGACTACATCCGCGTCCAGGCGAAGGACCGGGAGAGCCGCGCGGGCCGGTTCACGATCTTCGTCGAGCGTGCCCGGGGCCGGCTGGAGGCTCTCGCGGAGCCGGCGCGGGCGGCGAACCGCTCGGAGGCGGTCGACGAGGCCAAGCGGGCGCTCGACGCCTACGGGCGCGAGATGGACGAGCTCAGGGCCGTCACCCAGCGCAACGACCATCTGGTTCAGGAGATGAATGCGCGCGCCGCGGCGCTGATCTCGCTGACCGACACGGCGCGGGCGCGCCAGCACGCCTCCAATGCCGACATCGTGACTTCGATCACCGAGGGCGACCGCCGGCTCCGGATGGCGCGCGACATCGTCGACCTTGCCCAGGAGCTGCGCGCTGCCACGCTGGAGAGCCGGCTCGAGACGGTACCGGGGCCGGCCGGCCCGATCGCCACCGGCCGGGCCAGGACGGCGCTGGCGGACCTGACGGAGCTCCTGCGCAACGCGGACCGCGCCGAGGAGGCGGCGGAGCTCGCCGGCCTGGCGGCACGGGCCTCCGCGGAGGAGAGTGGGGTTCCGGCGCTGACCGAGTGGGTGGAGCGGCTCATCAAGGTCACGTCGACCGACCAGCGCGCCATGCACGAGGAGATCTCGCAGCTCCTCACCTATTCGGTGCAGGCGGCGGAGACCGAGCAGGCGACGCAGAACATCGCGATCACGACGCTGAAGCTCGGCCGGCGCACCGTGGAGGCGCTGGCGACGCGGGACGTGGAGACCGTCTCGGCGATCCTCGCGGAGAGCGGCGAGCTCGCCTCCACGGTGGCGGCGCTGCCGATCTCGCCCCTGATCCAGACCGAGATGATCGAAGCGATCGACCAGTGGCGCCAGCGGCTCACCACCACGCGCGACGGGCTGCAGGAGCAGAACCGGATCCTCGCCCGCATGGACGCGACGGCGCGGCTGATGACTTCGAGCGCCGACGCCCTCAACGACAGCTTCGCGCGCAACGCCGACGCCATCGACCGCTTCGTCCGCACGGTGCTGATCCTCGGCACGGTGCTGGGCCTGCTGGTCGGCATCCTGACCGCCCTCGCGGTGGCGCGCTCGATCACGAGGCCGCTGCAGCGCCTGCGTGACCAGATGCGCGAGCTCGCCGCCAATCCGAGCGGCGGTCTCATCGCCGAATCGGTCCGGCGCGACGAGCTCGGCTCGATGGCGCGGGCGGCCAACTTCTTCGTCACCGAGCTCGGGCGGCGGGAGCGCGACCTGATCGCCGCCAAGGAGAGGGCGGACGCCGCGCTGGTCGAGCTGCAGGCCGCCCAGACGAGCCTGATCCAGGCCGAGAAGCTGGCGAGCCTCGGCCAGCTGGTCGCGGGGGTGGCGCACGAGATCAACACGCCCGTCGGCATCGCGCTGACCACCTCGACGGCGCTCGACGGCGAGGTGCGCAAGCTCAAGGAAGGCGCCGACACCGGGCGGCTCTTCCGTTCGGACCTCACCCGGGCGGTCGACCGGCTGACGGAGGGCTCGCGGCTGCTCTTCGCCAACCTCCACCGGGCCGCCGAACTCGTCCACAGCTTCAAGCAGGTGGCGGCCGACCAGGCGAGCGGGGAGCGACGCAGCTTCGAGATGCACGAGTGGCTGAAGGAGGTGCTGACCAGCCTCAGCCCCGTGCTGCGCAAGGCGGGGCACCGGGTGGTGATCGAATGCCCGGAGGGGCTGGTGCTCGACAGCTACCCGGGCAGCCTCGCGCAGGTGGTCACCAACCTGATCACCAACGCCCGCGACCACGCCTATCCGGACGGCCGCAACGGCACCATGACGATCCGGGTGACGGAGCCGCGCAAGGGCTGGATCCGCATCGACTTCGCGGACGACGGGGTCGGGATCGAGCCCGAGCATGTCGGCAAGGTGTTCGACCCCTTCTACACGACCGGGCGCGACCGGGGCCGGACGGGTCTCGGGCTGCACATCGTCCACAACATCGTGACGGCGACGCTGCAGGGCCAGATCCAGATCACCAGCCGGCCGGGCCAGGGCGCCCGGTTCGTCATCGACTTCCCGGCCGAGACCGCCGCCGAACCGATGCGCCAGTCGGCCTGACCGACGGCGCCGAGAGGAGAGCCCCCATGACCGTCTCCCGCAAGCCGCTCCTCGCCGCCGCGGCCGCGCTCGCGATCTCGGCCCTCCCGCACGCGGCCGGGGCGAAGACGCTGGTCTACTGCTCGGAGGGCAACCCGGAATCCCTCAATCCCCAGCTCGTCACGACGACGACGGGCGTGGCCGCCGGCAAGCCGATGTTCAACAGCCTCGTCGAGTTCGAGCCGGGCGGCACCCGGATCCTGCCGGGGCTGGCGGAACGCTGGTCGGTCTCCGAGGACGGTCGGACCTACACGTTCGAGCTCCGGCGCAACGTGAAGTTCCACTCGAACGCGGCCTTCACGCCGACCCGTCCGATGAACGCCGACGACGTGCTCTTCTCGCTGAACCGGCAGTGGAAGGAGGACCACCCCTATCATCGCGTCTCGGGCGCCCGGTACGACTACTTCAAGGACCTGGCCATGCCGGAGCTCCTGGAGAGCATCGACAAGATCGACGAGTACACGGTGCGCATCCGGCTGAAGCAGCCGAACGCGCCGTTCCTCGCCAATCTGGCGATGTCGTTCAACGTCATCCAGTCGGCCGAGTATGCCGACAAGCTCCTGAAGCTCGGCAAGCCCGAGCAGCTCGACCTCGACCCGATCGGCACGGGTCCGTGGAGCTTCGTGTCCTTCCAGAAGGACGTGGCGGTGCGCTACCGGGTGTTCCCGGAGCACTGGGCCGGGGCGATGCCGATCGACACGCTGGTCTTCTCGATCACCCCGAACCCGGCGGTGCGGCTGACCAAGCTCAAGGCCGGGGAGTGCCACGTGATGGCCTTCCCGAACCCGGCGGACCTGAAGAAGATCGAGCAGGACCCGGCGCTCAGGCTGTTGAAGCTCGAGGGCCTCAACGTCGGCTACATGTCGCTCAACACCGCCCGGCCTCCCTTCGACGACGTGCGGGTGCGCCGGGCCGTCAACATGGCGATCGACAAGAAGACGATCGTGTCGGCCGTCTACCAGGACGCCGGCACGCCGGCCAAGAATCCGATCCCGCCGACGCTGTGGTCCTACAACGACGCCGTCCAGGACTACCCTTACGACCCGGAGGCGGCGCGCCGGCTCCTGGCCGAGGCCGGCCACCCGGCGGGCTTCGAGACCGACCTCTGGTACATGCCGGTGAGCCGGCCCTACAATCCCAACGGCAAGCGCATCGCCGAGCTGATCCAGGCGGACCTGGCGCGGGTCGGCATCCGGCTCAGGCTCGTCACCGAGGAGTGGAGCGTCTACCGGTCCAAGATCCAGGCCGGCGAGGCCTCGATGGCGCTCTACGGCTGGACGGGCGACAACGGCGACCCGGACAACTTCTTCGACACGCTGCTCGGCTGCACGGCGGCGCGGCCGGGGGGCAACAACGTCGCCAAGTGGTGCAACCGGGATTTCGACGCGCTGATCACCAAGGCCAAGGAGAGCGCCGACCAGGGCGAGCGCGAGCGCTACTACCGCGAGGCGCAGGTGATCGCCAAGGCGGAGGCCCCGTGGGTGCCGATCGCCCACTCGGTGGTCTACATGGCGATACGCAAGGAGGTCAGCGGGTTCAAGATGGATCCGCTCGGGCGCTATCCGTTCGACGGCGTCGATCTCGCGCAGTAGCTCCGGCCCGCGAGGTCAGGCCCCGGTCTTGAGCTGAACCACGTTCTCGGGCCACTCGGCGCGGGCCGGCTCGGGGCCGGCAGGCGACAGGGCGGCCTCGATCACCCGCCTCAGCGTCGCCTGGTCGAAGGGCTTGGTGATGCGGGGCAGGGCCTGGTCGGAGCCGGTGGGGAGCTCGGCGTATCCGGTGCCGAGGACGACCGGCAGGCCGGGGCGGAGCTCGGCGAGGCGGCCGGCGAGCTGGGTCCCGGTCATGCCCGGCATGGCCTCGTCGGTGAGGACGAGGTCCAAGGCGAGGCCCGACTCGATCAGCTTCAGGGCCTCCTTGGCTGACAGCGCCTCGTGCACCTCGTGGCCGAGGTCCTCCAGCATGGCGACGGTCGCCATCAGGACGAGCGCGTCGTCGTCCACCACCAGGATGCGGTGCTTCTCCTGGCGTGCGGTCGCGACGGGGATCTGGGTCACGGTCCGCTCGGGCGGGACCGTCACGGCGCGGCGGATCGCGTCGGCGTCTGCGGGCAGCCAGATCTCCGCCGTGGTCCCCTCCCCGGGGGCGCTCTTCAGCACGAGCTTGCCGCCGAGCTGGGCCGCGAAGCCGTCCACCATGGGCAGCCCGAGGCCGGTTCCCTTGCCGACGCCTTTGGTGGTGTAGAAAGGCTCGACGGCCTTGGCGAGGGTTTCGGGGTCCATGCCGCTGCCGGTGTCGGTCACCGACAGGCAGACGTAGTTGCCCGCGGGCGGCTCGCCGAGCCGGCCGGTCCCTGGCTGGATCGTCCGCTCGGCCGCCGAGATCGTCAGCGTGCCGCCGTCCGGCATGGCGTCCCGCGCGTTGACGGCGAGGTTGACGAGGGCGAGTTCGAACTGGTTGGCGTCGACGAGGGCGGGCGGCAGGTCGAGCGGGAAGCGGGTCTCGATCATCACCGCAGGGCCGAGGGAGCGCTGCAGCAGGTCCGCCATGCCGCGGACGAGGGCCGGGATGTCGCGCGGCTCGGGCCGGAGGTCCTGGCGCCTCGCGAAGGAGAGCATCCGGCTCGTCAGGGCGGCGCCGCGCTCGGCGCCCTTCATGGCGGTTTCGAGCAGGCGCCGGGCCTTCGGATCGTCCGGCAACTTCTTCTTGAGCAGTTCAAGGTTGCCGATGATCACCGCCAGAAGGTTGTTGAAGTCGTGCGCGACGCCCCCGGTCAGCTGGCCGATGGCGTCGAGCTTCTGGATCATCAGGAGCTGCTGGCGGGCGTCATCGAGCTTCTTCTGCGCCTCCCGCCGTTCGGTCGCGTCGCGCGTGACCTTGGCGAAGCCGACGAGCCGGCCTTCCGGGTCGCGGATCGCGTCGAGGACGACCGAGGCCCAGAAGCGGGTTCCGTCCTTGCGCAGGCGCCAGCCCTCGGCCTCGAACTTGCCGTCCCGGCGCGCGCTCTCGAGGGCGCGCCGGGGCTCGCCGCGGGCGCGGTCCTCGGGGGTGTAGAAGATCTCGTAGGGTTTGCCCACGATCTCCTCGGCCGTGTAGCCCTTGATGCGGCGCGCGCCGCTGTTCCAGTTGGTGACCTTGCCGTCGGGGCTCAGCATGAAGATGGCGTAGTCGGTCACGCCCTCGACCAGGATGCGGAAGCGCCGCTCGCTCTCGATGAGGGCCTCGCGCTCGCGCCGGGCGATCCGTTCGGCGCGCTCGTCCATCGCGGAGGCGACCAGCGAGAGGAACAGGACCAGCACCGTCACGGCGGCGACCGCCATGGCCAGCGTGGTGGCGTCGAAGCCGGTCTCCGGCCCCAGCGACTGGCCGGGCTGGAAGGCGGTTCCCGCCATGGCGGTGTAATGCATGCCCGAGATCGCCGTGCCGAGGATCAGTGCCCCGGCCACCCTCTGGGTCACGCCCACCGGCAGACTGGCGACCCGGAGGGCGGCCGTGGAGGCCAGGACGGCGATCAGGACCGCGGCGGCATGGTAGCTCTGGTCATGGCGGATGTGGCCGGAGTAGCCGATGGCCGCCATGCCGAGCAGGTGCATGCCAGCGATGCCGACGCCCATCACGGTCCCGGCCGCCGCCACGACGGCGAAATGAACGCGCCCCATGGCGACCGCGGCGAAGCCGATCGCCCCCGCCACCACGGCCAGCGCGAAGGAGGCGAACGACAGGAGCGGGTCGAACCGCAGCGAGGGGGCGATGTCGAGCGCCAGCAGGGCGATGAAGTGCATGGCCCAGATGCCGCCGCCGAGCGCGAGCGCCGCGATCGCGATCCAGGCGGTGCCGTGGCCCCCGCGCGTCGATCGAACCCGGCCCGCCACGTCGAGCGCGGTATAGGAGGATACGACGGCGATGGCGATCGAGAGGAGGACGAGCGGACCGTAGAGGCTACCGGCAGGGGACATGCATCGGCTCCGAGGCGCCGCGGCGGATTTCGTTCTGTGCGGTGCCCGCCTGTCGACGGAGGGTCCGGCCGAGCCCGCCGGCTCGACCTCGGGAAACGCGCCTCCGGCGAAAACGTTCCGCGCCGTCGGCGAAAATCCTCGCCGGTGAACGTCAGCTAAATGTCACTCTCAGAGGGGGTTCAGTCAGGCTGGTGCAAGCTTTCCACCATCGAGAGGCCATCTCCGGCCTCGCACCTGACAGGAGTGAACGATGTCTCTGAAGTCCACCATGCTGGCCATCGCGGCTGCCGCCACCCTGGCGACCGGCATGACGGCCGCCACGACCTCGTCGGCCGAGGCCGGCTATTTCGTCAAGGTCAAGCACGGCCACCACGGCTTCCATGGCCACTTCTACCGGCCGCGCTTCTATTATCCCGCCTATCACAGCTGCTTCTGGAAGCCCCGTCAGATCTGGACGTACCACGGTCCGGCCTGGGTTTCGAAGCGCGTCTGCTACTGACCGACCCTTCGCCTGGCGATCCTCGAGCCTGCCGGGGCCTCGTGCCCCGGCTTTTTTCATGCGCCGGGCCGGGGCCGGCGGCGGACAGGCTTGCCTTCGCGCGGCCGCCGCGTTCCTCTCGGGCGTGGACCATCGAGGACCCGCCATGCCGATTCGCCCGGCCGCGCTCGCCTTCCTGATCGTCGCCCTGCCCGGTTTGCCGGCCTGGGCGGGCGATCCCTATGCGCTCACCCCGTCGGAACGGTACCTCGGCGCCCCGTCGGTGCGGGTCCGCAAGCCGGAGACCTACGGCCCGGCCTGGCACCGGCCGAAGTCCTGGCCGGAGCACCGGTCGCGCGGGGTCTATGTCGGGGTGCCGGTCTATCCGCACTGGCGCGCGCCGGCGGTGGACTTCGGGCCGGACGAGGCCTACGAGCCGGACTGCCGCTGGCAGCGGGTCTACGGGCCCTACCTCAATTCCCTCGGCGAGACGCATGTGGGCTGGCACAAGGTGCCGATCTGCGACTGAGGCCGTCTCAGAGGCCGCTCGCCCCGGGCGCGAAGCGGTCGCCGGTCTCGCCATCCGGATTGCCGAAAGGGCCCGACGCCCGGCCCGCCTCGACCTCGGCGTCCTGCCGGAGCGCCCAGGCCACCGACGGAAAGGCGAGGTCCCGCCAGGGGATCTCGTCGGGACGGAGGAGCGCCACCTCCAGGCTCTCGGGACCCGGCGCGACGCCTCCGGCGAGCGCCGCGCGGTAGATCAACTGGACCTGGCCGATGCGCGGGATCGAGTAGACGGCGAGCAGGCCGCGCAGGCGGATATCGGCGTTGGCCTCCTCGCGGGCCTCCCGGCGGGCGCCGTCCTCGGCGGTCTCGCCGAGCTCCAGGTAGCCGGCCGGCAGGGTCCAGAAGCCCCGGCGCGGCTCGATGGCGCGCCGGCAGAGAAGGACGAGGCCGGCCGCGCGCACGACCGAGCCGACGATCACCTTCGGGTTGCGGTAGTCCACGAAGCCGCAATGGCCGCAGACGTCGCGCTCCAGCGTGTCGCCGGGCGGGACGGTGCGGCGGAAGCCGGGTGGCCGGGCCGGCCCGGCGTGGATGTCTTCGTCCTGCATGGTCGGTACCTCCGGGAGGACCGGCTCGCCGGGCGTCCGGTTCCGCGGGCCGTCACTTGCGGGCGAGGGCCTTTTCGATCTCCGGTTTCAGCCGCGCCTCCAGGCCTTCCGGCGAGAGCGGGCCGATGAACTTGTACGCGATGGTTCCGTCGGCGGCGACCACGAAGGTCTCGGGCACGCCGTAGACGCCCCAGTCGATGGCGGTGCGGCCCTTGCGGTCCGTGCCCACGGCCGCGAAGGGGTTGCCGAGCTGGCCGAGGAAGCGCAGGGCGTTCTCGGGCTCGTCCTTGTAGTTGATGCCGACCACGCGGATGCGGCCGTCCTTGGCGAGATCCTCCAGGATCGGGTGCTCCTGCCGGCAGGGGACGCACCAGGAGGCCCAGACGTTGACGACCGTCACGCGGCCCTTGAGGTCCGCCGTGGCGAGGCCGGGGACGGGGTTGCCCTGGCGGTTCAGGCCCTCGAGCGGCGGCAGCTCGAAGGCCGGTACGGGTCGGCCGATCAAGGCGGACGGCACCTCCGAGGTGCCGCCGCCGGTGGCGAGGCGGTAGAGGAACAGGCCCGCGAGCGCCAGGAAGAGGACGAGCGGGAGGATCAGCAGGAGCGACCGGCCCCGACGGGGGGCCTCGGTGAGGCCGGGGTCGGTCATGGCTCGCCGGCTCCCGGGTCGGTGTCGCGGGCGGAGCGGCGGCGGACGCCGCGGGCTTCCAGGTCGGCCAGGATGCGGCGCTGGGCCTTGAGGTCGGCCAGGACCCAAACCACGAGGCCGACCATGACGAGCCCGGCGAGCGCGTAGGCGCCGACGATGAATCCCCAGTGCGGGCCGAGACCGAACATGAGCGCGCTCACCCGGCCACCGCGGCGGCCTGCATCATCCGGAGCGTCCGGATCCGGCGGCGCAGGATCTCGTTGCGCATGGCCATCAGGTGGAGGGTGAGGAACAGGAGGGTGAAGCCAAGGGCGGTGACGAGGAGCGGCCAGAGCATGGAGGCGTGGATGGTCGGGCCGTCCAGCCGGAACACCGAGGCGGGCTGGTGCAGCGTGTTCCACCAGTCGACCGAGAACTTGATGATCGGGATGTTGACGATGCCGACCAGGGTCAGGACCGCGGCGGCGCGACCCGCCTTGATCGGGTCCTCGAGGGTCTGCCAGAGGGCGATCAAGCCGAGATACATGATGAAGAGGACCAGCACGGAGGTCAGGCGCGCGTCCCAGACCCACCAGGTGCCCCACATTGGCTTGCCCCACAGGGAGCCGGTGACGAGGCAGACGAACGTGAAGGCGGCGCCGAGCGGGGCGGCGGCCTTGGCGGAGACGTCCGCGAGCGGGTGGCGCCAGACCAGCGTGCCGAGGGAGGACAGCGCCATCACCGAATAGGAGAACATGGCGAGCCAGGCGGCCGGCACGTGGATGAACATGATCTTGACGGTGGCGCCCTGCTGGTAGTCGTCCGGGGCGAGGCCGAAGACGAGGCCGAGACCGACCGCGAGCACGATCCCGGTCACGGCGGCTAGCCAGGGCACGAGCCGTTCGACGAGGCCGAGGAAGCGCGTCGGATTGGCGTAGTCGATCAGGGCCATGCGGGTCTCGTGCGGGCGCGGGCCGGCTCTTTCCGGCACCTTCCGGGAGAAAGGCTATAGGGTCCGCGGCCGCGCACGGCAATGCGAGAAGTCAAGCGCCGCCTTCACGGATGCGTGGAGAGGCCCCAGCGTTCAGTGGCGGAAGTGGCGCATGCCGGTGAACACCATGGCGATCCCGGCCTTGTCGGCGGCCTCGATCACCTCGTCGTCTCGCATCGATCCGCCGGGCTGCACCACCGCGGTGGCGCCGGCCGCCACGATGGTCTCCAGTCCGTCCGCGAAGGGGAAGAAGGCGTCCGAGGCGGCGACCGAGCCCCGGGTCAGGGGCTCGTCGAGCCCGGCCGCGCGTGCGGCGTCGGCGGCCTTCTGGACGGCGATGCGGGCGCTGTCGACGCGGCTCATCTGGCCGGCGCCGATGCCGACCGTCGCGCCGTCCTTGACGAACACGATGGCGTTGGACTTCACGTGCTTGACGACCCGGAACGCGAAGGCGAGGTCCTTCTCCTCGCGCGCGGTCGGTTGGCGGCGGGTCTTCGTCTCCAGGTCGATGTCGTCGACGGTGCCGAAGTCGCGGGTCTGGGCGAGGAAGCCGCCCGCCACGGTCCTGACCGTCAGGCCCATGTCGCCGGGCTTCGGCAGGCCGCCGGCGATCAGCAGGCGCAGGTTCTTCTTGGCGGCGACGATCGCCTGGGCGTCCTCGGCGGCGTCGGGGGCGATGATCACCTCGGTGAAGATCTTGACGATCTCCTCGGCCGCTTCGGCGTCGAGCGGGCGGTTCAGGGCCACGATGCCGCCGAAGGCCGAGACGGGGTCGCAGGCGAGGGCCTTGAGGTAGGCCTCCTTGAGGGTCTTGCCGACCGCCACCCCGCAGGGATTGGCGTGCTTGATGATGGCGACGGCGGCCGTGGTCCTGGGGTCGAACTCGGCGACCAGCTCGTAGGCGGCGTCGGTGTCATTGATGTTGTTGTAGGAGAGGGTCTTGCCCTGGACCTGGCGGGCGGTGGCGACGCCCGGGCGCGCTTCGCCGGTGCGGTAGAAGGCGGCGAGCTGGTGAGGGTTCTCGCCGTAGCGCATGACCTCGACGAGCTCGCCGCCGAGGGCGCGGTAGCGCGGGTTCGGGTCGCCGAGCTGGTCGGCCAGCCAGTTGGAGACCGCCGCGTCGTAGGTGGCGGTGCGGCCGAAGGCCTCCTGGGCGAGCTTCTTGCGCAGACGCAGCGAGGTGGCGCCGCCGCCGGCGTCCAGGGCGGCGAGCACCTCGGCGTACTGGCGCGGGTCGACCACCACCGCCACGTAGGCGTGGTTCTTGGCGGCGGCGCGGATCATGGCGGGCCCGCCGATGTCGATGTTCTCGATCGCGGTCGCCCAGTCCTTCGTGCGCGCGACGGTGTCCTGGAAGGGGTAGAGATTGACCACCAGCAGGTCGATGCCCTCGATGCCGTGCGCCGCCATGGCGGCGGCGTGGCCTTCGTCGCCGCGCACGGCGAGGAGGCCGCCGTGGACCTTGGGGTGCAGGGTCTTGACGCGGCCGTCCATGATCTCCGGGAAGCCGGTGACCTCGGAGACGTCGGTGACGGCGAGGCCCGCGTCCTGCAGGGCCTTCGAGGTCCCGCCGGTGGAGACGAGGGTCACGCCGCGGGCCGCCAGCGCGCGGGCGAGGTCGAGGATGCCGGTCTTGTCGGAGACGGAGAGGAGCGCGCGGCGGACCGGGACCCGGTCGGGCGGGGCGATGGACTTGGCTTCGACGGACATGGCGCGGCCTCGGGTGGCCGAGCCGGCGCCGATGGCCGGCGGCGGGCTCGACGGAAGACGGAGGAGGATCTCGCGAGCGCGATAGCACCGAACGACCCCCGGGGCAAACCCGACGTTGGGCCGGGCGGCGGGCCCCTTTTTGAAGCCGGCGCGGAGCCGTGCTAACCCTCGGGCGAGGAGGCGCGCCATGAACCGACGCGAGGAGATCGAGGCGGAGCGGCGGCGGGAGGCCGAGGCGGTGCTCGCCCGGGCGGAGCGGGACAGCGAGACGGTCCTGTCCGGCACGGCGAAGACGACGGCGAACCGGGTCGCGGAGCATTTCGGCGCCGCCGACGCGGACCAGGCCGACCCCGTGGAGGTCTGGGGCAAGCGGCTCGGACGGGCGCTGGCCCTGGTGGCGGCGGGCTTGCTGATCCTGCACCTCGTCCGTACCTACGCGGGGTGAGGCCCCCGGCGACCCGGGCGTGCCATCAGCCGGAGACCCCCATGACGCCGACGACCTGGCTCGACGCCAAGGCCCCCACCCTGGAAGACTTCGAGGCGCTGGCCGCGGAGGCCTATAGCGGCCTGCCGGACGGCTTCCGGCGGCTGACCGGGGAGATCCTGATCCGCATCGCCGACTTTCCCGAGGACGACGCGCTCGACGCCCTGGAGTTGGAGTCGCCCTTCGACCTGCTCGGGCTCTTCCAGGGGGTCGGCCTGGCCCAGGGGTCGGCCGTGCCCTCGACGGGGCAGTTGCCGAACCAGATCTGGCTCTACCGGCGGCCGATCCTCGACTACTGGGCCGAGCACGACGAGACGCTGGGCGCCATCATCGCGCATGTGCTGATCCACGAGATCGGCCACCACTTCGGCCTCTCCGACGACGACATGGAGGCGATCGAGGCGGCGGCGGACGCCTGAGCGGCGGCGAAACCGGGCCGACCGTGCGGCAATCCTTTTGAAGATCGGGCCGGTCTCCTATATGGAGACGGTCGAACGGACGGCGCGGCGGACGCGTCTCGCCGGCGGCCGGTCGCTCCCCGGCGCCGCGATCCCGGAAGGTCGGATCCCATGGAACTGTCGATTTCGCCGGCCGGCGCGCGGCCGGTGCCGGGCCGCGAGGCCCTGGACATCATGAAGGTGGCGGAGGCTCAGCCGGTCCGCGACGCCAAGCCGTCGCTGATGGGCATGACGCGCGACGACCTCGCCGACGCCCTGAGGTCGATCGGCATCGAGGAGCGGCAGGTCCGCATGCGGGTCGCCCAGCTCTGGCACTGGATCTACCTGCGCGGCGTCCCCTCCTTCGAGCGCATGACCAACGTCTCCAAGGACCTCCGGGCGGTGCTCGCCGAGCGCTTCGTCATCGGCCGCCCCGAGATCGTCGCCGAGCAGGTCTCGGTGGACGGGACGCGCAAGTGGCTGCTGCGCTTTCCGCCGCGCGGGGCCGGGCGGCCGGTCGAGGTGGAGACGGTCTACATCCCCGAGGAGGGGCGCGGCACGCTCTGCGTCTCCTCCCAGGTCGGCTGCACGCTCACCTGCTCGTTCTGCCACACGGGCACCCAGAAGCTGGTCCGGAACCTGACCAAGGAGGAGATCGTCGCCCAGATCGTGGTGGCGCGCGAGCGTCTCGGCGACTTCCCCCACATGAGCGCCGAGCCGGGCGCGATCGTTCCGCGCGAGGGGCGGTTCGTGTCCAACATCGTCATGATGGGCATGGGCGAGCCGCTCTACAATTTCGACGCCGTGCGGGACGCGCTCCTGGTGGCGTCGGACGGCGAGGGCCTGTCCCTGTCGAAGCGGCGGATCACGCTGTCGACCTCCGGGGTCGTGCCGCTGATCCCGAGGGCGGGGGCCGAGATCGGCACCATGCTGGCGATCTCGCTGCACGCGGTGAGGGACGACCTGCGCGACGAGCTGGTGCCGCTCAATCGGAAGTACCCGATCGCGGCGCTGATGGAGGCCTGCCGGGCCTACCCGGGGCTCTCCAACGCGCGCCGGATCACCTTCGAGTACGTCATGCTGAAGGGCGTCAACGACAGTCCGGCGGACGCACGCGAGCTGGTCCGGCTGCTGCGCGGCATCCCGGCCAAGATCAACCTGATCCCGTTCAACCCGTGGCCGGGCTCCGCCTACGCCTGCTCGGACTGGGACACGATCGAGACCTTCGCGGAAGTGGTCAACCGGGCCGGCTACGCGAGCCCGATCCGGACCCCGCGCGGCCGCGACATCCTGGCCGCCTGCGGGCAGCTGAAGTCGGCGAGCGAGCGGCTGAAGGTGCGGGAGCGGCTGGCGCTCGAGGCCATGATCGGCGGGGCCGACGAGGACTGAGGCGTCCTCGCCTCTCCTATCGGAAACCGCATCCGGTCGCCTCGACAGGGCCACGGATCGCCGCACAATGAGGCTCGGCGTGGCCCGCCGATTCGCCTTTCTCCCGCCGTTCCTGCCGGTTCCCCGATGGCCAGATCCCCCGACCCGAAGTCCCGTCCGGCCCGCTCGCCGGCGCTCGCCCCCGGCAGGCTGCCGCTCATCGTCGCCGGCTACGCGGCCGGAGCGGTCGCGGCCGGCGTCGCTCTGCCGCTGGCGCTCATCGTCCGCGACATGGCGGCGCTCGGCTTCGCCAAGGCGATCGGGTCGGCGCGGCTCGGGGACATCGCGGTCGTGGCGCTCTTCGCCGCCGCCATCGCGGCCGTCGCGGCGGCGCCCTTCGCGGTCGCCTTCATCGCGCATGCGGAGCGCCGCCGGATCACGGGGCCGGTGCCGCACCTGCTCTTCGGGATCGCGACCGGGCTCGTGGTCGAGACGCTCGCGATCATGCTCGGCTTCGGCGACGCGCAGCGGGCGAGCCTCGCCGGGTTCCTGGTCTTCGCCTTCGTGGGGGCGGTGGCGGGGCTGGTCTACTGGTCGGTCGCGGTCCGGCCGCCGAAACCCCGCAAGCCGGCACCGCGATCCTGAAGGCGGACGCCGCCGGCCGTGACAGGCGCGCGCGGGTGGTCTAGCGTCGGGTTTTCGCGAGGCACCGCATGATCCTCTTCCGCATCGTCTGGCGCCTGATCGTCATGCAGGTCGGCCTCGCCCTGGCGGGCGCGGCGGCGGCGGGCGCGATCGTGGCGGGGCTCGACCTCCTGTCCCAGATCCCGCCCGAACTCGGGATCCCTCGGGTCTTCGGGCCGCGCGGGGTCCGCGCCGCGGATTTCGTCGTCTTCGGCACCGCCTTCGGGCTGGTCATGAACCTCGCGATGCCGTTCGGCTTCCTGGCGGCGCTGCTCGCGGAGCTCCTGTCGATCCGGCACCTGTTCTTCCACCTCGTGGCGGGCGCCGCCGTGGGGGCCTGGGCCTTCGCGCAACCGGACGGGCGCCTGATGCGGATGCCCATGATGACCCCGGAGGCGATCGCGCCCTTCGTGGCGGCGGGCCTCGTCGGCGGCTTCGTATACTGGCTGGTCGCCGGCCGCGGGGCCGGCTTCCGGCGTGACGCGGCCTCCGCGCCGCGTCCGGCAC
This sequence comes from Prosthecomicrobium sp. N25, assembly GCF_037203705.1. Classification (NCBI taxonomy): domain Bacteria; kingdom Pseudomonadati; phylum Pseudomonadota; class Alphaproteobacteria; order Hyphomicrobiales; family Kaistiaceae; genus Prosthecomicrobium; species Prosthecomicrobium sp. N25. The sequence goes on from NZ_JBBCAT010000002.1 coordinate 276,994, forward strand.
CGGCTTCGCGCCCCGCGCCCGAACCGCGGTCCCTCGACGCCGCCCCGCCGTCTCCGCCCGCGGGGGCCCCGGGCCGGAGCGCGCTCGGGCGCGTGGGCTGGGGGCGGCCGCCGACCCGCCGCGAGACGCCGCCCGAGCCGCCGCCGTCCCGGTCGCCCGTCATGGAGCGGCGGATCATGCCGCCCGGCGCGCCGCGCAAGCCCGTGGTGGAGCGCCGGCCCCGCTGAGCGGGCGGAGGGCCGCCGGCAGCATAGCGCTGCTGGCAGCAGAGCAACGCGGGCAGCGGTGGGCTGTGCCACGCCGGCGGCATTCCCTCGCGGGCCGGCTTCCGCTAACAGTCCGGCGGAGACATGCGCGAAGGTGACGCTTTGACCGGTTCGTCCGAGAGTTACGACGTGGTGATCGTCGGCGGGGCCATCGTGGGATCCTCGGTGGCCTATGCCCTCAAGGCGGAGCTCGGCTTCGAGGGACGGGTGGCCGTCGTGGAACGGGACCCGACCTATGCGCGATCGGCCACGACACTGTCGGCCGCGTCGATCCGCCAGCAGTTCTCCACCCCCGAGAACATCCGGCTCTCGCGGGCCTCGCTGGCGATGATCCGGAACGTCAAGGCGGTGTTCGGGCCGGAGGCCGACATCGGCTTCCACGAGGGCGGCTACCTGATCCTGGCGAGCCCGGAGGGGCTCCCGGTGCTGGAGGCCAACCATCGCGTCCAGAGGGCCGAGAGCGCCGACATCGCGCTCCTCGATCCGGAGGGTCTCGCGGCCCGCTTCCCCTGGATCTCGACCGAGGGGCTCGCGGGCGGGGCCTTCGGGGTGACCGGGGAGGGCTGGTTCGACGCCCATTCGCTGCTCGGGCTCCTGCGCAAGGCGGCGCGCGAGGCCGGGGCGGTCTACCTGACGGGCTCGGTGGCGGGGATCGACCGGGAGGGCGGCCGGGTCGTCGGCGTCCGCCTCGCCGACGGGCACCGCCTCGCCTGCGGGGCGCTCGTCAACGCGGCGGGGCCGGCGGCCGGCGACCTCGCGGCGCTCGCCGGCGTGGCGCTGCCGGTGGAGCCGCGCAAGCGTTGCGTCTTCGTGGTGCATTGCCGGGAGCGGCTCGGACCGATGCCGCTCGTCGTCGACCCATCCGGGGTCTACGTACGCCCGGAGGGCGAGTTCCACATCTGCGGGGTATCGCCGGAGGAGGACGCGCGGGCGGCGGCGGACGATTTCGAGGTGGACTATCCCCTGTTCGAGGAGGTCGTCTGGCCCGCGCTCGCCACCCGGGTGCCGGCCTTCGAGGCCTGCAAGCTGATCCGCGCCTGGGCTGGGCACTACGACTACAACACGCTCGACCAGAACGCCGTGATCGGGGCGCATCCGGAGGTCGGCAACCTCTACTTCGCCAACGGCTTCTCGGGCCACGGCCTGCAGCAGGCGCCGGCGGCGGGCCGGGCCTTGGCGGAACTCCTCACCGCGGGCCGGTTCGTGTCGCTGGACCTCTCCATCTTCGGCTACGAGCGGATCGCCGCCGGGCGGCCGGTCCGGGAGCTCAACGTCATATGACCGGCCCCGCTTCCGGGAAGCGCGGCGACGCGGCCGCCGTCCTGGTCGTCTCGAGCCTCGTGGCCCGCGGGGCGGTCGGCGGGCGTGCGGCGGTGTTCGTACTCGAGCGGATGGGGCATCCGGTCTGGTTCCTGCCGACGGTCCTGCTGCCCTGGCACCCCGGCCACGGGCGCGCCAGCCGGTCGCTCCCCGCGGAGGCCGACTTCGAGGCACTGGCGGGCGATCTCGCGCGGGCGCCCTGGCTCGCGGAGGTCGGGGCGGTCCTGACCGGCTATTTCGCGACCCCCGCGCAGGTCGAGGCCGCGGCCGCGCTGGTCGACGCCGTCAAGGGCGCCAATCCGGCGGCCCTGCATCTCTGCGATCCGGTGCTGGGGGACCTGCGCCCGGACGGGTCCGGCGGGCTCTACGTGCCGGAGCCGACCGCGCTCGCGATCCGGGACCGGCTGGTGCCGCGGGCCGACATCGTCACGCCGAACCGCTTCGAGGCGGGCTGGCTCGCCGGCCTGCCGGTCTCGACCACGGCCGAGACGCTCGCGGCGGCGCGCGCGCTCGGGCGCCGGATCGCGGTCGTCACCTCGGCGCCCGCCATGATGGCGCGCTCGGTGGCGGCCCTGATGGTTACCGAAGCCCGGGCGATCCAGGCGGAGCATCCGCTCGTCGACGGCGCGCCGCACGGGACCGGCGACCTGTTCGCCGCCGCCTTCCTGGCCCGGGTGCTCGGCGGGGCGGCGCCCGAGGCGGCGCTGGAGCGGGCGGCCGCGACCGTCTTCGACATGGTGGCGCGGAGCGTGCGGGCCGGGGCCGATGAGCTTCTCCTCGCACCCGAGCAGGACGTGATCGCGCACTCGATGGCGAGCGTCTCGATCCGCACCGTGGCCGAGCCGCGGCGGCCGGCGCCGACCGGGGGCGCCCGGTGAGCGCCGCCGGCTCCGGGCCGGACCGGACCGTCGCCGGGGTCGACGGCTGTCCCGCCGGATGGATCGCGGTGACCCTCGACTCCGAGGGGCGACGGCCGCCCGCGATGACGGTGCACCGGCGCTTCGCCGAGATCCTCGAGAGCCAGGCGGCGACGATCGCGGTCGACATGCCGATCGGCCTGCCCGACCGGATCCTCCGGCACGGCCGAGCGCCCGAGCGGGTCGTCAGGCGGGAACTCGGCGAGAGGCAGTCCTCGGTCTTCTCGGTGCCGAGCCGGTCGGCGGTCTGGGCGGGCTTCGGGATGAGCGACCACGACGCCTACCGGGCGGTCTGCGCCGAGGCCCTGGCGACCTCGGACCCGCCGCGCAAGATCTCCAAGCAGTGCTTCCATCTGCTTCCGAAGATTCGCGAGATCGACGGCTTGATGACGCCGGCCCTGGCCGGGCGGGTCTTCGAGGTGCATCCGGAGGTCGCCTTCTGGCGGCTCAACGACGGGCAGGCCATGCGGCTGCCCAAGAAGGTCAAGGGCAGCGTCAATCCGGCCGGCCTGGAGGAGCGGATCGGGCTCCTGGAGCGCTTCGGCTACGACCGCGGCTTCCTGCAACAGCCCCTGCCGTCCCGGGTCGGGCGGGACGACCTCGTCGACGCGGCGGTGGCGGCGCTGATCGCGCGGCGGCTCCTGGAGGGGACGGCCAGCCCCTTCCCGGACCCGCCGGAGCGCGACTCCAGGGGCCTGACGGTCGCGATCTGGGCCTGACCCCGTTCGATGCGACCTCCGGAGGACTGGACTTTCCCGGGCCCCGCCGCCATCACGGGGTCGAACCGCGACGCTGGAGGCCTCCATGACCAAGACCAACCCGGGCAACTTCTTCGAGGACTTCCGCATCGGCCAGGTCATCCGGCACGCGACGCCCCGCACCGTGACGGCGGGCGACGCGGCGCTCTATACGGCGCTGACCGGTTCGCGCTTCGCGGTCCAGTCCTCCGACGTGTTCGCGCGGGCGATCAACTACCCGCGGGCGCCGCTGGACGACATGCTGGTCTTCCACGTGGTCTTCGGCAAGACCGTGCCGGACATCTCGCTCAACGCGGTCGCCAACCTGGGCTACGCGGCCTGCCGGTTCCTCACCCCGGTCTATCCGGGCGACACGCTGTCGACCGTCACCGAGATCATCGGCCTCAAGGAGAACTCGAACGGCAAGACCGGCGTCGTCTACGTGCGCTCGACCGGATACAACCAGCACGGCGACGAGGTGCTCGACTTCGTGCGTTGGGTGATGGTGCGCAAGCGGGACGAGGCCGCCCGCATCGCCGACGAGCACGTGCCGGAGCTGCCGGCTGCGGTGTCGCCGGACATGATCGGCAACGCCGTGCCGCTTCTCGAGATCGACGGCTACGACTTCCACCTGGCCGGCAGCCCGCACCGGTGGGGCGACTACCGGCCCGGCGAGCGCATCGACCACGTGGACGGCATGACGGTCGAGGAAGCCGAGCACCAGATGGCGACGCGTCTCTACCAGAACACCGCCAAGGTGCACTTCAACCAGTGGACGGAGGGCCAGGGCCGGTTCGGACGGCGGCTGATCTATGGCGGCCACGTGATCTCGCTGGCCCGCGCCCTGTCGTTCAACGGCCTCGGCAACGCCTTCCACGTGGCGGCGATCAACGGCGGGCGGCACGTGGCGCCGCTCTTCGCCGGCGCGACCGTGTTCGCCTGGTCGGAGATCCTGGACATGGCGGAGATCGACGGGCGCGACGACGTCGGCGCGCTGCGGGTCCGCACCGTCGCCACCAAGGACCGGCCCTCGACGGATTTCCCGTACAAGCTCGAGACGGGCGATTACGATCCGGCCGTGATCCTGGACCTCGACACCTGGGTCCTGATGCCGAAGTGACCGGTCGCCGAAGGGGGAGGAACGGATGCCGTCGACCATCCGGATGTTCGCGCGCTACAACCAGTGGGCCAACAGGCGCCTCTACGAAGCGGCAGCCCGCCTGACGCCGGCCGAGTATCGGGCCGACCACGGCGCCTTCTTCCGCTCGCTCAAGGGTACGCTCAACCACATCCTGGTCGGCGACCGGGTCTGGATGAGCCGCTTCACCGGCACCGGGCCGGTTCCCAGCCGCCTCGACGAGATCCTGTTCGAGGACTTCGCGGCCCTCCGGGCCGCCCGGGAGGCGGAGGACGCGCGGATCGTCGCCTGGGCGGACGGGCTCGACGAGGCGGCGCTCGCCGGGCGCTTCACCTACCGGCCGCTGACCCGGCCGGAGCCGATCACCCAGCCGCTCTGGCACTTCTTCAACCACCAGACCCACCACCGCGGCCAGGCCCACGTCATCCTCACCCGCACGACCGGAGAGGGTCCCGAGCTCGACCTGATCCTCTACCAGCGCGAAACCGGCGACGGGCTCTGACCAGCTCGCCGGGCAGGCGCGCGACCCCTGCATAGTGCAGTGCAATATCTGGCGCCCTTGCGCGAGTCCGGCAGCAAGGATGCGCGAAAAGGGCACGAACGGGTATCTGGCATGCCAGTTCAAAGACAATCGAAGGTCTTTGTTGCCGGAACAGTGGCGTCCGGCGACATCTTCGCCTCGTACTCCCTTTGGACGTTTTGACGCAGAGCAGCAAAAGGGATTAGAACCTATCCCCGTCGAGCCGGACGGCCGCACACCTACCGCCGACCGCCTCCCCTCCGATCGCAGCCCTCACGAGAACGGACGGACAAGCACACGATGTCGAGCATCGAAACGAGGCCCGCGGGCCGGCCGGCCCGGCCGCTTTCGCCCCATCTGCAGGTCTACCGCTTCTCCTGGACCATGGCGATGTCGATCGTGCATCGCATCACCGGGGTGGCGCTCTACGGGGGCACCCTGCTGCTCGCGATCTGGCTCGTCTCGGCGGCCGCCGGCAAGCAGAGCTTCGACTCCGTGCAGTGGTTCTTCGGATCGTTTCTCGGGATCCTGGTGCTGTTCGGCTTCACCTGGGCGCTGTGGCACCACATGCTCGGCGGGATCCGGCACCTGATCTGGGACATGGGCCTGATGCTCGAGGCCGACAACCGGATGATGCTCGCCCGGGTCACGCTGATCGGCTCGATCGGGCTGACGGTCCTGACCTGGATCGTCGGGCTGGCGGTGAAGTGAGGGAGAGCCCAATGTCCATGCGCACCCCCCTCGGCCGCGTGCGCGGCCTCGGCTCCGCCCGGGACGGCACGTCGACCTGGTTCAAGGAACGGCTGACGTCGCTCGCCCTGGTGCCCCTTACCTTCGTGTTCGTGGCGATCGTCATCGGCGTCGTCGGCAAGACCCATGCCGAGGCGGTGGCGATGCTGGGCTCGCCGATCACCGCGATCCTGTTTCTCGCCTTGATCCTGGTGGGCGTCGCCCACATGCGGATGGGCATGCAGGTGATCATCGAGGACTATGTCCACGCCGAGCCGGCCAAGATGCTGTGCCTGGTCGCCAACACCTTCTTCTCGGCCCTGATCGCGCTCGCCTGCGTGTGGGCCGTGCTCAAGCTTTCCTTCGGGATCTGACGGGCGGAACGCACCCATGGCCGAACTCAAGACCAACGCTGCCGCGACCGGCGCCTCCTCCGCCTCGCTGATCGGCGGCGCCTACACGTTCATCGACCACACCTTCGACGTCGTCGTGGTCGGCGCCGGGGGCGCGGGGCTCCGTGCCGTCACGGGCTGCTCGGAAGCGGGGCTGAAGACCGCCTGCATCACCAAGGTGTTCCCGACCCGCTCCCACACGGTGGCGGCCCAGGGCGGCATCTCCGCCTCGCTCGGCAACATGGGCGAGGACGACTGGCGCTGGCACATGTACGACACCGTCAAGGGCTCCGACTGGCTCGGTGACCAGGACGCGATCGAGTACCTCTGCCGCAACGCGCCGGAGGCCGTCTACGAGCTCGAGCACTGGGGCGTTCCCTTCTCGCGCACCGAGGAGGGCAAGATCTACCAGCGGCCCTTCGGCGGCATGACGACCCATTTCGGCAAGGGCCGGGCGCAGCGGACCTGCGCGGCCGCGGACCGGACCGGCCACGCCATCCTGCACACGCTCTACGGCCAGTCGCTGCGCTACTCGGCGGAGTTCTTCATCGAGTATTTCGCGATCGACCTGATCATGGATGACGAGGGCGCCTGCCGGGGCGTGATCGCGCTGTCCATGGAGGACGGCACGCTGCACCGCTTCCGGGCGGCGAAGACCATCCTGGCGACCGGGGGCTACGGCCGCGCCTACTTCTCCTGCACGTCGGCCCATACCTGCACGGGCGACGGCAACGCCATGGTGCTGCGCGCCGGCCTGCCACTCCAGGACATGGAGTTCGTCCAGTTCCACCCGACCGGCATCTACGGCGCGGGCGTGCTCATCACCGAGGGGGCGCGCGGCGAGGGCGGATACCTCACCAACTCCGAGGGCGAGCGCTTCATGGAGCGCTACGCGCCCTCCGCCAAGGACCTCGCGTCGCGCGACGTCGTCAGCCGCGCCATGACGATCGAGATCCGCGAAGGCCGGGGCGTCGGCAAGAACAAGGACCACATCCACCTGCACCTGTCGCACCTGGATCCGGCGATCCTGCACGAGCGGCTGCCGGGCATCACGGAATCGGCCCGCATCTTCGCGGGCGTCGACCTCACCAAGGAGCCGATCCCGGTCCTGCCGACGGTGCACTACAACATGGGCGGCATCCCCACCAACTATCATGGCGAGGTGCTGACCAAGAAGAACGGCGATCCGGACTGCATCGTCCCGGGACTGCTGGCGATCGGCGAGGCGGCCTGCGTGTCGGTGCACGGGGCGAACCGGCTCGGCTCCAATTCGCTGATCGACCTGGTGGTTTTCGGGCGGGCGGCGGGCCTGCGCTGCGCGGAGACGATCCGGCGCGGCGAGCGGCAGCCGGACCTGCCGAAGAACGCCGGCGAGCTCGCGCTCACCCGGCTCGACCGCTACCGCCATGCGAGCGGCGGCACGCCGACCGCGGAGCTCAGGCTCAACATGCAGCGTGTCATGCAGACGAACTGCGCGGTGTTCCGCACCGGCGACGTGCTCGTCGAGGGGCAGGAGCTGATCCACGAGGTCTGGGGCGGCATCGACGACGTGAAGGTCACCGACCGGTCGCTGGTCTGGAACTCCGATCTCCTGGAGACGCTGGAGTTCGACAACCTGATCACCCAAGCGGTCGTAACCATGGACTCGGCGGCGAACCGGCAGGAGAGCCGCGGCGCCCACGCGCGCGAGGACTTCCCGGACCGGAACGACCAGGATTGGATGAAGCACACGCTGGCCTGGTGCAGCGATCAGAGCCGCAAGGTGACGCTCGACTACCGCCCGGTGCACACCTACACGATGTCCAACGACATCGCCTATATCGAGCCGAAGGCGCGGGTGTACTGAGGACCACGCGGCACGTCGGGCAGTGGAGCCGAGGATGGGCGTTCTCAAGATCAGCGATCAGACCCTCGGAGAGGTCGAAGCGCTTGCCAGGGAGGGGGCCCGCCCCGTGGACCAGTTCGCCGAGTTGCTGATCCGCGAGGCCCTGGCCCATCGGCGGGACCGTCAGGCCATGGTGGAGCGCATGCGCGAAGTCCGGGCCATGACCCCGTCGGGTGTGGAGCAGACGGACAGCGTCGCGCTTCTTCGTGAGGACCGCGACCGGTGATCGTCGTGGACGCCTCCGTTGTCGTGAAGTGGGTCGTCGAGGAGCCCGGCTCCCCCGAGGCCGAAGCGATGCTCGCCTCGGATCTCCGGTTCGGAAGTCCGGACATCCTCGTCCCCGAGGTGGTGAACGTCCTCCGGAAGAAGATCCTTCGGGGCCAGATGACCAGGGGACAGGCTGCTGCCGCGGTGGACCGGGTCTCGAGCCGGTTGTGCGCTTTGCCGCCTTCAGCGACATGCGGGAAGCCCTCCTCGACCTTGCGGTCAGGCTGGAGCACCCGGCCTATGACTGTGCCTACATCCACTGCGCGGCCTTGTGGGACGCGCCCCTGGTCACCGCCGACGCGGTCCTGGAACGGAAGTGCCTAGAGGCGGGCCATCGGGCCTGCGGACTGAGCAATTGGCGTGCCGTGCTAGCGCGGTGATCAGGCGGAAATGCCCGAGGCCGCCTCGGGAACGGTTTGGCGAAGGAAGACGAGATGGTTCAGCTCACCCTCCCCAAGAACAGCCAGATGCAGCTCGGCAGGACCTGGCCGAAGCCGGTGAATGCGACGCGGCTGAAGGAATTCCAGGTCTATCGCTGGAACCCGGACGACGGGCGGAACCCGCAGATCGACACCTTCTTCGTCGACCTGGACGACTGCGGTCCGATGGTCCTGGACGGACTGCTCTACATCAAGAACAAGATCGACCCGACCCTGACCTTCCGGCGCTCCTGCCGGGAAGGGATCTGCGGCTCCTGCGCGATGAACATTGACGGGACCAACACGCTCGCCTGCACGAAAGGCATGGACGACGTGAAGGGGGCGGTGAAGATCTACCCGCTCCCGCACATGCCGGTGATCAAGGACCTGGTGCCGGACCTGACCACCTTCTATGCCCAGCACCGCTCGATAGAGCCCTGGCTGAAGACGGTGTCGGCCACGCCCCAGATCGAGTGGCGGCAGTCGCGCGAGGACCGCGAGAAGCTGGACGGACTTTACGAGTGCATCCTGTGCGCCTCCTGCTCGGCGTCCTGCCCGAGCTACTGGTGGAACGGCGACCGCTATCTCGGCCCGGCGGTGCTGCTGCAGGCCTATCGTTGGCTGATCGACAGCCGGGACGAGGCCACCGGCGAGCGGCTCGACAACCTCGAGGATCCGTTCCGGCTCTACCGCTGCCACACCATCATGAACTGCGCCAACACCTGCCCGAAGGGGCTCAATCCGGCGAAGGCGATCGCCGAGATCAAGAAGATGATGGTCGAGCGCCGGGTCTGACCGGCAAGGGACAGGATCCCGGGCCGGGGCCTCGCCCCGGGCGCGTTACGCCAGGCGCCCGACGTCCGGCTTCTCGGTGCGGCGCAGGAGGCGGCCGACGGCTTCCACCTTGCGGAAGACGCGCAGGAAGTTTCCGCTGAGGAGGCCCTCCAGCGCCTCGTCGGACCAGCCGCGGCGGACGAGCTCCGCCACCAGGTGCGGGAAGCGGCTGACGTCCTCCAGCCCGACCACGGGCGGCCCGCCGAAGAAGTCCGAGCCGATTCCGATGTGCCGGAGCCCGGCGCGGTTCGCCATGTATTCGATGTGATCGCAGAGTTCCGGGATCGAGGCGCGCGGCCAGGGGCCGAGCTGTTCCCGCCGGGCCTGCATAGCGGCATGCCAGTCGACACCGCGGCGCGTCTTGCCCCACTCGTCCTTCATGGGCCGCATCCAATCGCGGGAGGCCTGGGAGACGAAGTCCGGCACGAAGGTCGCCATCACGATGCCGCCGTTGGCGGGGATGCGGTCGAGGACGTCGTCGGGGACGTTGCGGGGGTGGTCGCAGAGCGCGAAGGCGTTGCAGTGGGTGAAGAGCACCGGCGCGCGCGTGACGTCCAGAACCTTGCGCATGGCGTCGTGCGAGGTGTGCGAGCAGTCGACCATCATGCCGAGGCGGTTCATCTCGCGCACGACCCGGACGCCGAAGTCGGACAGCCCGCCGTGGCGGGGGGCGTCGGTGGTGGAGTCCACCCAGTCGATGGTCTCGTTGTGGCAGAGCGTCATGTAGCGCGCGCCGAGGTCGTAGAAGCTCCTCAGGAGGTCGAGGCTGTTCTCGAGACCGACGCCGCCTTCCACCGCGATGAAGGAGGCGATGCGGCCCTCCCGCTTGGCGCGGGCCAGGTCGCCCGGGCGCCGGGCGGGCAGGAAGCTCTCCGGATAGGCCGCCTCCATGCGCCGGATCAGGTCGATCTGCTCGAAGGTGGCGCGGGCCGGGTGGGGGATGTCTGTGGGGATGAAGGCGGCCCAGAACTGGCCCGCGACCCCGCCGGCCTTGAGGCGCGGGATGTCGGTGTCGCGGCCCTGGCGGTTCTCGTCCAGCCTTGCGGCGACGACGTCGCCGCGGGCTTCGGGGTCGCAGCGGACGACCCAGGGGAGGTCGTTGTGGCCGTCGATCAGGGGCACGCGCTCGAGGAGCGCGCGGGCATGGGCGAGCGGATCGGCGTTGGACAAGGGCGGCGGCCTCGTGCGGCGGGTCACTCGAAATCGACGATGCCTTCCTCCTCGAGCGCCTTCCTGAGGCGCGAGAAGGCGAGACGGATGCGGGACTTGACGGTGCCGAGGGGCAGACCGGTCTGGTCGGCGATCTGACTGTGCGAGAGGCCGATGAAGAAGGCGAGGCGCACCAGCTCGACCTGCTCGGGCGGCAGCACCTCGATGGCCCGCCGGATGCGGTCCTCGCGGCGCTGGGCGTCGATCGCCTCGCTGGCGTCCTCCGGGGCGGACGGATGCAGTGCCGGGTCGTCCGGGTCGAGGCTCGCCTGGCGATCGCGGCGGAGCAGGTCGATGCGGCGGTTGCGGGCGATGCGGAAGAGCCAGGTGGCGACGGAGGACTTGGACCGGTCGAACAGGTGCGCCTTGCGCCAGAGGGTGACCATCACCTCCTGGGCCAGTTCCTCGGCGTTGCCGCTGTCGGTCCCGAGGCGCAGCAGATAGGCGTTGATGCGCGGCGCGAAATGGTCGAACAGGCGCGCGAAGGCCGCCCGGTCCCTGCGCGTCGCGACGGTCTCCACCAATGCCGCGAATTCGTCCCTGTCAGGCACGACCCGCTCGGGGTCCGGCATTCTCATGTCACCTCGAACCACTTCGCCGCGACCGCCGCAGGCGCGGCACGGGGCCCGACAATTCGCTTCGTTCAACCGCAGCGGAGGGCATCTTAGCGTTCTCCATCGGCTTCGGCCACTGCCGATCCGGCCGCACCCCTCCAAGGTAGGAGAGGAAAATATGGCGCCGGCGCAGGGGTTCCGCAGCGTCTCTGACACGCTGTCGCATTTCGGGCAAGGTTCTGGTAACCATTGCCGTGGTTTCGTTAACCCTGACGAGCGGCGAAACGGTCCCCTACGGCGTGGGACACGGCCGCTCCGCCCCGGGGCGCCGCAGCGGTTCCCCCCGGGTGATCCCTCTCCGGCCCGACCGGTGCCGGACACCGCTCCATTCGAGGTATCGACGCACCATGAGACACCTGCTCCTTCCGACGATGATCGCCGCCGGGCTCTCGGTCGCAGGCTCCGCCTCGGCCCAGCAGTCGCCGCTGCTCCTCGTCCAGTCGAAGGACTGGAGTGCCGTCACGGCCGGGAGCCAGAAGGGCAAGGTCTGCTACGCGCTCTCCAAGCCGACGAAGCTCGACCCGCAGACCCTGAACCACGGCGACGTCTTCTTCTTCATCTCCACCCGCCCCGGCGAGAACGTCCGCAACGAGCCCTCCATCCAGGTCGGCTATCCCTTCAAGGAGGGCAGCAAGGTCACGGTGGACGTGGACGGGCAGAAGTTCAACCTGTTCACCCGCGGCGACGGCGCCTGGCTGGAGACGCCGGCCGAGGAGGCCAAGCTGCTCGACAGCCTGAAGCGCGGCAAGAAGCTGACGGTCGGCGGACAGTCGGGGCGCGGCAACCAGACCACCTATTCCTTCTCGCTCGCCGGCCTGCAGGGCGCCGTCGACGCCATCGCGAAGGAATGCAAGTAGGCCGCCAAGGCCCTTCCTTCCCGCCGTCACCGACGAAAAAACCCCCGATCCTCGATCGGGGGTTTCTTCTTTTCGGCACTGTCGACCGGGACGGTCTGTCAGCGGGTCGCGACCGTGTGGGCGGCTTCGCCCCTGGTCTTCCACAGCGACCAAGCGATGCCGCCGGCGATGATGGCGAGCGTCACGCCGAGGGAGAACCACGCCGGCAGCTTGTCGAGACCGAACAGGTCGGCGATGAAGATCTTGCCGCCGATGAAGACCAGCACCAGGGCGAGCGCGTACTTCAGATAGTGGAAGCGCGTGACCATGGCGGCCAGGGCGAAGTAGAGCGCCCGGAGGCCGAGGATCGCCATGATGTTGGCGGTGTAGACCACGAAGGTGTCGGTGGTGATCGCGAAGATCGCCGGCACCGAGTCGACCGCGAAGATCACGTCGGCGACGTTGATGACGAGCAGCGCCAGGAAGAGCGGCGTCGCCCAGGTGACGAGCTTGCCGGTGGCCGGGTCGGGCTTGCGGACGAAGAACTTCTCGTCGTGCAGCTCCGGGGTGATTCGCATGTAGCGACGGGCGAGGCGGACGACCGGGTTCTTCGAGATGTCAGGGTCGGCTTCCTGGCCGAGCATCATCTTGATGCCGGTGAGGATCAGGAACACGGCGAAGACGTAGAGCACCCACGAGAAGTTCTGCACCAGGGCGGCGCCCACGCCGATCATGACGCCGCGCAGCACGATCACGCCGATGATGCCCCATAGGAGCGCCCGGTACTGGTACTTCGGCGGGATGGCGAAGAAGCCGAAGATCAGCGAGATGACGAAGACATTGTCGATCGACAGGCTCTTCTCGATGAAGAAGCCCGTGAAGTACTCCATACCGGACTGGGCGCCCATGAGCATCCAGACGCCGACGCCGAAGAGCATGGCGAAGCCGATGTAAAAGGCCGACAGCCAGAGGCTCTCGGAGATTCCCATCTCGCGGTCGTCCTTGTGCAGGATGCCGAGGTCGAAGGCGAGGAGGGCGAGGACGATGGCGAGGAAGCCCAGCCACATCCAGGCGGGCGTGCCGAGCCATTCGGCGGCGAAGAAGGAGAGGACGTCCATTCGGGCGAGAACTCCAGGAAGGCGAGCGTTCCGCACGCTCATCGCAACGGGCATACGGGTTTGCCCGTACGGTTCCCCCAAGGTAGGTCTTCGGCCCGATTTCACAAGGGGTGCGACGAAGGAATCGGACGGTTTCGGCCTGCCGGGATACGAAAAAAGGGCCGTCACGCGCAGCGCGGCGGCCCCTGCCTCGGCGATGCACCGGGTCAGAACGAGCCGGCGGCCATCTCGCGGGCGATGGTGTCGGCCTGCCGGATGGCGAGGGCCACGATGGTGAGGGTCGGGTTCTCGGCGCCGCCGGTGGTGAAGACAGAGCCGTCCGAGACGAACAGGTTCTTCACGTCATGGGCGCGGCCCCACTTGTCGACGACGCCGTCGCCCGGCTTCTCGCTCATGCGGTTGGTGCCGAGGTTGTGGGTCGAGGGGTATGGCGGGGTCGGGAAGGTGCGGGTGGCGCCGACCGCGCGGTAGAGGTCCTGGCCGCGCGCGTACGCGTAGTTGCGCATGGCGACGTCGTTCGGATGGTCGTCGAAGTGGACGTTGGCGACCGGCATGCCGTAGCGGTCCTTGACGGTCGACAGCGTGACGCCGTTCTTCTCCTGCGGCATGTCCTCGCCCACGAGCCACATGCCCGCCAGGTTGGTGTAGCTGTCGAGCGCGGAGGTGAACTCGCGGCCCCAGGCGCCGGGATCCAGGAAGGCGGCCATGAAGGGCAGGCCGAGCGCCAGCGTCTCCATCTCGTAGCCGCCCACGAAGCCGCGGCTCGGATCGTGCCTGGCCTCGTCCTGGATGATGCCCGCCATGGTGGTGCCGCGGTAGAAGTGGACCGGCTTCTCGAAGACGCCGTAGACCGAGCCGGTCATATGGCGCATGTAGTTTCGGCCGACTTGGCCCGAGGAGTTGGCGAGCCCGTTGGGGAACAGGTTGGAGGCGGAGTTGAGGAGGATGCGCGGGCTCTCGAGCGAATTGCCCGCCACGGCGACCACACGGGCCTTCTGGCGCTGCAGGGTGCCGTCCTTGTCGGCGTAGACCACGCTCGTCACCTTGCCGGAGGCGTCATGCTCGATGCGCAGGACGTGGCTCTGCGGGCGCACCTCGAGCTTGCCGGTCGCCTCGCCCTTCGGGATCTCGGTGTAGAGGGTCGACCACTTGGCGCCCCACTTGCAGCCCTGGAAGCAGAAGCCGGTCTGCTGGCAGCTGTTGCGGCCGTCGCGCTCGGTGGAATTGATGGCCATCCGGCCGGTGTGGCACTCCTTGTAGCCGAGCTTGTCGGCCCCGGCCTTGAGGATCTTGAAATTGTTGTTGCCGGGCAGGCCGGGGTTCTCGTTGGTGCGCGTCACGCCCATCTTGGCTTCGGCGCGGGCGTACCAGGGCTCGAGCTCCTTCAGGGTGATGGGCCAGTCGAGCAGGTTGGCGCCGGGCACGTCGCCGTAAACGGTGCGGGCGCGGAACTCGTGCTCCTGGAAGCGCAGCGAGGCGCCGGCCCAGTGGGTCGTCGATCCGCCGACCGCCTTGACGATCCAGGCGGGCAGGCCGGGGAAGTTCTTGGCGACGCGCCAGGAGCCCGAGGTGGTGCGCGGGTCCGTCCAGGCGAGCTGGGAGAAGCTCGCCCACTCGTCGTTGATGAAGTCGTCGTATTCGTGCCGGGCGCCGGCTTCGAGAATGACGACGTCGATGCCGCGCTGGGCGAGCTCGTTGCCGAGCGTTCCGCCACCGGCGCCGGAGCCGATGATGACGACGACGCGGTCGTCGTCCAGGGAATAGCGAGCAGCCATGGGGGTTTCCTTGAGAGAGCGTTTCTTGTCGGGGCGGGCCGGACGTCAGAGCCAGTCGATGTCGTCGAAGCCGCGCCGGATGTAGCCGCCCTTCGAGTAGGATTCGCCCTCGTAGCCGAAGATCGGCCAGATCTCCTGCTGGTTGTAGAGACTGACCACGAGGTCGCCGCGGACGGCCTGGAAGAAGGGGGTGTCCTCGATCTTGCGCAGGAGCGCCACGCGCTCCGCCTCCCAGCCGCGGCCGAGATAGCCGCCCGGGCCGGCGGCTTTGTCGAGCGCGGCGATGCCGTCCTCGATCAGGGCGCGATGCGCGGGGTCCTTGCCGCCCTTGGCGTCGTGCCCCTTGACCGCAATCGCATAGAAGCGGTCCGCGACCTTGTCGTGGGGGTAGATGTCGCGGGCGAGCTGGATCAGGGTCCGCATGGTCTCCGGCTTCAGCGACTGGACGTCGAGCGCCCAGGCCTCCGGGGCGTTGAGGAGCGCGCCGGCCGCCGTGATGGTGATCGCCGCCGCGAGGGTCATCTCCGAGGATCGGACCAGGAAGCGGCGGCGGGTGACGGGCCGGCCACGGCCGCCCTCGGGGCCGTGGCGATGTGGATGGTCATGATGGTGGTCGGACATGGGGTTTCCTCGGTTTCGGGCGGGCGCCTTGGCGGGCCTCGTTGTCGGGAAGGCGGGGAGCCGTTCAGCGGTAGCGGCCGTGCCGCTGCAGGACCTCGATCTTGTAGCCGTCGGGGTCGGAGACGAAGAAGAAGCGGGCCAGGAGGGCGCCGTCGCGCTCGAAGGCGACGATCTTGCGGGGCTCCAGGCCGAGGCTCTCGAAGCGGGCGTGCTCGGCGTCGAGGTCGTCCACCGCGAAGGCGATGTGGCCGTAGCCGGTGCCGAGGTCGTAGGGCTCGGCGCGGCCCTTGTTGATGGTCAGCTCGACCTCGAAGTCCGCTTCCGCGTTGCGCAGGTAGACCAGGGTGAAGTCGGGGAAGTCGAACCGGTCCGCGACGGAAAGCCCGAAGGCGGATTCGTAGAATTTCACCGAGCGTGCCTCGTCGAGCACGCGGATCATCGAATGGATGGCCTTGGCCATGAAGGGGGCGTCCTCGTTCCTGCCGCGGCCGACGGGCCGCTCGCCGAGGAAGGAGGTTACGCCCGGTCCGGGGGACGTGGGTGTTATAGGGTTACTACGGAGCCGATCTCAGGCCGCGCGGGCCCGCGGCGGGGTCGAAACCGGCTCCGGTTCGGCGCTGGACAGGCTCGATTCCAGGGCGACCAGGCAGATGCAGCGCAGGTGCGAGGTGAAGTTGGGAGCCTCCCCCCGGATCACCAGGACCTCGCTGTGCAGGGTCGAGATGAACTTCGGCACGCTCATCCCCTCCCGTCCGGCGATCATCTCGAGCACGTTCCAGAAGATCCGCTCCAGGCGGATGGACGTGCTCTGGCCGTTGAGGCGGATCGAGCGGGTCTCGAAGGCGTAGCTCGCCGGTGACTGGCTGGCGAAGATGTGGCACATGGCGTGACCTCCCGCGTGCGGCCGGGCTCTCGGACCCCCGCGGATCGGCCGGGCTCGGCCGTCCGCCTTCTTTCGGCAGCACGAGCCGTCAAGACTACAGCCGCGACCGCCCGGCCTCCATTGTGCTTACGACCGAGGTGGGCGACACTTGCGCCTTGGACGCAAGGGCGGGTCACGCCCGAACCCCCTTCTATGTGCTGGCGAAAAGCGCTATGACGCGCCGCGTCAGAGCCGGAGACCTGCCATGGACAAGTTCACGACGCTCACGGGCGTGGCCGCGCCGCTGCCGATCGTCAATATCGACACGGACATGATCATCCCGAAGCAGTTCCTGAAGACCATCGAGCGGACGGGTCTCGCCAAGGGCCTCTTCTACGAGATGCGCTTCAACGAGGACGGCACCGAGAAGCCCGGCTTCGTGCTCAACCAGCCGGCCTACCGCAAGGCCCAGATCCTGGTGGCGGGCGACAACTTCGGCTGCGGGTCGAGTCGCGAGCATGCGCCCTGGGCGCTGCTCGACTACGGCATCCGCTGCGTGATCTCCACGAGCTTCGCGGACATCTTCTACAACAACTGCTTCAAGAACGGCATCCTGCCGATCGTGGTCTCGCCCGAGGACCTGGAGAAGCTGATGGACGATGCCAGCCGGGGCGCCAACGCGACCCTGACGGTCGACCTGGAGGCGCAGGAGATCCGCGGGCCGGACGGCGGGCGCGTCGCCTTCGACCTCGACCCGTTCCGCAAGCACTGCCTCCTCAACGGCCTGGACGACATCGGCCTGACGCTCGAGAAGGCCGACAAAATCAGCGGCTACGAGAAGAAGCTCGCCGAGGCGCAGCCCTGGGCGTGAGGCCCCGGCGCGTCGTCGGCAGGACGGCGGGGACCGGACCGGTCCGGCGAAGGAGACAGCGGGGATGGGCCGACGCCTGATCTCGACCGGTTCGCCCTTCGAGGCGGTGGCCGGCTATTCGCGCGCGGTCGCGGACGGCGACTGGTGCTGGGTGTCCGGCACCACGGGCTACGACTATGCCACGATGACCATGCCGGACGCGGTCGAGGACCAGGCCCGCAACGCGATGGAGACCATCGCGCGGGCCCTCGCGGAGGCCGGCTTCGCGCTCGAGGACGTGGTCCGGGCGACCTACCACGTGACCGAGGCCGCCTACGCGGACCGGGTCTTTCCGGTGGTCGGCGGCTACTTCGGCGCGATCCGTCCCGCCGCCACCATGGTCGTGTGCGACCTGATCCGACCCGAGATGAAGGTCGAGATCGAGGTGACGGCGAAGCGGCGCGGGGCCGGTCAGGGCTCCAGCTCGGTGTCCCAGTAGAGGTAGTCCATCCAGGACTCGTGCAGGAAGTTCGGCGGGAACATCCGACCGTTGTTGTGCAGGTCGTGCACGCTCGGGCGGAAGGGGAACTGGTGCGGATGCATGCCGGCCTCGTACGGGGTCTTGCTGCCCTTCCTGAGATTGCAGGGCGAGCAGGCGGTCAGCACGTTCTCCCAGGTGGTGACGCCGCCCTTCGAGCGCGGGATCAGGTGGTCGAAGGTCAGGTCTTCCCGCGACCCGCAATACTGGCACTGGAAGCGGTCGCGCAGGAACACGTTGAAGCGGGTGAAGGCCGGGTTGCGGGACGGCTTCACGAAGGTCTTCAGCGACACGACCGAGGGCAGCCGCATCGAGAAGCTGGTCGAGCGGACCTCCACGTCGTAGTGCGAGACGATGTTCACGCGGTCGAGGAAGACGGCCTTGATGGCGTCCTGCCAGGACCAGACCGACAGGGGGTAGTAGCTCAACGGGCGAAAGTCCGCGTTGAGCACCAAGGCAGGATGGGCTTCCGGAGAGACGTGGATCGTCAAGACACGCTCCTCGCACTCGCACGCTTCGAACCACGGTCCGACCGCGACTCGCGCGGTCCGACCGCCCCCCACTCGGGATATTCTATAGGCCGTGTGTCGGGCTTGTGAAGCCGACGATCGATAGGGGCTCCCCGGCGCGGGGCTCAGGGCCCGAGGACGCGGCCGAGGAAGCCGGCCGCGAGGGCGAGGCCGTCCTCGTCGATGCCGTGGCCGAGGCCGGGGACGCGGTGCCATTCCACGGCGAGGCCGGCGGCCGAGAGTGCCTCGGCGGCGGGCAGCAGCATCTCCACCGGCACGACCTCGTCGGCGTCGCCATGGACGAGCAGGACCGGCGGCGTGGTCCTGACCTCCTGGGCCAGGGCCTCGGCGCCCGCCAGGAGCCCCGAGAAGCCGACCACGCCCGCGATGGGGCGGCGCCGGCGCGGGGCGACGTGGAGCGCCATCATGGTGCCCTGGCTGAAGCCGACCAGCGCGAGGGCCTCGTCGCCGAGGCCGTGGCGGGCCAGCTCGTCGTCCAGGAAGGCGTCGAGCAGGGGGGCGGCCTGATTCACGCCACGCCAGAACTCGGTCGGGTCGCGGAAGGTGAGCGGGAACCACTGGTAGCCGACCGGCGCCATGCCGCAGCGCTCCGGGGCGTTCGGGGCCACGAAGGCGGCGGTGGGTAGGACGCGGGCGAAGACGCGGCCGAGTTCCAGGAGATCGTGGCCGTCCGCGCCGTAGCCGTGCAGCAGTACCACGAGGTGCCGGGCCGGGCCGCCGTAGGCGGGGGCGAGGCGGGGACCATCGAGGAGCGGCATCGGGGAAGCACCGGTGAGAGGGACCTCGCGCGAGGTAGCGGATGACGGGCGCCTCCGCAAGAGCGGCATGCCCGCCCGGCGCGCCGGCTCAGGCCGGCAGCACGTCCCGGCCTTCCTTGACGGCGCCGTAATAGGCCCAGAAGAGGCGCGCCGCCACGCTGCGCCAGGGGGCCCAGGGCTCGGCGATGCCGCGGCAGAGCTTCTCGGCCGGCCGCTCCTCGAGCCCCAGCCCCATGCGCACCGCATGCTGGAGGGCGAGGTCGCCGCCCGGCCAGACATCGGGATGGCCGGCGCAGAAGAGCAGGAAGATGTCCGCCGTCCAGGGGCCGACGCCGTGGATGCGCGTCATGGCGGCGTGCGCCTCCTCGGGGCTGCAGCCCGCCACGTGGTCGAGATCGACCTCCCGGCCGGCGACCGCCCGGGCGATGGCGGTCAGGGTGCGCACCTTGCCGGCCGACAGGCCCGCGGCGCGCAGGGCCTCCGGGTCGGCGGCCAGGAAGGCCTCGGGGAGGACCGGGTCGACGGCGGCCGCGAAGCGGTTCCAGATGGCGGTCGCGGCCGAGACGGAGATCTGCTGCGAGACGATGATGCGGGCGAGGCCCTCGAAGCCCGGCTCGCGCCGGCGCAGCGGCACGGGCCCGGCGACCGCGATCACCGGCACCAGCCGGGGGTCGGCGGCGGCCAGGGCCGCGATTCCCTCCTGGATGTCGTCGAGCGTCTCGATCCGCCGCATGCGTCGCCTCCGGTCCGCGACCCGCATGGGAGTGGCAGGCGGACGGGCCGTCAAGTCGTCACGCGACGGGAGGGTCGCGCGCCCGCGGGCGCCGGACGGCTCCGCTTGCCAAGGCTGCGGCACGGGGCGATCATGACGGCGCCAGCCGGAGACGCGCATTGAACCAGTTCGAGGACAGCCAGAGTTCCGCCGACCCCGTTTCCAGTGCCGTCGTGGCTCCCTTCCCGGTCCCTCGGGGACCGGCGGCGGTGACGTTCGACCGCAAGGAACTGTTCGAGATTTTGAAGGTCTACGGCCGGATGGTGGCGGCGGGCGAGTGGCGCGACTACGCGATCGACCATCTCAAGGACCGGGCCGTCTTCTCGGTCTTCCGCCGCACCGCCGAGGCGCCGCTCTACACGATCGAGAAGTCGCCGCGGCTGGCGGGCCGGCAGGGGCAGTATTCCGTCGTGGCGCAGGGCGGCATGATCCTCAAGCGCGGCCAGGAGCTCGGCCGCGTGCTCGCCGTTCTGGAGAAGAAGCCGAAGCTGGTCGAGACGTGAGGGGGAATGCGACCGGGCCGGGTCAGCTCGACGGACCGGCGAGCAGCGCGGCGCCGAGGATCGCCCCCGGCTTGCCGTCGGCGTCGACCTGCAGGAGCACGGCCATGCCGGTGTTGTCGTTGGGCATGAGGTCGTGCTTCGGCAGTTCCACGGAGAGGGGCTTGCCCTTCCACATGCCGATCGGCTGGACCTGGCGGACCACGTTGGAATAGGTGACCTGGCGGCCGCGGTTCTCGCCCCGCCCGATCGGGACGGTGTTGTTCCGGTCGAACACGACCAGCCAGAGCGTCGCCTTCGAGTCCGCCGGGTTGCGCGCCTCGCCGACGCGGGCGGTCACGACGTCGCCCTTCACCTCGATGGCGGTCTCGACCGGGAGCCCGCCGAAGCGGTCGCGCTGGCCGGAGACGGAGCGGTCGATGGCGGCCTGGTCGCTGCCGACCACGTGCTCGCGGCCGTTCACGACCATCTGCGGCGTGTAGATGGCCCGATCGCCGCGCGAGCCCGCGTAGCCGCGCTGGCGCTGGGAGAATTCGGGGCGGGCCAGGGTGTCCTTCCAGCCCAGATAGTCCCAGTAGTCGACCGGGAAGGTGAGGGCGACCAGCGACCTGTCCTGGGCGAGCCTGTTCATCAGGGCGTCGGCGGGCGGGCACGACGAGCAGCCCTGGCTCGTGAAGAGCTCCACCACGCCCCGCGGGGCGGCCTCGCCGGCCGCGGCCGCGACGGCCCCCGCCGACATGGCGAGGCCGGACATGAACAGCCCCAGAACGCGATTCACGATCGTCACCACCCCATCGAACCGATGCCCCTCGGGCCCTTGGTACGCCCGCGGGGCATCAAGTGCGAGTCACGTCGATGTGACAGGCCATGCCCTTGAGCAAACATCGGAAACCGCCGGATTTCGGCCGGCGGTTTCCAAATGTGTCCCAGCCTGCCGGAGCGCCGGCCGTCAGGCGACGAGCTTGCGCAGGACGTAGGGCAGGATGCCGCCGTTCTGGAAGTAGTCGAGCTCGTCCAGGGTGTCGATCCGGCAGATCAGGTCGACGGTCTTCTTCGACCCGTCGGCGGCGACGATCTCGGCCTGCAGCACCTGGCGCGGCTTGAGGCCGGCCTCCAGGCCCAGGATCGTGACCACCTCGTCGCCTTTGAGGCCGAGCTGCTGCCAGCCGTCGCCGTCGCGGAACTGCAGCGGCAGGACGCCCATGCCGACCAGATTGGAGCGGTGGATGCGCTCGAAGGACTGCGCCACCACGGCGCGGACGCCGAGCAGGTTGGTCCCCTTGGCGGCCCAGTCGCGCGAGGAGCCGGTGCCGTATTCCTTGCCGGCGAAGACGACCAGCGGCACGCCCTCGGTCTTGTACTGCATGGCCGCCGTGTAGATCGGCATCTCCTTGGCGTCGGGGTAGTGCAGGGTGTTGCCGCCCTCCTTGCCGCCGAGCATCTGGTTCTTGATGCGGATGTTGGCGAAGGTGCCGCGCATCATGACTTCGTGGTTGCCGCGGCGGGTGCCGTACTGGTTGAAGTCCTGGGGGCGGACCTGATGGTCTCGCAGGTATTCGCCCGCCGGGCTCGCGGCCTTGATGGAGCCGGCCGGAGAGATGTGGTCGGTCGTGATGGAGTCGAGGAAGAGGCCGAGGATCCGCGCGTTGCGGATGTCGGTGATCGGCTTCGGCTCCTTCGTCATGCCGACGAAGTAGGGCGGGTTCTGCACGTAGGTCGAGGTCGACTGCCAGGAGTAGGTCAGGCCCTTGGTGATCTCGATCTTGCGCCAGCGCTCGTCGCCCTCGAACACGGAGGCGTATTTCTCGGCGAAGACGGCGCGGGTGATGAACTGCTCGATGACCGCGTCGATCTCCGTCTTGGTGGGCCAGATGTCGGCGAGGTAGACGGGCTGGCCGTCCTTGCCGATCCCGAGCGGCTCCGTGGTGAGGTCGACGTTCATGCTGCCGGCGAGCGCGTAGGCGACGACGAGCGGCGGGGAGGCGAGGTAGTTGGCCTTGACGTCCGGATTGACGCGGCCCTCGAAGTTGCGGTTGCCGGAGAGCACCGCCGCCACGACGAGGTCGGCGGCGTTGACGGCCTCCGAGATCGGCTCGTCGAGCGGGCCGGAGTTGCCGATGCAGGTGGCGCAGCCGAAGCCGACCAGGTTGAAGCCGAGGGCGTCCAGATCCTTCTGCAGGCCCGAGCGCTCGAAATAGTCGGCGACCACCTGGCTTCCGGGTGCGAGCGAGGTCTTCACCCAGGGCTTGGAGGAGAGGCCCTTCTCGACCGCCTTGCGGGCGAGGAGCCCGGCCCCGATCATCACGCTCGGGTTGGAGGTGTTGGTGCAGGAGGTGATGGCCGCGATCACCACGTGGCCGTGGCCGACCTCGAAGTCCTTCCCGGCGACAGGCACCTTCCGGCCGTCCTCGCCCGCCTTCTTGAACTCGCCCGCCAGGCTGGCGGCGAAGCCCGCCTTGACGTTCTTCAGCTCGACGCGGTCCTGCGGGCGCTTGGGGCCGGCGAGCGAGGGCTCGACGGTGCCGAGGTCGAGCTCCAGCGTGTCGGTGAAGACCGGGTCGGCGGTCTCGGCGGTGCGGAACATGTCCTGGGCCTTGGCGTAGGCCTCGACCAGGGCGATGCGGTCCTCGGTGCGGGCCGACATGGTCAGGTAGGCGATCGTCTCGGAATCGACCGGGAAGAAGCCGCAGGTGGCGCCGTATTCGGGGGCCATGTTGGCGATGGTGGCGCGGTCGGCCAGCGACATGGAGGCGAGGCCGGGGCCGAAGAACTCGACGAACTTGCCGACGACGCCCTTCTTGCGCAGCATCTGGGTGACGGTCAGGACGACGTCGGTCGCCGTGATGCCCGCCTTGACGCGGCCGGTGAGCTTGAAGCCGATCACCTCCGGGATGAGCATCGAGATGGGCTGGCCGAGCATGGCCGCCTCCGCCTCGATTCCGCCGACGCCCCAGCCGAGCACGCCGAGGCCGTTGATCATGGTCGTGTGGCTGTCGGTGCCGACGAGGGTGTCCGGGTAGGCCGTGGTGGTGCCGCCCTCGGTGCGGGTCCAGACCGTCTGGGCGAGGTACTCGAGATTGACCTGGTGGCAGATGCCGGTGCCCGGCGGCACGACGCGGAAGTTCTCGAAGGCCTGCTGGCCCCAGCGCAGGAAGCGGTAGCGCTCCTGGTTCTGCTCGTACTCGCGCTCGACGTTGCGCTGAAGCGCGGTGGCGTTGCCGTAGAAGTCGACCACGAAGGAGTGATCAATGACGAGGTCGACCGGAACCAGCGGGTTGATCTTCTCCGGATCGCCGCCGAGCGCCTTCATGGCGTCGCGCAAGGCGGCGAGGTCGACGACCGCGGGCACGCCGGTGAAGTCCTGCATCAGCACGCGGGCGGGCCGGAAGGCGATCTCGCGTTCGGCCTTGCCGCGGTTGTCGAGCCAGGCGGCGACGGCGCGGACGTCGTCGGCCGTGACGGTGCGGCCGTCCTCGTAACGGAGCAGGTTCTCGAGCAGCACCTTCATCGAGAAGGGCAGCCGTGAAACGCCGGCGAGGCCGTTCTTCTCCGCCTCGACAAGACTGAAATACTCGTAGCTCTTGGAGCCGACGGTCAGCGTCCTGCGCGCCTTGAAGCTGTCGAGGGATGAGGTCGTCACGGCACTTGTCCTTCCCATTGCGGACGGTCCCGCGCGCCGCGGTGCCGGGCGCGCTCCGCCGGGGCGGTGCGGGAAACTCGGCCGCAAGGCGATGAGACGGCACGTGCCGTCGCGGAAGACCGTCCCGGTCTCACCGGCCCCGCGACGTGTCGACGCGGGTTGCCGGCCTTGTAACGAATTTCGTATGAGGAGGCCAGTCAGACGAGAGTCGTGGGCGGCGCCGGGCTGCAGAATTTTTGTGCGGCGCAGCGACGGGCATGCGCGGAGGATCTCGGGAGCATGCCGGACATCATCCCAAGCCGCCTGGAGGCGCACGATCTCGCGTGCGAACGGGGCGGCCGGCTGGTCTTCACGGGCCTCGGCTTCACGGTCGCGAGCGGCGAGGCGCTGATCGTCACGGGGCCGAACGGGGCGGGGAAGTCGAGCCTGCTGCGGGTGCTGGCCGGGCTGGTGCGGCCGGCGGCGGGCAGCCTGGCGCTGATCGACGGCGACGCCGAGCTGAGCCTCGCCCAGCAGTGCCATTATTTCGGCCACCAGGACGCGCTGAAGCCGTCCCTGACGGTGGAGGAGAATCTCGGCTTCTGGCGCTCCTTCTACGACCAGCCGGCGCGCGGGCTCGACGAGGCGCTCGACACGGTCGGGCTCCAGCACCTCAAGGGCCTGCCGGCCGCCTATCTGTCGGCGGGGCAGCGTCGGCGGCTCTCGCTCGCGCGGCTGCTCGTCTCGCGGCGGACGGTGTGGCTGCTCGACGAGCCGACGTCGGCGCTCGACGCCGCCTCGGAGGCGCGTTTCACCGAGATCGTCGCCGGGCACCAGGCCGCGGGAGGCATCGTGGTCGCGGCGACCCATCAGCCCCTGCTCTTCTCCGAGGTTCGTGCCCTGGTGCTCGGGCGCGGGCCGGCGGGAGGCACGGCATGACCCCGGTCGGCGCGCTGTTCCTGCGGGAATTCCGCTTGGCGACGCGGATCGGCGGCGGGGCCCTGATGGGGGCCTTGTTCTTCCTGATCGTGGTCACCGTCATTCCCTTCGGGGTCGGGCCGGACCTCAACCTCCTGGCCCGGATCGGGCCCGCGATCCTGTGGATCGGGGCGCTGCTGGCGACCCTCCTGTCGCTCGACCGGCTGTTCCAGGCGGACCGCGACGACGGCACGCTCGACCTCATCCTGATGGGCGAGGAACCGCTCGAGATCGTCGTCCTGGTGAAGTGCCTCGCCCACTGGGTGGCGACGGGACTGCCGCTCGTGCTGGTCGCGCCGCTCCTGGCGGTCTTCATGAACATGGAGCCGGCAGCCATCGGGGCGTCGGTGGCGACGCTCGCGGTCGGCACGCCGGCGCTCACCTTCATCGGCGCCATCGGGGCGGCGCTGACCGTCACGCTCCGGCGCGGCGGCCTGCTCCTCGCCATCCTGGTCCTGCCGCTGACCGTGCCGGTGCTGATCTTCGGCGTGTCGGCGACGACCGCGGCCGTGACCGAACCGACGCCGTTCATGACGCCCTTCCTGATCCTCGCCGGGCTCGGGCTCTTTTCGGCGGTCATCGGGCCGGTGGCGGCCGCGGCGGCGCTCCGGTTCTCGAGCGAGTGAGGCGGGACCCGGGGCTCAGGTCCGCCGGGTCAGCCGGAGGTAGGCGATGTCGGCGAGGAGGGCCATCGCCATCATGACCGGCAGGATGGTGGCCAGCGCCTTGACGGGGTCGCCGAAGAGGGCCGCCGCCAGGCTGCCGACGAGGCCGCCGCCCATCTGCATGAAGCCGAGCAGGGCCGCCGCGGCGCCGGCCATGTGGGGGAACGGGGCAAGGGCCGTGGTCGACGGACCCGGCATGATGAGGGCGAGCGAGAAGGCGTAGACGCCGATCGGGCCCATCACGGCAATGTAGCTCGGCGGCACGGTGCGCATCAGGACGGCCAGCACCAGGGCGGCCGCGAGGCCGATCAGGATGCCGGGACGCACCAGCTTCTGGGCGTCGGTCTCGATCAGGAGCTTGCGGACCAGGAAACCGCCGGTCGCGAAGGAGCCGGTCTGGGCGATCATGCCGAGACCGAACTGGGTCGGGGTCAGGCCGGCCCGGTCGATCAGCACGAAAGGCAGCATGGTGCCGAGCGCGTAGAGGGCGCCGAGGGCGGTGCCGAGGACGGCGGCAGGCAGCATGAAGCGCGGCTCGCGCAGGAGCGTGCCGTAGGCGGCCACCAGCATGGCGGGTCGGGCGCGGGCCGGGTCGGGGGCGCGGTTGGTCTCGGGCAGGACGAACAGCACCATGCCCACCACCACAGCCCCGTAGACGACCATGAGGGCGAAGATCGCGTGCCAGCCGGCGAGGTCGAGCGTGATGCCGCCGATCGTCGGCGAGATGGCGGGGCCGAGCGCGAGCATGATGCCCATGGTGTTCATGATGCGCGCCGATTGCTGGCCCTCAAAGAGGTCGCGCACGATGGCGCGGGCGATCGCGACCCCGGCAGCGGCGCCGACACCCTGCAGGAAGCGGGCGGCCAGGAGCACGTGGACCGAGGGCGACAGCAGGGCCGCGAGGCTCGCCAGGAGGTAGAGACCCATGAAGGCGAGTGTCACCGGGCGGCGCCCATAGGCGTCCGAAAGGGGGCCGCAGGCGAGCTGGGCGAGCGCGAAGCCCGCGAAGTAGAGCGTCAGGGTCAGCTTGATGGTGGCGATCGTGGTGCCGAAGGCCGTCACGAGCGTCGGCATGGCGGGGGTATAGAGCGCCATCGAGATCGGACCGAGCGCGATCAGGATCGCGCCGATGACGGAGGTGCGGGTCGCGCTCAGGAGCGGGGCGGCGGCATCGGCGACGGGGGTGCCGGCCGGCGGCGCGGGCGGGAGAGGCTTGTTCATGCGGCGCAGGCCCCCGGTCCGTCCTGGAGGATGTCGAGGTTGGCGCGGATGCGCTGGAGCAGGTCGCGAAGGACCTCGATCTCGGCGGGCGTGAGCCCGGCCGAGACCTCGGCCTTGACGATGGCGGAGACGGACAGGACCCGCTCGACCATCTCGGCGGCGGCGGCCGTGGTGCGGACGAGCTTCGCCCGGCGGTCGGCGGGATCGGCGCTGCGCTCGACGAGGCCGCGCGCCTCCAGGCGGTCCAGGAAGCCGACCAGCGTCATGGGCTCGATGCGCATACGCTCGGCCAGAGCCGCCTGGCGCAGCCCGGGGCTGCGCGCGGCGTTGACGAGGGTGCGGGCCTCGCCGGCGGTGAAATCCAGGCCGGCGCCCTTCAGCGCCGCCTCCAGGCGGCGCCAGAACAGGCGCGTGACGTCGGAGAGGAGCACCGAAATGGGTTCCTCGGGCGTTGGAGACATGAGCAGGCATCCTGACCGTAAGGGCGCCTTATCTATCCGGACCGGACGTCCGGTACAATCGGGGAGGCCGCATGGGAGCCCCGCCGCACCGTCGCGAGGGTGTCGCGCTGCCGCGGCAGAACGCGCGAAGCCGGGAAAACCTTGCGGTGCAGCATGGAACAGGGTATGCACGGCGCCAATTCCCGAAGCGACCGACGACCAGAGCGCGGTGCCGGGCCCGAGCAACGGGCGCGCCGCGCCGCCGCAGGATTTGCACCATGAAGCTGCGCAACATCGCCATCATCGCCCACGTCGACCACGGCAAGACCACCCTCGTCGACGAACTCCTGAAGCAGTCCGGCTCCTACCGCGAGAACCAGCGGGTGGCCGAGCGCGTCATGGACTCCAACGAGTTGGAGAAGGAACGCGGCATCACGATCCTGGCCAAGGCGACCTCGGTCGTCTGGAAGGACACGCGCATCAACATCGTCGACACCCCCGGCCACGCCGACTTCGGCGGCGAGGTGGAGCGCATCCTCAACATGGTGGACGGCGCCATCGTGCTGGTCGACGCCGCCGAGGGGCCGATGCCGCAGACCAAGTTCGTGGTCGGCAAGGCCCTCAAGGTCGGGCTGAAGCCGATCGTCGCCATCAACAAGGTGGACCGTTCGGACGCGCGCGCCCAGGAGGTGGTCAACGAGGTGTTCGACCTCTTCGCCGCGCTCGACGCCACCGACGAGCAGCTCGACTTCCCGATCCTGTACGGCTCGGGCCGGAACGGCTGGATGGCGGAGAGCCCCGAGGGGCCGCAGGACCTGGGCATGGCGCCGCTCTTCGACCTCGTGCTGAAGCACGTCCCGCCCGCGAAGGTCGAGGAGGGGCCGTTCCGCATGATCGGCACGATCCTGGAGGCGAACCCGTTCCTCGGCCGGATCATCACCGGCCGCATCACCTCGGGGACGATCAAGCCGAACCAGACCATCAAGGTCCTGTCGCGCGACGGCTCCCTCCTGGAGCAGGGCCGCATCTCCAAGATCCTGGCCTTCCGGGGCATCGAGCGGACGCCCATCGAGCTCGGCGAGGCGGGCGACATCGTCGCCATCGCGGGCCTGACCAAGGGAACGGTCGCGGACACGTTCTGCGACCTCTCGGTCGACACGCCGCTGCCGGCCCATCCGATCGACCCGCCCACCGTCACCATGTCGTTCATCGTCAACGACTCGCCGCTCGCCGGCACGGAGGGCGACAAGGTCACGAGCCGCGTGATCCGCGACCGGCTCATGAAGGAAGCCGAAGGCAACGTCGCGCTCAAGATCGAGGAGTCGGAGGACAAGGATTCGTTCTTCGTGTCCGGCCGCGGCGAGCTCCAGCTCGCGGTGCTGATCGAGACCATGCGGCGCGAAGGCTTCGAACTGGCCGTCTCGCGGCCGCGGGTCGTGATGAAGAAGGACGAGGCCACGGGCGAGCTGCTCGAGCCCATCGAGGAGGTGCTGATCGACGTCGACGAGGAGCATGCCGGCGTCGTCGTGCAGAAGATGAGCGAGCGCAAGGCCGACATGATCGAGATGCGGCCGTCGGGCGGCCATCGGCAGCGGCTCGTCTTCTACGCACCGACCCGCGGCCTGATCGGCTACCAGGGCGAGCTGATGACGGATACGCGCGGCACGGCGATCATGAACCGCCTGTTCCACGCCTACGCGCCCTACAAGGGCGAGCTTCCGGGCCGGCGCAACGGCGTGCTCATCTCCAACGACGCCGGCGAGGCGGTCGCGTATGCCATGTGGAACCTCGAGGACCGCGGCCCGATGATGATCGAGCCGGGCTGCAAGGTCTACCAGGGCATGATCATCGGCGAGCACAACCGGGACAACGACCTGGAGGTCAACGTCCTCAAGGGCAAGAAGCTCACCAACATCCGTGCCGCCGGCAAGGACGAGGCGGTCCGCCTGACGCCGCCGATCCGCATGACGCTGGAGCGCTCGCTGGCGTGGATCCAGGACGACGAGCTGGTCGAGGTGACGCCGAAGTCGATCCGGCTGCGCAAGGTCCACCTCGACCCGAACGAGCGGAAGAAGCAGGACCGGCTGCGCGAGGCGGGTTGAGAAGGCCCGGGTCCGGACGAGACTTCCCTAAAACGCGAAGGCCGCGGGCACGAAGTCCGCGGCCTTTCGTTTCCGCCGGTCGGCGGCGGGCGGTCACTCGTCGATGAGGTGCGGGTAGCGGCGGCGCATGGCGCGCTGCATCTGCCTGGCCTCGAGCACCACGTCGTGGAT